>JAGAQJ010000060.1 GCA_017622845.1 Lachnospiraceae bacterium | reverse complement strand
TTCTCCGAAAGCTGTCCGGCGGATACAAGCTGCAGCGTCAGGGTGCTGTGGCTGTTCGCCTCCTCCACGATATGGAGTTCCCTGACTGCCTCATAAGGCAGCGGGAAGTCAATCAGTATCCTGCTTAATTCTAAATATTCCCGGTCCGGCATAAAGCGTCCTCCTTATTTCTGTATGCACATACCCTCAGTTTACAAGGGTATGTCTGTTTTTCTGATTTCTTTCGTTTTTTGTCAAACTTTGTAATTTAACCATACTACATTTCAGAAAAAATTTTTATGACGTTTTATGAAAATTTTCATATAATGTCATTTTAAATAAGGTATTTATTCACGACTGCGGCCATAGATACAGCAGGAAGCACATGACACTGGACTCAGAAGGTTATAAACAGCAAAAGACTAACCCAGTCTGGGTTAGTCTCAATGTCAGGCTGCTACGCCGAAAGGTTTGTTTTGTATAAAAGCAGCAGCATATATGTTATATAATATTATGTATCCCTTCACATATTTTTCTTGCGACAAGCGGATTGTTCATAGTATATAAATGAATACCATCAATATCGCTTACAAGCAAATCAATAATCTGGCTTAAAGCATACGACATTCCTGCGTCAAAAAGCGCCTCTTTGTTATTTTCGTACTTTTCAATAATTTTCTGAAAACGTACCGGAAAGGCTGCTCCGCACATCGTTATCATTCTTTTTATCTGGGCAGCATTGATTACAGGCATAATCCCCGGAATAATGGGGACATCGATTTCTGCAATCCGGCAATCCTCAAGAAACCGGAAAAACTGGTTGTTATCGAAAAATAACTGTGACAACAGTATTTCCGCACCTGCATCCACTTTCTTTTTTGTATGTTTTATCTCACTGATTCTATTGACCGATTCAGGATGGCATTCCGGGTAGCAAGCGCCCAGAAAGCAAAAATCACCTTTGGATTTTAAATAAGCAATCAAATCAGAAGCATGTTCAAAATCCTCTTTTTCCGGAATATCCGGTTTCTTATCGCCTCGCAGAGCGAGTATGTTTTGGATTCCCTCATCTGTTAAAAGCTTTGCAAATTCATCTATTTCTGCTTTGCTGTAATGAAGACATGTTAAATGTACCACAGGTTCCACATGGTATTTATTTTTAATTTTTTTAGCAAGCTCAATGGTCCGGTTGCAGTTAGAACTTCCGCCTGCTCCAAAGGTTACACTGATATAGTCAGGTTTCAATTCACACAGAATTTCCAATGTTTCATCAATATTTTTGAGTTCACTGTCTTTTTTCGGCGGAAAAATCTCAAAAGACAGACTTTTTCCGTCTGCATATTCACTGTTTGCTTTCTGATCATATATTTCCGAAATTTTCATTTGATATGTCTCCTTTCTTTATCTGACGATTGCTTTCTGATCTCTTTTACCATCTCTGTCTTATTTCTGAAACCAGTGTACTGATTCCTTTCACTTTTTTCCATTATAATATGTCCAAGCCTGCTTGTATAATATATAAAAATATAGGTTACCCATAGTTTTAAACTATAGATAACCTTTTTCCCATAAATTATTATAGATTTTATTTCAGTATTTTCATGTTTTCTTTTACCATGCTGTCTGCATCACCTGTTATCCCCCGTCTGCGTGCGGTACATGGCAGCGTATTTTCCGCCCAAATCCAGCAATTCCTGATGCGTTCCCTGCTCTGCAATCTCTCCGTTCTCCAACAGAACAATTAAATCAGAATCCCGGATTGTGGACAGGCGGTGCGCAATAATAATAGAAGTGCGGTTTTCACAAAGCTTCAGCAGTGCCCTTCGGATATTCTGTTCTGTCACCGTATCTACGGAGCTGGTGGCCTCATCCAAAATCATAATCGGCGCATTGGTCAAAACTGCTCTGGAAATGGTTAAAAGCTGCCGCTCCCCCTGTGAAAGCTCCTGGCCGCCCTGCTCCAAGACCGTATCATAGCCATTGGGCAGACGCCGGATAAAGCGGTCTGCTCCCGTCATCTTTGCAGCCTCTATAATCTGGTCCATAGCGGCATCCGGATTTCCATAACAGATGTTATCCCGAACTGACGCCGAGAATAAAGCAGTATCCTGCAGGACAACTCCGAAGGTATTTCGAAGTTCTTCCATCCTATAGTCCCTCAAGTCATGACCGTCCAGTTCAATCTGACCGTCTGTTACATCATAAAAACGCGTCAGCAGATTGATAATGGTGGTTTTGCCGGAGCCGGTAGGTCCCACAATCGCCGCCTTGGTTCCTGCCGGAATTTTCAGGGAAATATTTTTTAAAACCTGTTTTTCCGGTGAATAGCCAAATGATACATTTTTTAGTTCAATATTCCCTTCCGGCGCTTCCAATGGGAAAGCGCCTTCTTTATCCGCTGGTTCTGATTCTTCATCCAGTATCTCAAATACCCTCTCAGCTCCGGCAACCGCAGTCTGAAAGTTATTGTAAATATTTGCAATTTCCACAAAGGGACGGGTAAACTGCCGGATATACAGAAGAAAGCTGGTGATTAACCCAATGCTGCCGATGATGCCTCTCACATACAAGACGCCGCTGAGAACCGCAATCGCCACATAACAGAGATTATTGATGACGTTCATCATGGGCATCAGATAGCCGGAAACGATTAAGGCGCGAATAGAGGTCTTGCAAAGCTGCTCATTCTTCCGGGAAAATTCGCTTTCCATCTTATCCTCCTGACAGAATGCCTTTACCACACTCAGCCCCGAAATGCTTTCCTCAATCTGTCCATTTAACGCACCCAAATGCTTTTGCTGCTCTTTAAACAGCGGTCCGGTACGCCTGGTAACTGCCCTGGTCAGCAGAAAAATCAAAACTACGCCAATCATGGATACTCCGGTCAATATGGGACTGAGCAGAAGCATCATGCTGAAAATGCCGATGATGGTAAATCCATAGGTTAAAAGCAGCGTAAGAGAACTGGATATTGTGGTACTGATATTGTCAATATCGTTAGTCAGGCGGCTCATCAGTTCGCCGTGGCGGTGCTTATCAAAGAATGCAAGAGGCAGCGTCTTAACATGCTCAAACAAAACTCCTCTGATATGATAGATAATCTTCTGACCGATAGCTGCCATACAAAAGGCCTGCAGAAATTTTATCAGCCAGTCGCAAAGATACAAAGATGCAAGGCACAGCAGCACTGATGCCGCTTTATCCCCGTTATCAATAACCGTAACCGCCTGCCCCGAAAGATAAGGGGAAAGAATTGCCGCCAAAGATGCAAGAGCCGACAGCAGCAAAATCCACCCAAGTCCTCTTCGTTTTCCTTTTGTCAGTTCAAAAAGCCGCAGCAGCGTGCTCTTCATATTTTTAGGCTTAACCGTCACACCGCCTCTGCCAGGTCTTGAAATTCCATTGATATTTGCAGGCGGAAGCCCTGTATTCTTTTCACTCATTTTCACCGCCTCCAATCTGGGATTTGTAAATCTCCTGATATGTTTCGCAGGAACGCATTAAATCCTCGTGCGTGCCATAACCTCTCATCTGACCGTTGTCAAGGCACAAAATATGATTACAGCGCATAACCGTGGAAATCCGCTGGCTAATCAGCAGAACCGTTGTTTTCTGCTTCAACTGACTAAGACCATTTAAAACCGACGCCTCCGTTTGTGCATCTAACGCGCTGGTGCAGTCATCCAAAATAAGAATTTTCGGAGCACGTACCAAAGCGCGTGCTAAGCAAAGCCTCTGTTTTTGTCCTCCGGACAGGTTCACGCCGCCCTGTCCAAGCATCGTATCATAACCTTCCGGCAATTTTGCAATGAATTCGTCTGCACAGGCAATTCGGGAGGCATTTTCAATTTCTGCTTCGGCAGCGTCAGACCGTCCCCAAAGAAGATTTTCTCTGATTGTACCACTGAACAACAGGGCTTTTTGCGGAACAACGGCAATGGCAGAGCGCAGATAGTTTTGCTCGATTTCACAAACGCTGCAGTTGTCAAGCTCAACGCTGCCTTTCGTCGCGTCATAAAATCTTGGAATCAGATTGACCAATGTGCTTTTGCCGGAACCAGTAGGACCAATCATTCCAATGGTTTCTCCGGAATGAATATGGATATTAATATTCTGCAATGACGGATTTCCTGCTCCGGCATAAGAAAAAGAAACGTCCTTCAATGCAATATCACCGGTAATCTCCGGTGTTTTGGGGTTCTCTGCCTGTTTCTGCGCAGGCTGTTCGTCCAGAACCTCCTGAATGCGCTTTGAGGAGGCCATTGCCCTGACAGCAGTATTTAGTGCATTGGAAATCATGGATGCCGCAAACAGGATTTGTGTCATGTAATTGACTGATGCCATCAATTTTCCAATCCCTCCGCTATTGCTGCTCTGTGAAATCCAAAGCAGCAGGACAATACCGAAGTTGACAGTCAGATTGACCAACGGAGAAAAAATTGCCATTGTCCGCAAAGCCGATGTGTTGGCATCCGCAAGCCAACCTGATGTCTCTGCAAATTTCCGGCTTTCCTGTTCCTCCGCCCGAAAGGCTTTCACCACCCTGACGGAAGCCAAAAATTGCCGGGTCGTGTCATTGAGCTTGTCAAGCGCTCCCTGAACAGCCCCGAACTTAGGATATCCAATCTTCATATTTCCGGCAATCAACAGCGCCGAAATCACAACGATTCCAAGTATCACAGGCAGCTGACCGGGGGTCTGCAGAATAATCAGCACAATCGCACCAATACAGGTAATCGGCGCTTTCACCATGATACGCATAATGCCATTAATAAACTCCTGTATCTGTGTTACATCATTGGTAATCCGGGTGATAATCGAAGCAGGATGCAGGCGGTCGATGTTTTCCAGCGACAGCCCTGCCACATTATGATAGATGTCCTTGCGAAGCTCCCTGCCAACGGATTGAGAGGTACAGCTTGCAAAATAATTCCGCATTACAGCAGAAACAGCCCCTATCAACGCAATCAGCAGCATCATTGCTCCATAAACGCAAATTCTGCGTATATCTGCCTGCTTCACGCCATCATCAACAATATATGACATAAACGTCGGCTGCAGCAGGTCCGCCATTGCTTCCATAGTCAGAAATAACATCGACAGCAGAAATATCCCGAGATGCCTGCGAAGGTATTGATAAATAAGCTTCATAATCGTCGTTTTCTCCTTTGCATATGTTCTGCATAACGGATTACCCAGTCATCACACAGCTTTTCAAGCAGCCCCAAAAGCTCACGCTGTTCTTCATCCGAAAGCGCAGAAAACATTTCTGAATGACGATTTTTTCTCTGGCGCAGCGCTTCCTGAGCCTCCAGTATACCGGTCTTCGTCAGCGAAATGAGAACTGTCCGCTTGTCTGCTTCATTGGCAGTCCGCTGAATGAAGCCAAGTTTTTCCAGCCTTCCCAGCACCTCACTGGCGGAACCGGGCTGAATATCCAAATGCTCTGTCAAAGCAGTCTGCGTGACGGGTCCGCTCTCGAGCAGAATAATCAGGACTCTTTTCTGACTGCCTTTTCCTTCTGATGTCCCACGGATTACATGGCCAATATCCCGAAAATTGCAAATCAAACGATTCGTTATATCCAGTTCTTCATATTTTTTAAACATACAACCCCCTCCTAAAGCCGGACGCAAAAATAAGGTACCTTGACATTATATTTCTTGCACCGCAAAAAGTCAAGGTACCTTATAGTATTTCTTTATCAGCTTCGAGACATTCTCCTGCTGAAGCCTTTCCCTATAAGCACTCCATCAGAATCTCGTAGATTTCCTCTCTGTCAAGCTCACGGGGATTGCATTTGATAATATTGCAGGTATCAGCTACCTGCCGCAGCACCTCCGGCGTAATTTCCACCGCAGACTTCAGCTGGCTCATTTTCACAGGCAGTCCGCACTCTTTGATAAAGCTTTCCAGAGCCTCCACGCCGGCTTCTGCAGTATCCGCACCAAATACTACCTTCGCAAGCCGCGTGAATTTATCCGGCGCATCCTTCACAATATGGCGGTAATACGCAGGATGGATTACCGCAAGACCCTGACCATGATTGCAATCCGTATAGGCGCCTAGCTGGTGTTCAATCTGATGTGCCTGAAAATCCGTCAGGCGGCCGCATTTCAGAATCCCGTTTTCTGCCATGGCAGAATCCCACATCAGATTGCTCCGGGCCTCCATGTCATTGATATTTTCAAGCAGACGGCGCATATTGACAACTGTGTTGCGCATGATTGCCAGCGACACATCATCTGACACATTATCCTTGTCAGAAGCGCCGAGGTAGGTTTCCATCGCATGACTTAATGTATCAAAAGCCCCGGAAAGCACCTGCACAGGAGGCACCGATATTGTATAAGCCGGATCAAGAACGGCAAACGAAGCCGCTGTTCCGAATACCGGACCTTTCCATTTCTTTTCTTCATAAGTGATAACTGCGCCTGCGTTCATTTCCGCACCGGTTCCGGAGGCTGTTACGACCGCTCCCATTGGAATCCCTGCTGGCGGAAACTGCCCCTTCGTATATTCCATATCCCAAATATCTTCGTCCAGCATTGCCTGTGCGGAAACCACCTTGCAGCAGTCAATCACACTGCCGCCGCCTACTGCCAGAATAAAATCTGCATGATGTTCACGAATAAGCGCTGCGCCCTCCTGCACTTTTGCATAGGTGGGATTCGGCATGATGCCGGAAAAATCCACTACTTTCTTGCCTGCCTGCGCAAGCAGAGCTTTCATTTCATCATAAATGCCATTCCTTTTGACAGAGCCGCCGCCATATGCCAGCATTACCGTTTCGCCGACTTTGCCAAGTTCTGCGGCGAAAGCCTGCTGTGCACTCCCTTCTCCGAAATAAACCTTTGTCGGATAAAAATATGTAAATTTGTTCATGATAAAGTCCTCCTGTAAATTCTATGCAGCAATGCGTTTGCTTAAACCGCTTGTTATAACCGATTATAGTTTGCGGTAGTTACTATCGGTCAATACTTTTCTGCAAAATTTTTGTAAAATTTGTAACAGGTCAGCCTTTTATGCATTCATATCGGGACGAAAATGGCAGATAGTATCCCTCCGGCTGCCATTTTCTGTTACGGCATTTCTCTAATCCCACTTAAAAAGCGCCACTCCCACAATTGCCACTGCCGCGCCAATCACCTTTCTCCAGCTAAAGGGCTGCTTCTCTACGCCGAACATACCAAAAAGCTCAATCAAATATGCGACAATGATCTGCGATATGACAATCAGCATCACCGCCTTTGCAGGTCCTAATGCATCCATACTCTTGATAACTGTAAGTGTGATAAAGGCTCCCATTACACCGCCTAACAAAAAGTATTTGGGTTCTACCGCAATCACCTCGCGAAACGAAGTCCTGTCCGCAAAAAGCCATGCCGCAAGGCAGACAAGAAATGCCGTAAACTGGACAAACACATTTGCTGCCCACAAGCTTGAGGAATCTGTGACTTTCGTGTTAAATACACCCTGCACACTCATAAGCGCTCCCGATAAAAGTGCAATAAAAAATCCAATCATACTGTAAGCCTCCTTTTCACCTTGTAACTATTCAGTGTGTCGTGATGTCCTGAACAGTTATTCTTGCTTTACATATATCATTGGATTTTTTATCAAAAATTATTCATTTGTTGTCTGTTCTTCTGTGAGCAGCTCTCCGGTTCCTTCCTCGTACTCTACGGCAGGAAGAAGTTCTACCTCAGGGTCCTCTATCGGCTCCTCTGTCACAGGCTCCCCCGCAAGCTGCGTTTTTATCTGCCCGGAAAGCTGGCGGAGCTGTGTATTGGCGTCTGCTCCGTCCCAGACCTTTGCAAAGCAAATCTCAAGCTCTACCCAAAAATTGCTGGTCTCAAGCATTTTCGGTATTGGAATGGACTCCTGATAGTTCTCCATAAATGCTGCCTGATGTGCATCCTCATATGTTTCCTGCACGACTGCCGGAAGCTTTCCCGTCATGCCATACAGGTCTGCACTCTCATTTCTTACCAGATAATCCATAAATCTGCCTGCTGACTCCTGATGTGCGGAATATCCGTTAATAACAAGTGCATTGGTCACGGACATTCCCTTGGTCGTAAGCTCCTGATTGATGTCCGGAAGCTGTGCCACACCGTATTCATATGCAAATTCACCGTTTGCAGCAGCCTCATCAAGCTTTCTGATGCAATCGCTTGTCGCGATGGTGTAGATGGTTCTGCCCTCCTGAAACTCCTGCATAATCGTATCATAATTCGTTTCCTTCGTATCAATCGAGAAGAACTGATTTAACTCCTGATAAACCTTCAGGCTTGAAACCGACTCGGTATTATAAATATCAATCTGTGATTTGTCATCGCCAGCCTCTCCGCCTACTGAAATATAATTACCGATAAAAAAGTAATTGTAAAAAATATCAGAAACGTCCCAACGGAAGAAATATTCAACATTTTCCGGCGTAGAATATTGGTCCGCAAAATTCAGGATATCGGCGATAGACGAAGGAATCAGCTGCTCTGCCGTCACAGGCTGCTGCATCGTTTCGTCATTTTGGGCTTCCCCGTCAGCATTTTCCGCGGCTTTGTTTGCCTCGTCTGCAATCTGCTGCAGATAGGTCTTGTTGTACAGCAATGCACTTGTCTCAAAATACATCGGACACGCCACATATTTTCCGTCATATGTCACTGCATTTCTCGCTGCCTGATTGAATAACGACTCATCATATACTGCCGATGTCTCAGGAAGCTGCGCCGCAAGCCCTGAAAGATACGCCTTCTCAAGGGAATCATTGCTTATAATATAGATATCCGGCGTGTTCTCCTCCCTATCCAGACTTGCCGTATTAATCGTTTCCAGATATTCCAGACCGGATACCAGCTTTACATCAATCCGAATATCCGTACTGTCATAAAATTCCACTGCCTTACTGTTTAAATAGTCGGTCAACGCATCATCTGTATACCACAGATGAATCGTTTCCTTCCTGTCCCCAAGCTCTGTAACCGGCCTGCCTCCCCCGCCGTACTGCATCGAAAAATATACCATAATCAGGACAATGCCTGCCAGCACAAGCACTGCCGCCACAAGAAGCAGTCTGTTTCTTATTCTGCTGTGTCTCATCCTTCTACTCCGTTTTCCATTCTGTTACTATTCACAACACGCTCTTTTCATCAAACCATATACGCCAAAAATCATGAACCTGTATTTCACACTATAATTCCGCAAAGCATGCATCAACAATTTTTATCATCTCGTCTACATCCGCCTTGGAAACAATCAGAGGCGGTATAAAGCGGATAATGTTGGTTCCTGCATTGATTAGCAGCAAGCCTTTCTCAATCGCCTTGTTGATGACACTGCTCACTGGTCCTGCACACTCTAAGCCCTGCATCAGACCGATGCCTCTGTGCGCCTTGATATCATCATATTTCGCTGTAAGCTCCTCTAATTTCTCATACAGGTAAGCGCCTGTTTCATTGACATTTGCAAGAATATTCTGCTCCTCAAACAGGTCAATTACCTTTGAAACTGCAGCACATGCAAGAGGATTTCCGCCGTAGGTCGTACCATGGTCTCCGCTTGTAAGCGACTGGGCAGCGACCTTCTCTGTCATCATAAATGCACCGACCGGCACGCCGCATCCGATTGCCTTTGCACTTGTCATGATATCCGGCTTCACGCCGTATTTCTGCCACGCAAACATTGTACCTGTCCGTCCCATACCACACTGTATCTCATCTAAAATAAGCAGAATATCCTTCTCATCACAAAGCGTCCTTACCTGCTTTAAAAATTCCTCTGATGCCGGATAAATGCCGCCTTCACCCTGTACAGTCTCAAAGATAATCGCACAGGTTTTATCCGTCACTTGCGCCTTCACGCTCTCAAAATCATTGAAATCAGCAAACTTCACATTGCCGATTAACGGCTCAAACGCCTCTCTGTAGTGAGGATTTCCGGTTACGGAAAGCGCTCCCATCGTTCTTCCATGGAAGGAATGATTCATGGCAATAATCTCATGATCCGTATGTCCGTCTCTTAAAAATGCATATTTTCTTGCTGCCTTTATCGCGCCTTCAACAGACTCAGCACCGCTGTTTGTAAAAAAGATTCTGTCCATGCCGGATATTTTTTTCAATTTTTTTGCCGCTTCTATTGCAGGAATATTGTAATAATAATTAGAAGTGTGGATTACCTTGTCAATCTGAGCCTTCAGCGCATCATTGTATGCCTTATTATTGTAGCCAAGCGCAAACACGGCAATACCTGCCACGAAATCAAGGTATTTCCTGCCCTCAATATCGTATAGATACATGCCGTCCCCCTTATCCCACACAATCTGGTAACGATTGTAGGTATGAAGAAGCGCTGCCTCAGCCTCGTCGATATATTCTTTCATGTTCATGATTTATATTGTTTCCTTTCCTGAATTGTTACACAGAATCTTATTTCAATAAAATTCTCATTTCTGTTACGAATCCTGCTGCTTACACTAAAATGTTGTGCCTGCATATTTCCTGCTATACTTCCTTATCCATGGTGTCCAAATCTTCATCTTTTACAATCGCCGTGCCGATACCGTTTCTCGTAAAGATTTCCAGAAGCAGGCAGTGAGGAATACGGCCGTCAAGAATATGTACGCGGTTAACGCCGTTCTTGATTGCACTGGTGCAATTGTTAAGCTTTGGAAGCATGCCGCCTCCGATAAAGCCGTCCTCGATAAGCTTATCTGCCTGTGTTGCGCTGATTCTTGATATGAAGGACGATTTATCATTGATATCCTTATATAATCCCTCGATATCCGTCAGAAAAGCAAGCTTCTCAGCCCCTACTGCCTTTGCAATGGCACATGCGGCATCATCTGCATTGATATTGTAGGTCTGAAAATTATCATCAAGGCCAATCGGAGCAACAATCGGCAGAAAATCCTTCTCAATCAGGTCAAACAGTACCTTGGGATTCACCTCCTTGATATCTCCCACAAAACCGATATCCTGCCCATCAGAATACTTCTTGTCTACCTTTAAAAGACCGCCGTCCTTACCGCTGACGCCAACTGCCTTGACACCAAGCTCCTGAACCATGGTGACCAGACTCTTGTTGACTTTATTTAATACCATCTCCGCAATTTCCATCGTCTCATCGTCTGTGACACGAAGTCCGTTGACGAACTTCGCCTCCTTGCCGACTTTGCCGACCCATCGGCTGATTTCCTTACCGCCGCCGTGCACGATAATCGGCTTAAAGCCTACGAGCTTTAGCAATGTCACGTCCTTGATGACATTTTTCTGAAGCTCCTCATTGCTCATGGCGCTTCCGCCGTACTTTACTACAATGTACTTTCTGTTGAACTTCTGTATATAAGGAAGCGCCTCAATCAGCACCTCAGCCTTGGACAATACACTGCTCATATCCTGTTCATTCATTTTACAATTTTCCTTCCGTTTCCTAAATTCTATCTTTTATACTCTGCCATGCCATTCCTAAATTGTGGCATTGTATGTTTTTGAATACATAAATTACGACCGGTAGTCCGCATTAATTTTTACATAATCATAAGTCAGGTCACAGCCCCATGCGGTAGCTGTCTCATTTCCCATCTTCATATCAACAAGGACTGTCACCTCAGGCTCCGACAAAATCTTTGTAGCATCTTCCTCGCTGTAGCCGGTTGACACGCCGTCCTTATAAATCAGCATTTTGCCATTCTTCCCCTGAAAATACAGATCAATCTTTTCCGGATCGAACTGCACACCCGAATAACCAAGCGCACATAAAATTCTTCCTGCATTCGCATCATGACCGAAAATCATTGCCTTTGTGAGACTGGAGCAGATAACGGACTTTGCAAGCGTGCGCGCCTCCTGCTTTGTGGCTGCATGATAAACCGTAGTCTCAAAAAGCGCGGTTGCTCCTTCTCCGTCCCCTGCCATCTTCCTTGCAAGATATGTATTTACAAAGTTGAGTGCTTCACAGAACTTGTCGTATGCCTCGCCCTTCTGCGCAATCTCGTCATTTCCTGCCAATCCGTTAGCAAGCACAAGGCAGGTGTCGTTGGTGGATGTATCTCCATCGACAGATATCATATTGTAGGTATCAATCACACTGGTGCTCAGTGCCTCCTGCAGAAGCTCCTTGCTGATTGCCGCATCTGTTGTAATATACGCGAGCATGGTACACATATTCGGATGAATCATACCGGAACCTTTACTCATGCCGCCAACTGTCACAGTCCTGCCGTCAAGCTCAAATGTTACTGCAATCTCTTTATTCACAGTATCTGTTGTCATAATCGCCTTTGATGCGATGTGCCCCGCCTCAATCGAGCTGTCTTTTGCAGCCACAAGCTTTTCGATACCTGCGCAAATTCTGTCGATTGGAAGCTGTTTTCCGATTTCACCGGTTGACCCTACAAGGACTGCATTTTCAGGAATATTCAGAAGCTCTGACATTTTCTTAGCTTCTGCACCGCAGTACTCCATCCCCTGTTTCCCTGTACATGCGTTGGCAATACCTGCATTTACCACAACAGCCTGCGCATATGGGCTGTTCTCCACAATATCCTTATCCCACAGGACGGGAGCTGCCTTTACTACATTTGTCGTAAAAGTTCCTGCTGTATTGCAGGGCGCCGTACTGTATATCAACGCCATATCCATTCTGTCTTTGTATTTAATGTTTGCCTCTACACCTGCCGCTTCAAAACCCTTCGCTGCGGTAACACCGCCTTCTATCTGTTTCATCTTAGGTCCATCCTTTCTATATTATTCATTATCTGTTATTTATTAAAAGCTTCTATATTTTCGCTGTTCAGCACAAAATCATAATAATTCAAATCCTCGCGCTCCACCCATCCTACATGATGCCAAAACGCATTTCCGATGTCATTCTTTGTAAAGGCAATGAGACTGACCTTATTGATGTGCTCCTTCTTGAGTGCGTCCATACAGAAGACGACCATTGCCTTGCCGATTCCCTGTCTTCGGTAATCGGGCGCCACACACACGTGATAGAGACAGCCGCGTCTGCCGTCATGTCCGCACAGAATTGCGCCTACTACTCTGCCATCCTCCACTGCTACCACGCTGGTGGTCGGATTTCTCTTCAAAAAGCGCTCCACTCCCTCTCTGGAATCATCAATGCTTCGTATCGCAAAGCCCTTGATTGTCATCCAAAGCGCATGCACCTGATCATAATCCTCAATTGTCATTAATCTTATCATTTTATGCATTAACCGTCCTCTCTTGTTCCCCTTGACATATCATGCCAATACTTTTCATTGTACCCTGCCGCCCCTTACTTGTCAACGCACAGAACATGTTTTAACACATTTGGGGTAACAGTTCAGCCTTTTATGCATTCTTATCCGGACGAAAACGGCAGATAGTATTCTTCTGACTGCCATTGGTTTCGAATGGGAATTTCCTAATACGATGAGGAAGGCTTTCAAATGAGGACGGAGCCGGCTCGAGTCGGCATCCATGCCTCCATCTCGCCTAAATTTGCTTCCATGCAAATTTACTCCTGGGTATCAATCATCGTATAAGGAAAT
>JAGAQJ010000059.1 GCA_017622845.1 Lachnospiraceae bacterium | reverse complement strand
TTTGTGCACAAGAATCATAAACAATGTACACATAATCATAGACGCCACTTCTGCGATAGGGAATGCCCACCACACAAGGCTCAACTGTCCGGTCAGCGAGAACAGATATGCCACAGGAATTAACACTGCAAGCTGACGCGCAATGGAAACCCACATACTGTAGAAACCGTGTCCAAGCGCCTGGAAGGAACTACTGAGAATGATACAATACGCCGCAATCGGGAAGTGCACACTGATAATGCGAAGTGCCACCTGGCCCATTTCCATCAAATCGCCCTCTGCATTAAACAACAGCAACAACTTATCGGGAATTAAAATAAAGCAAAGCATACCTATGATAAAAATGATTTCCGCATATAAGATACCAAGCTTGATTGCCTTCAACATACGGCTTCTTTTACCTGCGCCAAAGTTATATGCAATAATCGGTACCAAACCGTTGTTTAATCCGAATACCGGCATAAAGAAGAAACTCTGAAGCTTGTAATATACGCCAAATACGGTTGCCGCGGTATCCGCAAAGGACAGAAGAATCTGATTCATCAAATAGTTCATAATCGAACCGATGGCCTGCATAATGATGGACGGAAAACCTACGGAATAGATTTTTAAAATCATTTTACCATCCGGTTTAAAACCGCGGAACGAAATATATATTTCTTTATTGAACTTATAATTTAAGAATACCGCAAGACAACCCGCGCACACCTGTCCGATTACCGTAGCAAGTGCCGCACCGGCAACACCAAGCTTCGGAAATCCCAACAAACCAAAAATCATAATCGGATCCAGAATCAGGTTAATTACCGCACCGGTAGCCTGGGTAATCATGGAAAGCACGGTTTTACCCGTAGATTGCAGGAGACGTTCAAAGGTCACCTGCGTAAAAATACCAATTGAACAACAACAAACAATGGTCAAATACTGAATTCCGTACTCCGTAATCGCCGGACTTTCGGTACCCTGCATATAATAGAAAGGTTTTACCAGAAAAAGACCTACCAACAAAAATAATACGGAACTTAACATCATAAGGAAGATACCGTTTGTCGCCGACTTATTAACCGCCTCTTTATTCTTCTCGCCCAAGGCTTTGGACAATACCGCATTAATACCTACACCGGTACCGCCACCCACTGCCATACAAAGCACCTGCACGGGAAACGCCAGGGAAACCGCTGTCAACGCATCTTCGCTCAGCTTAGCAACGAAGATACTGTCTACAATATTATATAGAGACTGCACCAGCATAGACGCCATCATGGGAATCGACATCGTAAGCAACAGCTTATTCATGGGCATCGTGCCCATTTTGTTTTCTTCCTGTACAGGCTCCTCTTTTGCATATAAATGTTCCGGAATGCCTTCCTCTTCAGGTTCATCATATACCAAGGTATCCTCAGTCATATTTTCTTCATTATAAAAATCACTCATAAATACTCACTTTCATACAGGGCTTCCGGTCTGCCACTCATAACTCATTTACACACAAGGCATATTTTATATCTAAAATTTTTTATTGTAAAGACAAACTCTAAAGTTTTATTTGATGAATTATGCCACAATATACGTCCATATCAAACAACGTGCATAAATGTGATAAAAATAACATATATATACCATATTTTAGTAAAAAAGCATTGTTTTTTTGACAAAAGTGGAATATTATATTATTAAGTTTTAGGATTTCCTAAAACGATGAATATTGCCAAAATCAATCGTCTTTCCGATTGTTTTTCCCTTTAACAGAAAAGCACAAGGTAACCCCTATACCTTGTGTTTTTCACCGTTTATAGGGATTTTTTTATTTTGAAACAAAATAAAAAAACCTTGAAAATTCAAGGTTTTTCGTTCGTGAGCCATCGGGGACTCGAACCCCGGACAACTTGATTAAAAGTCAAGTGCTCTACCACCTGAGCTAATGGCCCGTATTTATATGATATCCATAAGAACGTATCTTATGCGATATTTCGCAAAGTAAGCTGGGCTAGCTGGATTCGAACCAGCGAATGCAAGAATCAAAATCTTGTGTCTTACCGCTTGACGATAGCCCAGTAAAGGGTGGGTAAAGGGACTCGAACCCTCGGCCTCCAGAGCCACAATCTGGCGCGCTAGCCAACTGCGCCATACCCACCATGTTAATTATGCTAGGGCTTCTTCGCCTTTATCCTGTGTGACTTCTCACACAAAATGTGCTCGAAGGGATTCGAACCCCCGACCCACGGCTTAGAAGGCCGTTGCTCTATCCAGCTGAGCTACGAACACATTCAGCAAAAGCAATTGCTTCTGCGAAGCGGGTGATGGGAATCGAACCCACGTATCTAGCTTGGAAGGCTAGTGTTCTACCATTGAACTACACCCGCATATATAAAACAGTTGCACAGTCGGGGTGACAGGATTCGAACCTGCGACCTCCTGGTCCCAAACCAGGCGCTCTAGCCAAGCTGAGCCACACCCCGTTATGTATTGTTATCGTCTCATCTCTCACAGCGACGAATATTATTATACATAACTTTTATAGCTGTGTCAACACCTTTTTCAAAGTTTTTTTATTTTTTTGTATCAACATGTCGTTACTTAATCAACATAGTTCAGTTGAAAGTCTGCCTTTCCGTTATTATCCAGTTCCATCACAATATATGTAGGCTTTTTATTATCCTGCCGCGGATAAGACAGGCTTCCCGGATTAATGGCTATAATTTCATCTGAAATGTCTATCACTGGTCTGTGCGTATGTCCATACATCACAATATCGGCTCCACGGGCAATCGCTTCTTTCTTGAGCATCTCATTTCCCATGCCGATATAATATCTGTGACCGTGTGTTATCATAACACAATACCTGCCTATTTGTAAAGTCTTTTCTGATGGTAAATCAGAAAAAAAATCATTATTTCCTGCCACCATCTCCACCGGACAGCCAGCCGCCTTCTGGATTATGCACTCACTTCCCTCAATATCTCCAAGGTGTATGACCATATCCAATTTTCCAAGCTTCTGCAGTACCTTCATATAATTATCATTTTTTCTGTGCGTGTCACTGACAATCAGTATTTTCATCATATCTTTCCCCTATCGCACCTTACAGCTCTGATGCAAGTATTTCTTTCATTTCCCTGAGCGCCTTTCCTCTATGGCTGATACGGTTCTTTTCTTCAGGAGAAAGCTCTGCAGAATACATGCCATATTCCGGCAGATAAAAAATCGGGTCATAGCCGAATCCATTCTCTCCCTTTTCTTCATACCCTATTCTTCCCTCAACCGCTGCTTTAGTGACGAAGCTTCTGCCATCCGTGAGAACTGCTGCAATTGCACACACAAATCTCGCTGTACGCTTTTCATCAGGAACGCCCTCAAGCCGCTGTATCAGATTTGCATTTTTTATCGTATAGGAGGTATCTTCCCCCATATATCTGGCTGAATAAATTCCCGGTTCTTTATTCAGATAATCAATCTCAAGTCCTGAGTCATCTGCAAGCACGACTGCCTGTTCACCGCGCTTATGCAGCTCCTGCGCAATTGCTGATGCCTTAATCATCGCATTTTCTTCAAATGTTTTTCCATTCTCAATAATTTCGACAGCAGCGCCGGCTTCCTTCATGGATTGTATTTCAAGACCAAGGTCTGCCATAATCATGCGTATTTCCTTCATTTTTCCTGCATTTCCTGTCGCAAATACTATTTTTTGAGCCTTCATATCTTTCTCCTTTACAGTGATATCATTTATTTTTGGGCGGACGCGGCCCCATAAATTGATAATAATACGTTTTCATCATTCCATTGTATAATTTTCTGTTCTTATCCGCTTTTCTGCCGATATCCTTTTCTGCACCTTCATGGGAGGTTATCAGATAAAGAGACCATGTGTCCAGCAGCTTAAACCGTTCACCGATTTTTTTATAGAGCGGCGGTATCTTTTCCTTGTCTTCCAGCCTTTCCCCATACGGAGGATTGGTTATGATAAAGCCGTATTTCCCATCATGCGACAATTCCCCTATATCCTGTGTCTCAAAACGAATCATCTGTTCAACACCTGCAAGGCGTGCATTTTGCTTTGCTATCCTTATCATCTCTTCATCATTATCAAAGCCTTGGATATTTACCTGTACTGACATATCTACCATCTCTCTGGCTTCCTCGTAGCAGTCGTCCCAGACCTTCTTGTCAATCAAATGCTGCCACTTAAGTGCCGTATAGCCTCTTTTCATGCCGGGAGCAATGTTCGCCGCCATCAGTGCTGCTTCTATCGGTATGGTTCCGCTGCCGCAAAAGGGGTCTGCAAGAATTCTGTCTCCTCTCCAGGGAGTCAGCATAATCAGCGCTGCCGCAAGATTTTCTGCAATTGGCGCTTTTGCCGTATATCTGCGGTACCCTCTTTTATGTAATGACTCACCGGTTGTGTCAAGACCGACTGTCACATTATCCTTCATAAGAAATACTCTGACCGGAAAGCTCTGTCCTTCCTCACTAAACCAGTTTATATGATACACCTGTTTCAGCCGCTCCACCATTGCTTTTTTCATAATGGACTGGATATCTGATGGAGAAAAAAGTTTGCTTTTCACACTTGCTGCCTTTGCAACCCAGAATTTTCCATCAGAGGGTATAAACTCCTCCCATGCAAGCGCTTTGGTGCCCTCAAAAAGCTCGTCAAACGTTTCCGCCCGGAAGCTTCCTACCTTAATCAGGATTCTTTCCGCTGTTCGAAGCCCGATATTCGCACGGCATACCGCTTCGTCATCACCGATAAAGGTTACCCTGCCGTCCTCTACCTGTGTCACATCATAACCAAGTTCTGTAACCTCCTGCTTCAAAACCGCCTCCAGCCCGAAATGACAAGGGGCAATCAACTCATATCTTTTCATAAAATCATTCTCCATTTTCCTTTCGCTAAGTTGCATTATATTGATTATAATAAAAGAAAGCAAGAAAATCAATGAAATGAAGCCGAAAAAGGCAAAGCCTGCTACCAAGCCTTGCCTTCTTCCTGCTGCTGCAATTATTTATTGCTGCTGCTGTTCTTTGTGCTGTTGTTGTAGCCGTTATTTGTACCAGTATTATTTGTAGTGTTTCTGCAGTTCTTCTGAGCGTTCTCGGAAGTGCTGTTCTTTGTGCTGTTAGAATTCTGTGAGTTCTGGGAATTCTGTGAGTTCTGATAGCTGTTATTGGTCTTGTTCTGCTCGTAGTTGTTGTTTGTTCCAGACATAATGTTACCTCCAATGATTACGGGAATCTGCTCCCTTATTATGACATGCATCTGTATGTGCCTGTCACCAGCAAATGTTTCATGCTACGCAATTATGATTTGCACAAATGCACATTTTTATACCTTACTTTTCATTTACATATCATGTTAACATTGGAAACACTGCCCAAAACTGACAATTATTGTTTGTTAGGTTTTATTTTCAGAAATCTATTGACCTTTAAGGTCATAATTGTTATACTGAAATCAGTAAAGAGATACTCCTTCAATCCTCTTTACAACCCTTATATATTAATTATTTATACTCCCCTTAATGAAAAATGACCGTAAGCGGTCATTTTTCATTTTCTTCTGTTTTTTCTTTTACTTTTTGACTATATTGGTCAGTTGTTGTACATCGAACAGGGGAATGCATTGCACGTCTGCTTATTTACATAAACCGCTATCTGTCAAACCAATTCCGAATAAGCCGGCATAAAACGCCTCCTGCAATCACTGCAATAATTACCGGCGCGAGGAATGCAAATACACGGAAAACAACTGTCATCAAAAAAAGAATCACCACAATCACGCCAATTGTTATCAGCCAGTCCGAAAGCTTTCTCTTCTTTTTGTTACCCGGCTCCGTATACTCATACTCACTGCTGCTGTCAGATGCGTAATAACCGCCATAGCTGCTTTGTCCGCCGTCCTTGCCGCCTGACGCAAATTTACTGCTCTCTTCTATTGTCTTTGCCAGAAGCCTCGGCTCTCCAAGAAGCTTAAGCACCTCTGATTCACTTTTTCCTCCTGCTGTCTGATTATGAATATATGCCCTGTAATAATTCTCATTATCCTGTATAATCTGCTCCGATACTTTCCCATCGAGAGCCTCACGAAACTGCCTCAAAAATTCCTCACAGTTCATAGAAAACCTCCAACCAATTCATTAAGCCCGATCCATTCCCCTGCCCATTGTCATCTTCCTGATATACGGCGCAGGCTCTTTTTTCATTTCAATCATATCCTTAAATGCCTTGAGCACCATCCTGTCTTTATTGCAGGCATCTGTGTTTTTCCCCGAATCGCCAATAATATTATATTGATTCATCTGCCATATATACAAATCTGTCAGCCCATAGCCTTCGCAGTGCACTGCGTCCTTAAGGTAATGATGCTCCAGATAAAATACAAGCTCCTCAAACAGCTCCTGATCAAACACAAGCTCCTCCCAAAGCAAATCGCACCACTGATTTGACTCGCCTGCAAGCTCTCCAAGCGCCAAAAGACCTTCGTACGCCTTTATGCGTCTGGCATCATACAAAATTCCTGCCATACATGACCGCCTTACCTTCCCTTTCTATTCAGGTGTATTTACCCGGAGCGTTTTGCTGACATTACACAGCAAAACTGCTCCGCAATCCACTGTTTTCTATACTTATCCTATCATACGAAGCCGATAAGGTAAATTAACGAAGTATAAAATTTACAAAAATATATCCCTTTCATTTACCCTCCGTTTACAAAAGCGCAAAAAAAGAAGGCGCCCCTTCCGGATTGCCTTCTGTATTGATTGTCAGCCCTTCACGGCGCCGGCTACCATTCCCTTGATAATTTCCTTGCTGAATGCAAAGTAGAGAATCACAATCGGTGCCATCGTAATCAGCATGGCCGCCATCTGTTTGGGATAATCAGATGCAAACTGCCCCTTAAACTGTGTCAGCGCCAGCGGTACTGTCTGTAGTGCCTGATTCTTAATCAAAACCAATGCAAAAGAAAACTCATTCCAGTTGCCAAAGGTAGATATAATAGCTATTGTAGTCAAAATCGGTCTGCAGATTGGAAGAATAATACTCCAAAGCGTTCGCGAAAAGCTGCTTCCATCAATTGCCGCTGCCTCCTCAAGCGCTACCGGTATTCCTTTCACAAATCCCTCTACCAGAAAGATTGCAAGCGGCAGTCCAAAGGATACATACGGGAACAATAATGTAAACCACTTATTTGAGATTCCTACCCTGTTAAATACCACATAGATCGGTACCAGCAGTGAGTGAATCGGAATCAGCATGCCCATCAGGAACATAACATAAAGGACTCTGTTGCCCTTGAATTTTACTCTCGCAAGAATATATCCTACGATAAAGCCAAACAAAACAATGAGAATTACAGAGAGCAACGTTGTCCGCACACTGTTCATCATAGACTCTCCAAGATGATAATCAGAGTTTGTGAGGATTCTGATATAATTGATAAGCGTAGGCTCCTTCGGCAGCCCGATAATATCCGCGTTGAATACCCGTTTTTCCTTGAGAGAGGAATAAAACATCCACACCAGGGGGTAGATACAGGTAAGGGAAAATATAATCAATATCAGATTGAGGACTACAGTAAGAACGGCATCCTTTACTTTATGTGTCTTTATCTCCTGACTTTTATTTGCTTCTGCCATGTTATGAACCTCCTTCCTCAATCCTTTTCTTTTGTTAATGTGTTCAGCAATTTCTGTGAGCCGCCGATTACAAGCAGTGACAGCACAAAAATTCCTACCGAAATGCAGCTTCCATATCCCATGTTGGACTGATTAAAGGATATCTGATATCCATACATCGCCATAACCATTGAGGAAGTACCCGGACCGCCTGCCGTCATGACATAAATGTTGTCAAAGGCCTTCATGTTGCCTGCAATGCACAAGGTCAGACATACAATCATGGTGTTTTTAATCAGCGGAAGCACAATGTAAAACGCTCTCTGTATGCCATTGGCGCCGTCTATCTCCGCACTCTCAAAAATTTCCGTATCGATAGAAGCGATTGCCGACATGATAATAACCATGTAATATCCGATATACTGCCAAATCAGCGGTATGCTTACCAAAAGCATTACCAAATCAGGCTCATTCAGCCACACCTTACACAAATCAGGTCTGCCAATCAGTTTCAAAAACCAGTTAATAATACCATACTGATAATGATAAATCATGTTCCAGATAAGACCGATGCATACGGCTGCTATCGTGCTTGGAAAAAATCCAAAGGTACGATGAATGCCTTTGAGCTTAACATACTTTGAGTTAATCAAAAGCACCAGCACAAATGCAATTCCGATTTGCCCGATGATACATACGATTACCAGATATATATTATGCCAAAATGACTCCCAAAAGGTTGCATCATGAATGAGAGTCACATAGTTTTCAAGTCCGATAAATGTCTTGTTAGGTCCACCCTTCCATTCAAAAAAGCTGTATACAAGCGCCGTAATCAATGGCATAAATACCGTAAATACAAACAGCGCTACCGGAACCAAAAGGTATAAAGCTACTACCCAGCCCTTGGGTTTAATCGTTCTAAGCATGACCCTTTTCCCCCTGTTCTTTCTATAGAAATAAACCGAAAATGATTCATTTATATGGAATACGGAATATACAACCTGTGCATATTCCGTATAACCATTCCTAAATTTCACAAAGCTTTATTAGATTATTAATTAGTAATTTGCTTCGTATGCAGCCTGTGCATTTGCAGCTACTTCCTCAGGTGTCTTGTCGCCGTTCATAAGGTCCTGTAAATCTGTATTGAATACATCCCAAACTGCGCTGTTGATGTATGAGTCATAAATTTCGCATGTCTCTGTATCAACATATGACCAATTGTAGAAATCCTGTGTAATCTGGTCAAATCCGCTCAGGTCAACATCTGCAACCTTTGTAAGTCCGCCAAGTGCATACTTCTCAGCTACAAAGGTAGAGAATTCCGGTCCTGTAATATACTCTGCAAGGTCAATTGCTGCTGCCAGCTTATCAGGGTCTTCAGCTACCTTCGAATTGATTGCTACTGCATATCCCAGACCAATGTTCTGTGAGGTCGGAGCCTTTGTTGCGTCAGCCGGCTGCGGCAGAACAGCAAAGCCGATATTTGCCCACTTATCAGGATCAGACTCCTGCAGGGTTGCTGCTATGTAGGATTCATCCCAGTTACCGCCGATAAATGCTGCTGCAGTTCCGGCAATGTAGTACTCACGTGCATCTTCATTTGTTACTGCATTGTAATCAGGATTGAAAATGCTTGTTTCTGTAAATAATCTCTGTGTTTCTGCCAATGCAGCTACAAACTCAGGGTCTTCAAAGGAAGCGCCATCTTTTGCAATCAGGCTTGCAAACCATTCCGGACCTGTATATCTGTTACCAAGTGTAGACATAAAGTCTGAATTTGCCTGCCACTTACCGCCGTTACCAAATGCAACAGTTGTGATGCCCTGACCATTGAAGTACTCAGAAGCTGCCTCTACTTCCTCCCATGTAGAAGGGAATGTATCATAGCCCGCATCCTTCCACATCTGTTTGTCATAGATAACAACCGTACAGGTACCGCCTGTCAGACAGGGGAAACCATAAATCTTATCCTCTGTTGTAAACGGTGTGAAGTAAGCTGTATTGTAGTCTGCATAGTAAGGTGAAGACTTGATGGTATCTGTAAGGTCTAATACAAGTCCCTGCTTTGCCCACTCAATCGTATTCATACCTTGTAATAAGAATACATCCGGTAAATCATCTGCTGCTGCAAGTGTTGCAATCTGTGTCTTGTACTCCGCATTTGCAAGAATATTCTGTGTCAATGTGATGTCCGGATGAGCTGCATCCCAATCAGCAAGGACGGTACGGAATCCGTCGGAACCACCATTTCCCTGTGATTCCTCTGATGTAGAATAGTGCATAATCTCAAGCTCGCCTGCATATGCAAGCGCTGAAGCATCGCCTGCCGTGTCCCCGTCTGTTGTTTCTGCTGCCGCCGTTGTCTCTGCAGGTGCAGCGGTGTCTGCTGCCGGTGCATCAGTTGTCTCTGATGAGCTGCCGCATCCGCCAAGGACTGTTGCAATCATGGCTGTTGACAATAAAATGCTGATTACCTTTTTCTTCATTTTGTAAATCCTCCCTTAATTAAATAGTTTTATTTATCAAACCGCATCTTTCTCATAAGTCTCAGATGCAGTCTCATAACATGTTAACCGGAAATCCGTTTGATTTCCGCCACGGAACCGCCCTTTATCAGTTCTCCGTCCATCACATAATGGCTGATGGGCGTTGCCCTGGGGTTTTCAATCAGGCTGATAAGCTTTTCTGCTGCCAGGCGCCCTATTCCAACAGTGTCCTGCCGATAGGTTGTCAGCTTGGGTTCAAGCTGTGATGCCATCATGATACCGTCAAATCCCGCTATCGATATATCCTTTGGTATCTGAAGCCCTTTATTCTTAATCACATTCATGCCGCCTATCGCTGAAAAATCATCTGCATACACAATGCAGCTCGGCGGATTCCTCATCGCCAGCAGCTTAGCAGTAATCACTCCTGCCGTGTAAGGATCTCTGTATCTACCCTTTTGAAGAAACTCATCCCGGACTGCTATCCTTTTCTCTTCCAAAAACTTGCAATAGGCCGAAACCCTGTTGGTCGTGACCATCGATTCCTCACCGTATATGTAAGCGATATCCCTGTGTCCCTGCTCATAGATATAGGACAGCAGCATTTCCATGCCCAGTATATTATTTGACAGAATCGATATCCTGCCGTTAAACACATAATCAACAATAACAACCGGCAAATCACTGCGCAGAAGCTCCGAAACTTCAGGATCCTTGTAATCAGCTATCGCTATCATTACGCCGTCCATTCCTCTGTAGATGGTATGTTCCAAATATGACATTCTGTCCTTGCGCGACTTGGAATTGCTTAAAAAAGTAATATCATACCCTTCATGCTCTGCTGTGTTCTTGAAATTTTCAAGCACCTGCGAGAAGTAATCATGTGTCAGTCCGCTGCCGGATTCCTCCTTGTACAAAACGCCGAGATTATAGGACTTATTAGTCTTTAGCGCCCTGGCTGACAAATTCGGGTGATAACCCAGTTCTTTTGCAGCATTCCTGACCCTTTTTCTGGTCTCCGCGCCAATATCACTATGATTATTTAAAGCCTTGCTAACCGTAGCAACCGACACTCCGCATGCAGCGGCTATGTCCTTCATGGAAACCATAATATTCTCCTTTCAATCAGAGAAAGTCAATATTTCTAATGCCTTTTATTATCTTAATCGTTTACGTATCTTTATCATACAACAACTTGTATATTTTTGCAATACCATTTTAAAATTTTATGTAGAATTTTACTTTTGTTTTTGATTCTTGCTGCTATATTTTTGGTACTTTCGCACTATTTCGGGTTGTTTAAAGCTGCATATTTTACGGTGCAGACTAAAACGATATCGAAGATTTTGCGGTTTTGAGCCTTCATTTTGCCTTCTGTCCGAAAAATATCTGCAATCATTAGATTATAATATATAAATTCTCTAATTTTTACCTTGTATTTGCCTCATATTATATGATAAATTAAAGATATCAACCGGGCTTAAACGTTTTCGTGTTTCTATCAGGGTTTGAGCCCGTTAATCAGTAAATTGTAAAGGAGAATTGAATCATGAAATTCGGATACTTTGATGACAACAACCGTGAGTATGTCATTACAACACCCAAAACTCCGCTCCCATGGATTAACTATCTGGGCTGCAGGGAGTTCTTCTCTCTTATTTCCAATACCTGCGGCGGTTATACCTTTTACAAGGACGCCAAGCTCTTAAGACTTACACGCTACCGTTACAACGATGTTCCTTATGATACAAACGGTAAATACTTCTATATCAAAGACGGCAGCACTGTCTGGAATCCGGGCTGGCAGCCCACGAAGACTGAGCTTGACTCCTATGAATGCCGCCACGGCATCGGCTACAGCCGTTTTACTTCATCCAAGAATCAAGTGCAGGCTTCTGTCCTTACGTTCGTACCTATGAATGACAACTGTGAGATTTCACAGATTAAGATAAAAAATAACGCAGATACCGAAAAAACGCTTACCCTTTTCTCCTATGTAGAATGGTGTCTGTGGAATGCCGATGATGATTCCAGAAACTTCCAGAGAAACTTAAGCACCGGAGAGGTTGAGGTCATCGGTTCCACCATCTACCACAAGACCGAGTACCGCGAGAGACGCAACCACTATGCTGTTTATACCGTAAACACACAAGTGGACGGATTTGATACCATCCGTGAAAGCTTTATCGGCACTTACAACGGCGCTGATAAGCCGGATGCTGTTATGGCAGGCAGGTGCACAAACTCCATGGCAAGCGGCTGGTCGCCTGTCGCTGCCCACCAGATTAACATCACACTTGCTCCCGGCGAGGAAAAATCATATGTATTTCTGCTTGGATATCTGGAAAATCCTGCGGAAGAAAAGTTCGAGGCTCCAAATATCATAAACAAAAAGCCCGCCAATGCAATGATTGCAAAGTACAGCACTGACGCTGCTGTTGAGGAAGCTTTTGCAGAGCTGAATACATACTGGGAAAAACTTCTTAGCCGTTATGTGGTTGAGTCCTCCAATGATAAGGTGAACCGAATGGTTAACATCTGGAATCAGTACCAGTGCATGGTAACTTTCAATATGAGCCGTTCCGCTTCTTACTATGAGTCCGGCATCGGACGCGGAATGGGCTTCCGTGATTCCTGCCAGGATTTGCTTGGTTTCGTGCATCTGATTCCCGACCGCGCAAGAGAACGTATCATTGATATCGCTTCGACACAGTTCCAGGACGGAAGCGCTTATCACCAGTATCAGCCGCTCACCAAGAAAGGCAATTCCGACATCGGAAGCGGCTTTAACGATGACCCGTTGTGGCTGATTGCAGGCACCAGTGCATATGTCCGCGAGACAGGCGATTTATCTATTCTGAAGGAAATGGTGCCTTACGATAATGACATGAATGCCGCTACTACTCTGATGGAGCATTTAAAGCGTTCGTTTGATTATATCGTAAACCACAAGGGTCCTCACAATTTGCCGCTGATTGGCCGCGCCGACTGGAATGACTGCCTGAACCTGAACTGCTTCTCTGAGCATCCGGGCGAATCCTTCCAGACCTTTGGTCCAAGCGAGGGACCGGTTGCAGAGTCCGTATTCATTGCCGGAATGTTTGTAAAATACGGCGAAGAATACGCACAGCTTGCGGAATTGCTTGGAGATACTGCGGAAGCTGAACGCGCACGGGCTGAAGTAGCTGCCATGTATGATGCTGTTCTTAAGGATGGCTGGGACGGCGAATGGTTTGTGAGGGCATACGACGCATACAGCCATAAGGTAGGTTCCAAGGAATGTGAAGAAGGTCAAATCTATATCGAGCCGCAAGGCTTCTGCGTGCTTGCCGGAATCGGTGTTAAGGAGGGTCTGGCCGAAAAAGCGCTTGATTCGGTAAAGGAGCGGCTTGATACCAAATACGGCGTGATGATCTTACAGCCCGCCTACACCAGATATCATGTCGAGCTTGGCGAAATCTCCTCTTATCCGCCCGGATACAAGGAAAATGCCGGTATCTTCTGCCACAACAACCCTTGGGTTTCTATCGCTGAAACAGTGATTGGACGCGGTGACAGAGCATTTGAAATTTATCAGAAGACCTGTCCTGCCTATGTGGAGGATATCAGTGAAATCCATCGGACTGAGCCGTATGTTTATTCCCAGATGGTCGCAGGACGCGATGCAAAGTATCATGGCGAGGCTAAGAACAGCTGGCTTACCGGTACTGCTGCATGGACCTTCACCAATATTTCACAGTATATCCTTGGCGTATATCCTACGCACAAGGGACTGAGCATCAATCCATGCGTGCCTGCAGATTTCGGCGATTTCAAGCTGACCAGACGTTTCAGAGATGTCGTATATCACATCAATGTGAAAAATCCGGACAACGTCCAGAAGGGCGTAGCTTCCATGACTGTAGACGGTGTAAAGGTTGACGGCTGCATTATTCCATTTGAAGCCGGAAAATCCGATGTAACTGTTGAAGTTGTGATGGGTTAAAATCAATACATATATAAAAAACGAGCAGCGGAAAATTCCCTGCTCGTTTTTTATATATGTATTGATTCAATTGTTAATCCTTAAATTTTGCAACTTTAAATTTGCGGATCAGGCTGTCAAGCATGTTTGCCTGGCTGTTCATCTCCTGGCTTGCTGCCGCACACTCTTCAGAGGTTGCGGAATTTGTCTGCACAACATCATTAATGTGCTCTACGCCTGCATTAATCTGCTTGAAGGACTCTTCCTGAGCCTCCAGAGCCATTGCAACACCGTTGACATCCTCTGTGATAATCTTAGAGCCTGCCACAACATTTTCAAGCTGCTTTGCAGTATCGTCCGCAATGACCATACCTTTCTCCACAGCCTTAACAGAAGACTCTATCAATATGGTTGATTCCTTTGCTGCATTTGCACTCTGCGCTGCCAGTATGGAAACCTGATCGGCTACGACGGCAAATCCCTTTCCTGCTTCTCCCGCTCTTGCTGCCTCAATAGAAGCATTCAATGCCAGGAGATTTGTCTGTGATGCGATATCATTAATGGTTGCAATAATCTTTCCGATTTCCTTAGAGGACTCGTCAATCTCGCGCATGGATTGTACCATTTCTTTCATCTTCTCATTGCCGTGTACAATCTCTGCTCCTACATTCTCTACCTTGCTGCTGATATTTTTGGCGCTCTTTGCATTTTTGGAAACCTGATCGGATACCGTCTCAATCGTTGCTGCCAATTCCTCAGTAATGCTTGCCTGCTCTGTAGCGCCCTGAGCCAAATCCATAGAACTGTCGGAAACCTGATCGGAACCGCTCTTAACCTGATCAGCCACTCTTTGAATGCCCTTTACGGTATCTGCCATGCTCTTCTCAAACAACAGAAAGGCATCTAAAATTCCCTTAAAGTCACCCTTCCACTCTACCTCCGGCTCTACAACAAAATTGCCGTTAGAAAATTCCGTCATGGACCTTGAAATGTCATCTACATAAGAACCTAAAATACGAACAGACTTTCTCAGGCTGTGGGCAAGGCTTCCGATTTCATCGGAAGAATGGTATTCAATATTAATGTGCAGATTTCCTGCTGACAGCTCCTTTGCCACATTTTCCACCTCAGATAGAGGCTCCGTGATAGAAACAACAATGATTTTGCCAATCTTGAACGCAAGCACGCATGCAATGACAATAAACACAACAATTAATGCCAAAATTCCCCAAAAAGTTACCTGACTGTTCCGAATCGCATTCTCTTTGAGTTCATTTGTCTGGCTGTCAATTTCCCTTGAAATCGTTACCACCTCATCAAGCGCCGGAACACACTCTGTCAGGATCATATCCGTTGCGGCTTCTCTGTCTCCTGCTTCGATTCTATCAATAATTTCATATCCAATCGTTTCCCAGTTATTCAACGCCTCTGAATATCTTTCATAAAGCTCCCTGTCGATCAATCCTGTTTCCTTCAGCGCAGCTAACTCTGTTTCTACATCTGTCAGATAGGTCTCTACATCTGACTTATACTTTTCGTAGCTTGAAGTATCATCATTCAATACCATCTCGCGGATATTTCTCGCTGCAATATTAATGTCAATCCTGCACATCTTTACAGCAATATCCGCTCTTTGCGAACCATTTATATAGCTGTTGAGACTGCCGAACAAAATACCCAGTCCCACAATACTGATAACGCCGGATAGTACCATGAATCCGATAACTACCTGATAGCCAAAATTAATTTTCTGCTTCAGTTTCAAGCTGTTCAATTTTTTTAACATCTTTGGTTCTCTCCTTCTTCTTATTTAGTACCTTCATTTTCTAAAAACGGTTTTATCACTTTTATTTTGCTTCGTCAATAACTTTTTCCAATTTCGTGATTATCGTAAATCAGTACTGATTTCACCCTGTTTTTTTATGAAAATTGCATAAAATCTTTTATGTATTTTGCTGCTGTTTCAGCCCCAAATCAACAGTCCTGCAAGTCTGACTGCAAACGCGCAGACCCATGCAATCACACACTGTCCAATTACCATGAGAGCTGCCGACTTGCCGCCCAGCTCTCTTTTCACCGAAGCGACAGCCGCCACACACGGTGTATAAAGCAGGCAGAATACCAAGAGGCTTCCTGCCGTTAACGGTGTGACTGCCGCCATGAGATTTGCTGTATCTCCAAACAGTACGGACAATGTTGACACAACGCTTTCCTTTGCCATAAAGCCCGTAATAAGCGCTGTCGATATCCTCCAGTCCCCAAAGCCCAGCGGAGCAAACACAGGTGCAATCACTCCGGCAGCCATTGCAAGGATACTATCCTTAGAGTCAGTAACTACATTTAATTTGATATCAAAGGTTTGTAAAAACCATATCACAATCGTTGCAACGAATATCACAGTAAATGCCTTTTGCAGAAAGTCCTTTGCCTTCTCCCACAAAAGCTGTGCCACGTTTTTGGCTCCGGGCATGCGGTAATTGGGAAGCTCCATAACGAAAGGCACCGCCTCCCCACGATACCGGAATCTGCGCATCACAAGCGCAGAAAGGATTCCGACAAAAATTCCGATAAAATATAAGCCGACCATCACAACGGCGCCATTACCAGGGAAAAATGCAGCCGTAAAAAACGCATAAATCGGCAGCTTCGCAGAACAGCTCATAAAGGGCGTCAGCATAATTGTGAGCTTTCTGTCACGCTCTGACGGCAGTGTTCTGCTTGCCATAACTCCGGGCACAGTACAGCCAAAGCCAATCAGCATCGGAACGATGCTTCGTCCTGAGAGTCCGATTTTTCTCAAGAGTTTGTCCATCACAAATGCCACTCGTGCCATATACCCGCTATCCTCAAGCATCGATAAGAAGAAAAACAGGGTCACAATCGTCGGCAGGAAGCTCAGCACGCTTCCGACTCCGTTAAAGATTCCATCGATAATCAGTGATTGAAGCACCTCATTGACTCCGCCTGCCTGCATTGCCATCGCTGTAAGGTCTGTCAGATATCCAATCAGCAGCTCCAAAATTCCCGACAGCCATGCTCCAATCACATTGAAGGTAAGCCAGAATATCACTGCCATAATCACGATAAACGATGGAATGGCAGTATATTTTCCTGTCAATATTCTGTCTATTCTGGCGCTTCTTGCATGCTCTTTGCTTTCTTTTGGTTTAATCACGGTTTCCCTGCATATTTTGTTGATAAAAGAGAAACGCATGTCTGCAATTGCTGCCGCTCTGTCTAAACCGCGTTCCTTTTCCATCTGTTGTATGATATGCCCGAGCATCTCCTGCTCATTGGCATCCAAATTCAATCTGTCCAGCACACGCTGGTCTCCCTCTGCAAGCTTGGAGGCTGCAAATCTGACCGGAATGTCTGCTGTCTTTGCATGGTCATCAATCAGATGCATAATGCCGTGAAGACATCTGTGCACTGCTCCGCCGTGATCATCCGCTTCACAAAAATCCTGTCTTCCGGGTCTTTCCTGATATTTCGCTACATGCAGCGCATGGTCTATCAGCTCGTCAATTCCTTCGTTTTTTGCAGCAGATATGGGAACTACCGGAATCCCCAGCATTTCTTCCAGTTCATTTACCCTGATGGAGCCGCCGTTTTCCCTGACCTCGTCCATCATATTCAGCGCAAGAACCATCGGTACATCCAGCTCCAAAAGCTGCATAGTAAGATATAGATTCCGCTCTATGTTCGTGGCATCCACAATATTAATGATTCCCTTGGGATGCTCGTTTAAGATAAACTGTCTCGTCACAATCTCCTCGCTCGTGTAGGGCGACAGCGAATAGATACCCGGAAGGTCGGTCACAAGTGTGTTGGGCTTTCCTTTGATACTGCCATCTTTTCTGTCCACTGTGACACCGGGAAAATTTCCAACATGCTGATTGGAGCCTGTAAGCTGATTAAACAGCGTTGTCTTTCCGCAGTTTTGATTGCCTGCCAATGCAAAGGTTAATCTCTCACCTTCCGGAAGCGGGTTTTCGTCTGCTTTTACATGATACTTCCCTCCCTCACCCAAGCCCGGGTGATGTGTCTTTTTAGTTGCACGCTTTGATGTATTGTCAGTTGTCTCCGTCTGCTGTACATTTGCCTCATGCACCTGCTCGATCTCTATCTTTTCAGCATCCGCCAGTCTCAGCGTCAGCTCGTAGCCGTGTATCATCAGCTCTGCCGGGTCGCCCATGGGCGCATACTTGACCATGGCAATCTCTGCTCCCGGTATCACGCCCATGTCCAGAAAATGCTGTCTGAGTGCGCCTTCACCCCCTACTGATACGATAGTCGCCGCTTTTCCTATCGGTAATTCCTTTAAGGTCATGATTCTCTCTCCTTTGTGTCATCACACTTTTTTCGTCTGATGCTGTTCACTAATTTCGGTTTTATTGATAATTTTTCTCATTTTCTACTATAATACATTATTCGGAACATTTCATCAAATTTTAACAAAAATATGAGCTATCGTTCAGCTTTTTATGTACACCAAAAAGTCCACATACTTATCTTTTACATAAGTATATGGACTCTCCTCGCATCGCCTATTGAATCAGCATGTTTGTGTATCCCATCAGGCTTTCGTCGACTTCGCTTGCACATTCGCGTCCTTGCCGGATTGCTTTGACTACAAGAGACTGCCCGGTATGCATATCTCCTGCCACAAATACATTGTCTGCGCTGGTTTTGAATTTGCCGGGTGCAGTCTTTACGTTGGTGCGCGCGTCCAGCTCTACCTTAAACGCATCGGTAACATATTTCTGGCTGCCAAGGAAGCCTGCTGCAATCAGTACAAGCTGTGCCTCAAGCACCTGCTCGCTTCCTGCAACCTCTTTCATGTTCATTCTGCCTGTTTCAGGGTCTTTCTCCCAAGTAAGCTTTACAATCTTCACACCGCAAAGGTTACCACTCTTATCCTTGATAAACTCCTTGACAGTAGACTCATAGATACGAGGGTCATGACCGAACACGGCAATTGCCTCTTCCTGACCGTAATCGGTCTTGCAGACCTTCGGCCACTCCGGCCATGGGTTATTGGCTGCTCTGGTGTCCGGAGCCTTCGGCATCATTTCTATCTGCGTTACGGACTTCGCACCAAGTCTGATGGAAGTACCGACACAATCGTTTCCGGTATCACCGCCTCCGATAATCACAACATGCTTTCCTTTTGCAGATACATAAGCATTATCAGCAAGCTTGGAATCAAGCAGGCTCTTTGTCACGCCCTTTAAGAAATCAACAGCAAAATAAATACCTTTTGCATCCCTTCCCGGTGCATTGATATCTCTTGGATTAGAGGCTCCGCAGGCAAGTACTATCCTGTCAAAGCCCTCCACAAGCTTTTTGGACTTAGCATCCTTTCCGATATCGGTATTTGTGACGAATTTGACGCCTTCTTCTTCCATCACCTTAATTTTGCGCTCAATAATATGCTTCTCAAGCTTCATATTCGGAATCCCGTACATCAAAAGTCCGCCGACACGGTCACTTCGCTCAAATACAGTGACATTGTGACCTCTTTTGTTTAACTGGTCTGCTACCGCAAGACCTGCCGGACCGCTTCCGATAACCGCTACCGTCTTGTTCGTACGAACCTTGGGCGGCTTTGCATCCGCAAGCCCCGTCTTATATGCATTTTCGATAATCGCATACTCGTTTTCCTTTGTTGCCACTGCGTCGCCATTCAGACCGCAGGTGCATGCATTCTCGCAGAGTGCAGGACATACCCTTGAGGTAAATTCAGGGAAATTGTTTGTCTTTTTCAGTCTGTTGTAGGCACGCTCCCAGTTTCCCGTATATACCAAATCATTCCATTCCGGCACCAGATTGTGCAGGGGACAGCCTGAGGTCATCCCTGCAATCGTCATGCCTGCCTGGCAAAAGGGTACACCGCACTCCATACATCTGGCGCCCTGCTTTTGCTGCTCCTCCATAGGAAGATGCTCATGGAATTCGTTAAAGTGCTTGATTCTCTCCTTTGGCGATTCTGCCACAGAGGTTTTTCTCTCATAATCTAAAAATCCAGTTGGCTTTCCCATTCTATATAACCTTGCCTTTCTTCAATTCTGTGACTCTTACTTGCGCGTATTTGCATAAAATGCTTCAATCTGCGCCTGCTCTGCACTAAGTCCCTTTTCCTCCATCTGTACAATGGTCTTTAACATTCTGTCATAATCATAAGGAATAATCTTCTTGAACTTAGGCAGATACTCTCCGAAGTTCTCCAAAATTTCCTTACCCTTTGCAGAGTTGGTATATGCAACATGCTCTTTAATCATATCCTTAAGCTCAATCACATCATATTTATTCGTAATCTCACTCATGGAAACCATCTCTTTGTTGACTCTCATATAAAGGTCATTGTCTTCGTCAAGGACATATGCAATGCCACCGCTCATACCGGCAGCAAAATTCTTACCGGTACCGCCAAGCACAACCACACGACCGCCTGTCATGTACTCACAGCCATGGTCGCCAACACCTTCAACAACTGCAATCGCGCCTGAATTTCTGACGCAGAAACGCTCGCCTGCCACGCCATTGATAAATGCTTTACCGCTGGTAGCGCCATACAACGCTACGTTTCCGACAATAATATTCTCATCCTGCTTGAAACGGCTTCCCTTTGGCGGATATACAATCAGCTTACCGCCGGACAAGCCCTTTCCAAAGTAGTCGTTGGAATCTCCGACAAGCTCAAGGGTCAGACCATTTGGTATAAATGCGCCGAAGCTTTGTCCTCCGGCACCATTACAGAGTACACGGAAGGTATCGTCCTCAAGCGTATTATAGTAACGCTTTGTAATCTCAGAACCGAATATCGTACCAAATGCGCGGTCTGTATTCGTCACATCGACTTCAATACTTCTCTTTTGCTTTAACTCCAGTGCACTGCCAAGCTGTTTCAGCAGGATTTTCTCGTCAAGCGTCTTTTCCAGTTCAAAGTCATATACCTGCTTCGGATCAAATACCGCCTTTTCTTTCACATAAGGATTATTCAAAATGAGGCTCAGGTCAAGCTTAACAGTTCCCTTCGGCAGCTCTTCCTTCATCTTTAATAAGTCTGTACGTCCAACCAGCTCATCTACTGTCCTGACGCCAAGCTCAGCCATGTATTCCCGAAGCTCCTGTGCGATAAACTTCATAAAGTTCATAACATATTCCGGTTTGCCCTTGAAACGCTTTCTAAGCTCCGGATTCTGCGTAGCCACGCCTACCGGACAGGTATCAAGGTTACATACACGCATCATAACGCAGCCCATTGTCACAAGCGGAGCTGTCGCAAAACCAAATTCCTCTGCGCCGAGGATGGCAGCGATAGCAACATCACGTCCTGTCATCAGCTTACCGTCTGTCTCAATGCGGACTTTGCTGCGGAGTCCGTTCTGAATCAAGGTCTGATGCGTCTCAGCAAGACCAAGCTCCCAGGGAAGTCCTGCATTGTGGATAGAGCTTTTTGGCGCTGCACCGGTACCTCCATCATAACCGGAAATCAATACAACCTGTGCACCTGCTTTTGCAACGCCGGCTGCAACAGTCCCGACACCGGCCTCAGAAACAAGCTTCACACTGATTCTTGCATCTTTATTGGAATTCTTCAAATCATAAATCAACTGCGCAAGGTCCTCAATCGAATAAATATCATGATGAGGCGGTGGGGAAATCAAACCTACTCCGGGTGTTGAGTGTCTGGTCTTAGCTACCCATGGATAAACCTTTCCTGCCGGGAGATGACCGCCCTCGCCGGGTTTTGCTCCCTGTGCCATCTTAATCTGAATCTCCTGTGCACTTACCAGATACTTGCTTGTAACGCCGAAACGTCCGCTTGCTACCTGCTTGATTGCAGAGCAGCGGTTCAATCCGTCAGGACCTGTCACCATACGGTCTAAGTCCTCGCCGCCCTCACCGGAGTTTGACTTGCCGTGAAGCATATTCATGGCAATCGCGAGCGTCTCGTGTGCCTCCTTTGAAATAGAACCATAGGACATGGCACCTGTCTTAAATCTGGTAACAATGCTGTCAACGCTCTCTACCTCATCAATCGAGATACCCTTCTTAGGATAATTAAAGTCTATCAAGCCTCTGATATTTCTCACACTATTCTCATCATTGATCATCGCAGAATACTGCTTGAACATCTCATAGTCTCCCCTCTGGGTAGACTGCTGCAGCATATGGATTGTGGCAGGATTATATAAATGCTCCTCCGCACCGCTTCTCGCCTTATGCTGTCCGGGACTGTCAAGCGTCAAATCTGTTGCAAGTCCGAGAGGGTCAAATGCCAGTGAATGAAGGTCATCAAACTCTTTTGCGATATCCTGCAATGTGATACCGCCCACTCTACAGACAGTATTTGTAAAGTACTTATTTACGACGTCCGAATCAATACCAATCGCCTCAAAAATCTGAGAACCCTGATAAGACTGAATCGTCGAAATACCCATCTTAGAGGCAATCTTCACAATGCCGTGAAGAATCGCATCATTATAATCATCAACTGCTGCATGATAGTCCTTGTCAAGCATGCCATTGTCAATCAGCTCCTTGATGGATTCTTGTGCCAGATATGGATTCACCGCACAGGCGCCATAACCGATTAATGTTGCAAAGTCATGTACCTCTCTTGGCTCAGCCGACTCAATAATCAATGCCACGCTTGTTCTTTTCTTAGTACGAACCAGATGCTTCTGCATTGCTGACACAGCAAGTAAGGAAGGAATTGCTACATGGTTTTCGTCCACACCACGGTCTGAAAGAATAATGATATTGACACCTTCACGGTAAGCACGGTCAACTTCCACGTAAAGGCGGTCTATCGCACGCTCAAGGCTTGTATTTTTATAGTAGATAATCGGAATCACCTCTACCTTAAAGCCTTCTCTTTTCATATTTTTAATCTTTAAAAGGTCCGTTGTTGTGAGAATCGGATTATTGACCTTCAACACGTTGCAGTTCTTTTCGGTGTCGTGCAGCAGGTTTCCGTCCTTTCCAATATATACGGTTGTAGAGGTGACAACCTCCTCACGGATTGCATCAATCGGCGGATTCGTTACCTGTGCAAACTGCTGCTTAAAATAGTGAGAAAGCTGATGGTGTGTCTTTGACAATACCGGAATCGGTGTGTCAACGCCCATAGCGCCAATGCTCTCACTGCCGTTTTTTGCCATCGGAAGAATACTTGTCTTTAATTCCTCGTAGGTATAACCAAATGCCTTCTGCATGCGCTGTCTTTCTTCATAAGAAAACTCCGGAACTCTCACATTCGGAATCTTTAATTCCCTTAAGGTTACAAGGTTGGAATCCAGCCATTCTCCATAAGGACGTCTCTTAGCGTATTTCTCTTTGAGCGTGTCATCATCAATGACCTCACCCTTTACTGTATCAACCAAAAGCATCTTACCGGGGCGGAGTCTGTCTTTTTTCACAATCTTGGTTACATCAATCGGAAGCACACCTACCTCTGAGGAAAGAATCAACTGGTCATCTGAGGTGATATAATAACGTGACGGTCTGAGTCCGTTTCTGTCCAGCACCGCTCCCATGATATCACCGTCTGAGAAAAGAATGGAGGCAGGACCGTCCCACGGCTCCATCATTGTCGCATAATATTGATAAAAGTCCTTCTTGGACTGTGACATCGTTTTATTGTTTGCCCACGGCTCAGGTATGGTAATCATTACGGCAAGCGGAAGCTCCATACCACTCATCACAAGAAACTCCAGCGTGTTATCCAGCATTGCCGAGTCAGAGCCTTGTGCATTTACAACAGGAAGCACTTTGTGGAACTCACGGCTCAGAAATTCGGACTCCATGTTCTCCTCACGCGCAATCATCTTATCCACATTACCGCGGATGGTGTTAATCTCGCCGTTATGTACGATAAATCTGTTTGGATGCGCTCTCTCCCAGCTTGGATTTGTATTTGTAGAGAAACGTGAATGTACGATTGCGATAGCTGAGACATAATCACTGCTCTGCAAATCCTTAAAGAAGGTTCTAAGCTGTGTCACGAGGAACATTCCTTTGTAGACAATCGTTCTGCTGCTCAAGGACACAACATAGGTATTGTCTGAGCTTTGTTCAAAGACACGTCTTGCGATGTAGAGCTTTCTGTCAAATGCAAGCCCCTTCTCCACATTAGCAGGCTTCTTGACAAATGCCTGCATAATGCATGGCATGCACTCTACCGCCTTATGACCAAGAACAGAAGGCACACAGGGAACCTCACGCCATCCCAGAAATTCAAGCCCTTCTTTCTCAACGATGATTTCAAACATCTTCTTTGCCTGATTTCTCTTAAGCTCATCCTGCGGAAAGAAGAACATACCGACACCGTACTCTCTCTCCCCGCCAAGCTCAATTCCAAGAGGTTTGGTAACCTTCGTGAAAAAATTGTGACAGATTTGAACCAGAATACCGACACCGTCACCGGTCTTTCCTTCTGCATCCTTACCAGCTCTGTGCTCTAAGTTCTCTACGATTCTTAAAGCGTTCTCCACGGTTTCACGTGTCTTGGTACCTTTGATGTTGACAACGGCGCCTATACCGCAGTTGTCGTGTTCAAATTCTGCTCTGTGAAGCGGTGCTTCAGGGACATTCATTTTTGCATCAAACATCTCATCTTCTCCTTATCTCTACTTAATTTGTGTTAATCTGACAGTTTTGATATCTTCACTGCTGTAATCCAACATCATATGATAACCGTCCAGCCTTCGGCTTCCTGTTACCGGATTACTTCTGCAAAAGCTTTTTGCCGATTATACACCCAATTTTTCTGCTTGTAAACCGACGAAAAAGGGAATATTGTCAGATTATCTGATAATTGTCGTGTTCTTCATATTATTGTCTGACAAAATCACACAAAAAAGCAACCAAAAAACGTTATATTGAACCGCCTTTGGTTGCTTTGATTTACTATATTGCACTTTCCACATTATAAAAAATTTTTTTCTATTTGTAAAGCCTTATTTGCAATTTTTTTATTTTTATATGAACATCCGGACGAAAACGGAACAGTTTTCAGTACACAGAAGGTCGGCAGTCCTATGCCGATACAGGCTGGCGGAGAATGCTGATATTTTCTTATGGGTTATTTGATACATCAGCGAAAATCTGCATGGACGCGGATTTAGGACGAAACGCGTCCATGGATGGCGCGTAGAGTCCGGTCGCGGACTCATTTAAAAACTTTAGCATCACCCATTAGAAAATTCGCATTCGGAGTCCAATTGCCTGTCCCGGCATAGGACTGCCGCCCTTCGTCCTGCTTAAAATAATCTATACGGCTGAACTGTTACTTTTTATGCAGCAGCATATCATCTCTTACCCGCTGCATATTCACCCATATTGATATCTATTACCTCTCTCAACGGCTGAATCAATGACTCTTCATATTGAACAATCCACTGAACGTCTCTGCTCATATTCCCATCTTTTATTCCATCTATATGGTCCTGCGGTTTTATCGGATTATTTGCATCAAATATGTATGAGAGAAAATTATATGCATGGTTAACAACGGCATTGGGGTCCATTCCATGAAAATGATACTGCAAATCCGGCAGAAATAATGTACTCATTCCCAAGGAATCAATTAGCATATCATTTCCTCCCTGAATATTAAAAAATCTTACATTTACGGCATAATAAATAAAACGGTCTTTTTTCGGTATCTTACAATTCAAAATTGCTTCCCTTGTAAACATTTTTTTCGAATTTTCAAACACAACAGCTCGGCAAGACGGAAAAATTTCCATCAGCGCTTCTATATAGTCAACCAGCATTTCTGCACGGTCTTTATAATCAAGTCCGGCCGCCATCACATCCGTTGCTATCACTCTATAATTACACTTTTCCAATATATCTTCGCTCTCAGGACAGTTCCATGTCTGGCTTCTCGCAATCTCATCCATAAACGTATTCTGCCCCTCTATACACCCCATAATCATCAATTGAGGCGGTATATCTGCATCTTCTTTTTCAAAATGTACTTTATATTTTTCCGGTGCAAATCCGGCAACTTTTTCATCGTGGCAGAAACAATCTGTTTTTCCCAAATGCTTATTTATGATTTCATGCATAAATTCTTTTTCCGGCATTTCGCACATTTCTTCCATCAATAGATGAATCATAAAAACCATTCCCGGACGCTCTGCCTTCTGAGTCAAATCCTGTTCTAAAACTTTTTCTTTTTTCTTAAATCCCATAATTTATTTTCCCACCTTTATCGATTCCTGCTATCTGCTTGTTACTATCTTGATTTTGTCTGTTTCATACAACATAAATATTTTATAATTCTCCATTTTCAAGAGCACATTTCACCTGTTCCAAATTATCATATTGGGCTGCGATTATTTGCAATGTTTCTTCGTCCGGCAGCCATAAATCCGGAACCATAATCGGCTTACATCCTGCCCTGTATGCTGATAATAAACCATTCTTCGAATCTTCTAACGCGAAGCAGTCTTGTGGTACTGCCCCTAATATTTCGCATGCTTTGAGATAAATTTCAGGTGCCGGTTTTGAATTTTCAACCATATCACCGCATACCATACCAACAAAATATTCTGATACTCCTGCATTTTTTAAATGTTTCTCAACTTCCCACCGGGGAGAAGAAGATGCTACAGCCATTTTACATTTGATACTGCGTAAATAATCAAGCAGCACATACAAGCCCTGTTTCACGGGAACTGCGTTTTCTTCATAATATTTTTTCAAAAAATCCTTTGTATGTTTCCTTAACTCCTCTTGTTTATATCTGTCGCCAAATTCCTCTTGCCAGATATGATAAGCAGCCGCAATATTCATGCCCAATGTTTTATATACCATATATCCGGCTTTTCCGATACCGATTTTTTCTCCGGCATAATCCCATGCCTCAATAAAGACTTTCTCAGTATCAAACATAAGTCCGTCCATATCAAAAATAAAATACATAGTGAAATCCTGCCTTATTTTTACTGATTATTCATTCTATGTCCTATAATTCATTATACTTTCCTGTGAAGAATCTGTACACAGCGATAATCGGAAGAAAGCCCGATACATATCCGATTGTCTTTACATCCCTCTCATCTCTCTGTTCTAATCTTGCATATATCTTGGTGTAACAAATGCCTAAGCAGACAATATGCATAATGATGTTAAGAATAAATCCTACGCTCGGAATGAATGAAACGGCAAGTGCAATAGGATACCAGAGCTTAAATGCCAAAGCTGGTACATCAAAGGAATCTGAAAGCTGCATGCTGCCCTCACCATCTAACGCTGCATCTGCAAGCGCATAGTAACTGAAAAGAGGAGGAAGCCATGCCATCCAAGCCTTATCCCAATCCCCCAAATACTTGAGTGCCTTCATGTGTGAAACTCCATAAAGTACATAAAATACTACAAGTACAACTACCAAAAGTAATGCTGCAAAAACTACTATCGACGCCTGTTCCATAAATTCCCCTTTAATAAATATAAGAAAACTAATTTAACCTGTTGTGCTAGTTGATTGTCGGTATAGAAAAACTTCAACAAAATATGCTATCCTATAGTTGTAAATCACGACACACTATGAAAGGAGGCACATTATGTTGAAGTTCCAAGATGATTATACCACTCTCATAG
>JAGAQJ010000058.1 GCA_017622845.1 Lachnospiraceae bacterium | reverse complement strand
TTTAATCATCACTGCGGAGGAGCCGATAAAACTTCCCATAGCAGAGTTTCAAAGAACTATCCAGGGAAACAATAAAACAAGCCCCAGGTATACGGGGCTAATGTTTAAAATTTTTCGGGACATTTTCAAAAATGCTTGACACTATTATTTTACATTTTATAACAAATCCATCGTTTTCAAGCAGGACGAAGGGGGAAATTTAAATCATAATAGAAAATGTACTGCTGTAGGATTCCGCTATAATTAACATATTTTTCAAACGGAAAGCCTTCTTGATATTGTGTTGCCAGCACTTTATTAATATGTGTGTCTTTGGGAAAAGCATCTGTTTTGTGAAGTGCAAACAAACAGATACAGTCAGCAACTTTTTCGCCAATGCCGCACAGCTTCAGCAATTCCGTCTTTGCTGCATCATAATCCATCTGCTGCAGCAGCTCTAAATCGACATCTCCACGCAATATGCTGTTTGCGGTCTCATGAATATACCTGCTTCGATATCCTAAATTGCAGGCATATAAATCCTCAACCGCTGCACCTGCAAGTGCTTTAGGAGTCGGAAAATCATAATATTCCATTCCGTTTGCGGCGACCTTTTTCTCTCCGTATTTTTCGCACAACAGGCTGATACATTTGCGTATTCTTTTAATGTTGTTCTGCTGTGAAACAATAAATGATATAATCATTTCCCACAAATCCTGATTCAGTATTCTGATTCCTTTTCCGTATTCTACAGCCGACACCAGATAATCATCTTCTGTATCAATACCTGACATAATTTCGGCGTAATCTGTTTCCATATCAAAGTATTTTTTCCATATGCGGTCATACTCTTCCCACGAACAGTCAAAGCATATGGTATTCCCATCTTGTGTTACTTCCATATATCTTCCGTATGCTATCAAGCTTACTGTCCTGCCGTCTTCCATTTCATTCATTCGGAAGCATTGACCGGATTTGCAAATCTTCGAGATTGAAAAATTTTCATTTGTTATTGTTACCATTCATATCCTCCATTATGATACAAAAAAAACGCACAGGAGACTGGCCTTCCCTCCTACTCGCAGCGCGGTCTATGGGCTGCTTTAGCGGTATATTTCTTCTGCGTGGGCTGTGCACAACAAAGCCCCGAAGAACATACAAGGCTTCCTCAGGGCTATTATCTGAAAATACGGCAATCGTTTCAGTCACACTAACTTTTATCAGTATGACCATACATAAGTTGTCGAGATAAACTGTTATCAAATGCGAATAGTATTCTTTACAGCTTAATTACTCATCCCAGTTATGATATACTGCTTGTACATCATCATCTTCGTCAAGTAAATCAAGCGTCTTTGTAAGAAACTTAATGGCATTTTCGTCAGTGAGCTCTACATAATTTTGGGGAATCATCGTAACTTCAGCGCTTGCCATAGCAATATTATTATCCTGAAGTGCCTTATATACTGCATCAAAATCATCCGGTGCCGTAATTACCTCAAAGCTGTCCTCCTCCTCATTGAAATCCTCTGCACCGGAATCAAGAGCAATCATCATAAGGTCGTCTGCACTCATATCACATTCTTCCTTGTCAATGATAATCTGCCCTTTTTCATCAAACATAAAGGAAACGCATCCCTGTGTACCGATACTTCCGTTGCCTTTTGTAAATGCACTTCTGACATTAGCTGCTGTTCTGTTTTTATTATCGGTAAGCGCCTCAACAATGATTGCAATACCATTGGGACCATAACCTTCATATGTAACATGCTCATAATTTACCGCATTGCCATCTCCGGCTGCTTTTTTGATACCGCGCTCTATCGTATCATTCGGCATATTATTTGCCTTTGCTTTTGCGATTACCTGTGCAAGCTTAAAGTTATTGGCAGGGTCCGGGCCGCCTTCCTTAACGGCTACTGCAATTTCTCTTCCGATAATGGTAAAAATTTTACCCTTTGCCGCATCGTTCTTTTCCTTTTTGTGCTTAATGTTCGCAAATTTTGAATGTCCTGACATGTCTATTTCTCCTTTATCTATATAACTTTAATTATTTTCACGAGCGCCTTCCCCGTCTTCTGATTCCGGCTGCTCTTTTTGCGCAACTTTTGTCACGAGCACTGACTGTATCACATTTTTCTCAACTTTTACAATCTTAAAATTATATCCGTCAATCTCTATTTCCGAATTCTCGTTTTCATCCGGTATGCGGTCCAGCTTGGATATGATGTATCCGTTGAGTGTTTCAAACTCTGTCTCTCCAAAGGAAATGCCAAATCGCTCCTCCAAATCCTCGAGTCTTGTCATTCCTTCTATGACATATTCATTCTCACCCTTTTCCTCAATATGATTTTCCTCGGGGTCGTATTCATCCATAATATTACCTACGATTTCCTCAAGAATATCCTCCATTGTCACCAGACCTGAGGTCTGCCCATATTCGTCCATGACAATTACCATCTGATTTTTCTCAGACTGCATACTTCTGAAAAGGTCATCTATATTTTTGGTTTCCGGCACAAATACTGCTTCTCTGACAAGTCCCTCAATCATTCCGACAGGCTGATTCAGACTTTCGTCAGAGGTATGGATTCGCATCGCATCTTTCAAATACAATACTCCGATAATGTGGTCAAGATTTTCCTCATATACAGGGTATCTGCTGTTGCTTTCCTTCAGCATAAAATATAACGCATCCTTAAATGGCATGCTGCTGTCAATCGCTGTAATATTATTGCGGTGTGTCATGATATCGCTTGCTTCTTTATCGCCAAACTCAAAAATGTTCGTAATCATCTCTACCTCACCGGCTTCAAGAACGCCCAGCTCATGACCTTCATTCACCATTGATATGATTTCTTCCTCGGTCACATCTGACTGTTCATCCGTATTGCGCAAGCCAAAAAGCCGAAGCACGGCATTAGCCGATACTGCCACAATTCCGGTAAGCGGATATAGCGCTGTTCTAAGGAACTGTATGTGATGGATAAACCGATATGCCCATGCATCAGGATACTTCTGTGCAAGCTTTTTCGGAAGAAGGATACCAAATGTAAGAAGTATGTACATCATACAGACAGTAGCAGCTACAAGCGCTGCCCACTTCAATATGGCATCATTCACTCCATGCAATAGCGATAATTCACCAAACCATCTCTTAAATGAAATTGTCCACCTCGGCAAAAAGAAACAGCCCATGACTAATTCGATAAGCGTTGTTATCATTTGAATGGAATTGACATATATCGTAGAACGCACGATAATCCGGTTGAGCAGGATAGATTTTTTATCCTTTTCCTCCGTTGCCCGGCGCTCTATTTCCTTTTCATTCATTAGGTCTATCGCTTTATGAAAGCCTGTAAGAACAGCCTCTATAAAAAGCAATACAAAAAACAAAATAATACTACAGGCCGAAGCCCCACCATCGTCCATTTTCTTCTCTCCTTTATTCTTTTGAAGTATGATGTTCTGTAACTGTTCAGTACAGCACTGGCACTGAATAATTACTGTTTTAATGAAATAAGGTGTAAACTGCAATTTGCAGGCTACACCTATCTAATATATCATTACTATTGAAAAACGTCAATATCTAAAGCCTTATGTATCAAGCTCAAGACTGATTTGTAAGGCTCTGTTTACCCGCTGCATAATCGGAGTATCAAGATGGCACACCTTATCCTTGAGACGTTTTTTATCAATTGTACGTAACTGCTCCAGTAATATCACCGAGTCTTTAACCATATCGTAATTATCGGCGTTCAGTTCAATGTGTGTCGGCAGGTTCGCCTTGTTCATCTTGGAGGTTATCGCTGCACATATCACAGTCGGACTGTGCTTGTTTCCCACATCATTTTGTATTATCAGTACCGGTCTTACGCCTCCCTGTTCGGAACCGACAACCGGTCTTAAATCTGCATAATAAATATCTCCTCTTTTCATAACCATGCACCTCTGTCAAATAAATCCTGTCTCGTAACTGTTAAGCTTTTCGCTGTTACCTTGTATACTACTATTTTTTCCAACAGAACAAATTTTATGCAGTCGGAAGGCACATGATTGAATAAAAAACAAGAAATCTCTTTTTGCAGAATAATTTATCATCAAGCGTATTGATTGAGACGGCATTAAGCCACCACAAAGTGGTTTTGCATGGATTGATGCGCATAACTATGAAGGCACTGAATCGTTACCGTCAAGCTTATAAACTCTTGGGATTCGTTTACCTAAATCACAGGCAAGCTCATAATTAAAACGACCTGAAAGCGTTCCAAGCTCCTCCATCGTAATACATTCCTCTCCATCTTTCCCAATGAGCGTCACTTCATCACATACACATATGTCTTCACCAATATCAGTGACATCTATCATAAACTGGTCCATACAGATACGTCCCAATATGGGAGCCTTCTTCCCTTTTATCAGGACATATCCTACATTAGACAGGCTTCGGGGATAACCGTCTCCATACCCGATGCATACAGTTGCCACTCTGGTTTCTCTTGATGTGGTATAGGTTCCTCCGTAGCTAATCTCTTGTCCCCTGGGAACTGTCTTGACATATACAACTCTTGATTTGAGGGACAGTACAGGCTGTAATTGTATCTTGTTGTCTGCTTTTACCACATCGGAAGGCCACAATCCATAAAGGATAATGCCGGCCCGCACAGCATCCATATTTGCTTCCGGCATTTCTGCAATACCTGCACTATTGGAGCAATGCTTCATTGGTATCTTAATGCTCAGGGAATCCTGAACCTTGTCTGTATATTCCTTAAAAATCTGCATCTGATGATATGCCCTGGTTCTGTCAGCCTCGTCAGCAGCAGCAAAATGTGTAAAAATGCCTTCTATCTCTAGTCCGGGAAGCTCATAAATCTGTTTGATTAAAGTAATCCCTTCCTCATCGGGGCGGATTCCTATTCTGGTCATGCCGGTGTCAATCTTGATATGTATCTTACATGTTTGTCCGTTTTTCACTGCGGTATCAGATAATATTTTTGCCATTTCAAGAGTAAAGACAGTGGAGCGTATACCGTCTGCAATCATTCTTTCATAACTATATGGAAATGTATATCCAAGTATCAATATCGGCTTGTGTATATTGCTGTCTCTGAGAGAAAATGCTTCCTCCGCCGTGGCTACTGCATAGCCCCATATGCTTTGGTCCTTTTCCAGAATTTGTGCTATTTGTTCCGCTCCATGTCCATAGCCGTCTGTTTTAATGACTGCAATAATTTTTGTATTCTCATTTATATTTTTCCGAATGCTTTCAATATTATACTGCACTGCATCAAGATTAATCTCTGCCCATGCTCTGTCGTAATGCTTCATTTTGTTTTACCTCTTTTTATTTTGGATAACTCACAAGAAATAACTCATGTGTGAATTAACCCGATTTTTATATGATAATCTGCTCTTCTCAGCCTGCCGGAATTAGCCGGGCAAGTCAACCCTATTTTCTATGGCAGGCACTCTCCCTCGTATTCCGCCGGAAATAATTCACTGCAAATCAACCCAGATATTTAAATACCTGAATGATATCCTGTGCCATAATATAATATGACGATGCTTTCTCTCTTGCCAAATCCCCTGCAAGACCATGTGCATAGGTTCCCATGACTGCTGCCTCAAATCCGCTCATGTTCTGAGCCAAAAGTCCTGCGACAACTCCTGTCAGCACATCACCTGAGCCTGCTGTCGCCATTCCGTCATTTCCACTGGAATTAAGATACGTAAGCTTTCCTCTTCTTGCAACAATCGTTCTGGCATCTTTACACACAAGAGAGATATCGTAGTTTTTGACAAACTTCTTACAGTAAGATATGATATCCTTTTTCATCTCTTTTACCGGATATTTCATCAGTCTTGAAAATTCTCCCAAATGAGGCGTAAATATGACATCACTGTCATTTTCTCTGCGTCCGAACTCGAACTGTTTCAAAAGTTCTTCGTTCTGCGCCAGAATATTCAATGCATCCGCATCAATAACCATCGGTTTCCTACAGCTTTCAAGCGTCAGCTCCAATATCGCTTTTGCTTTATCGGACACGGAAATTCCTGGTCCGATTGCCACAACACTTGCCCATTCAATGCCTGCCTTTAACGCATCCGCTTCCATTTTGCTGATTTGCGTTTCGCCGTCGTCCATGTATGTGTCAACAATTGCTTCTGGAAGCTTTTTTAGGAGATTTTCCCTGTTTTCTGATGCTGTAAATATCCGAACCATACCAGCGCCGGCGCGAAATGCACTTAATGCTGCCAAATAGCAGGCACCGCCCATATGCCTGCTTCCTGCAATCATCAGAACCTTCCCGAAAGTCCCTTTATTTCCTGCAGGATTTCTTGCCGGAAAGCGCAAATCCCTCCTGATATCAGTAAACGTTACGACTCCTGTTCTTTTATTTTCCGTAATTGCTTTGGGAATGCCAATCGGCACGCAAATCACTTCTCCTGCGCAAGAAGCACCCGGATACAGCATAATCCCAAGCTTTCTATATGCAAATGTGACAGTTATGTCAGCTTTCACCGCACATCCCAAAATGCTTCCGTCATCTGCATGTACTCCTGACGGAATATCGACTGCGACAACTTTTGCTTTGGACGCATTGATTGCTTCGATTGCTTTTCGAAATTTTCCCTCCACATTTCTGGTTATGCCGATGCCAAAGACCGCGTCAACAATAACATCATAAAGCGTGTGCTCCACGCCGTAATGTATGGGAATATTGAGTTTCTTAGCCGTTTCAAGCTGAGCGGCTGTCTCCTTTGTCAGCTTTGAAATCTCTCCAATCATATTGATTTCCGCACGCACTCCCTCCTCCTGAAGGATACGTGCTATGGCAATGCCGTCTCCGCCATTATTGCCGCTCCCTGCCATAATTCCTACATAAATGTCTGTACCGTATCTGTCAATTATCGTCTTAGCGGTCTGCAGAGCCGCACGTTCCATCAGGACAAGCGATTCTATGCCATATTCATTGATGGCAGCACTGTCACTGTTTTTCATTTCAGTTGATGTTAACACATATTCCATAAAACATCCCAGCCTTTCCAGCCTGGAGGGTGTCTGAAAGCACTCCGGCAGCCGATTCATTGTTGCAGGAAAATTGCCAGCTTTAACGCTGTTTTCCTTACAAGCTCAAAGCTCCTAACAGCCTATTCCTGCTTAGGAGCTTTATCATCAATTAAATCCTTTTCTTTATTCAGTACATTATGAGGATTATACTTCATATCAAACATCTCAATGACATCCGGTCCGAAAATCGCATGCATATAAGAATACATTTCATCATTCCAGATTTCTTTTTGCTGCTTCATAATAACCTTTCTTTTTAATTGCAGCTTAAAATCCGAAATCCACTTATTAATTGCATCAATATCCTGCACATTCTGCTGTATTTTGCCATAGCAGATACGCATTGTAACAATCATCAGTTCAAAGTTCGCCTCATCAATCTGTTTGGGAAGCTCCATAAGCTCATCATTATAGTCTTCCATTTTCTGCTTTGCATCTTCTATCTTGCGTTTATTTTCCGCCATCTTTTTTTCTTTTGCGGAACTGTCGGGAAGCTCCATGACAGCAACAATTTCCTGCATCAGCTTCTTTTTAAACGCCGCAAGGCTTTTCAGCTCTGTATTCAGCTTTCCCTGACGCTTTAGCAGTTCATTGAGATTTTCCTCATAAACACGTATTTCCTCATTGTCTCCTGTCTGTGTAAAAAGCTTATGCCATTGATTATCAAGTGTCAGGACAGGTATCTTTTTTCCGATTAATGCCTCACGGAAGGCCTCATCTCCCTGAGCCATGCTCTCACCTTCTTTTTGGTATTTATAAAACTATTGATTAACGATACCATAGGACAGCTTCATAAGACTGTCGGAAAGATGTACATTCTCTACCACAATGCTTTCAGGAACATTTAAATCCACATGTGCAAAATTCCAAATCGCCTTAATGTTGCACTTTACGAGAATCTCCGCCGTCTTTACGGCTCCGTCCTTTGGTATGGTAAGCACTGCAATGTCAATATCATTTTCCTTCACAAAGTTCTCAATATTTTCTACCGGCTGTACTGCAATTCCTCTTAGCTCCTTACCGTATAAGTCAGGATTTTTATCAAATATTCCTTTAACAATAAAACCTCGTCTTTCAAAGTTCATGTAATTTGCAAGTGCCTGGCCAAGATTGCCTGCGCCTACAATAATCAGGTTGTGTATTTCATTCAATCCAAGTATCTTGGCTATTTCACTATGCAGATACTCCACATTATAGCCATACCCTTGCTGTCCAAAACCGCCAAAATTATTAAAGTCCTGCCTAATCTGTGAAGCTGTAACCTTCATCAGTTTGCTTAAATCCTGCGAAGAGATTCTTTCAATACCACTATCCTTCAAATCTCCCAAATATCTGTAATATCTGGGAAGCCTTGAGACAACCGCCTGTGATATATTCTTATCATCCACGATTATCCACCTCCATATATTAATGTGAAAATATGCCAAAAAAAAATCAAATTATGTAACATAAGTATACAACATTGTTAAATGATTGTCAAATCTTTTTATATCTTTTACACAGATGGAATTGCTTTTATGTCAAATCTCTTTTATAATAATAAAGATTGTGACTTAAATATTTCTAACATACTAATAACAGTTCAGCCCTGCCCATTCATAAGTTGTCGGATTATACATTTCCGACAATAATATTTGTTCTTTTCGATAACTCATTTCATGCCGGGTGTCTGCCCTATAGGTCTGCCCTATAGAAATGATTGAACTGTTACCCATAATAAGGAGGTTGTCATGATTTTATCATGTAGTAATATAGACAAAACATTCGTTGACAATCATGTCATAAAAAATGCGTCCTTTCATATTGAAGATTATGAGAAGGCAGCCATTGTCGGTATCAACGGCACAGGCAAATCTACGCTCCTCAAAATGATAACAGGAAGCCTTACTGCTGATTCGGGACTCGTGACATTTGCCAAGGGTAAAAATTGGGGTTATCTTGCACAGCATCAGGCTGTTGACAGTGAAAACACCATTTTTGATGAGCTGCTCACTGTCAAACAGGAGGTCTTAGAGCTGGAGGCTTCCATGAGGCAGACGGAAGCAGATATGAAAAATACTTCCGGTGATGAACTGGAGTCTCTCTTAAAAAAGTACGCCGCTCTCACACACCGGTTTGAGGATATAAACGGTTACGCCTATAAAAGCGAGATTACCGGCATTTTAAAAGGGCTTGGGTTTGATGAGGAGGATTTCACCAAAAAAGTTGCCACACTTTCAGGCGGTCAGAAAACACGTGTTGCCCTTGGAAAGCTGCTTTTGCAAAAGCCTGATTTGATAATGCTTGATGAGCCTACGAACCATCTTGATTTGAATTCGATAGCATGGCTTGAAACGTATCTTTTGAATTATAAAGGGGCTGTGATTATCGTTTCGCACGACCGCTATTTTTTAGATAAAATTGCCACAAAAATAATTGAGATTGACAATGGTGTCGTATCTTCTTTTCACGGAAATTACTCTGATTATGCGGTGCAGAAAGAACACCTCCGAACGGAACAGATGAATGCCTATCTCAACCAGCAGCGTGAAATCAAGCATCAGGAGGAGGTTATAGACAAGCTTCGTCAGTTTAACCGTGAGAAATCCATCAAGCGTGCAGAGAGCCGTGAAAAGATGCTCAATAAAATCGAGCGGCTTGAAAAGCCTGTTGAGGTAAAGGCTGATATGAAGCTGACACTGACACCTCATAAAACAAGCGGAAACGATGTCATGCAGATTCAGGGACTTTCAAAGAGCTTTGACAACCAACAGCTATTTGAGAATGTTTCTTTTGAAATCAAACGCGGTGAGCATGTTGCAATCATCGGCGACAACGGAACCGGTAAAACGACTCTTTTAAAAATAATTAACGAAGTGATTGCTCCCGATAGCGGAACCATCAGGCTTGGTGCAAATGTTGAAATCGGATACTATGATCAGGAGCATCATGTACTGCATATGGAGAAAACTTTATTTGAAGAAATCAGCGATGACTATCCCTACCTGACCAATACGGAAATCCGCAATACACTTGCTGCTTTTCTGTTTACCGGAGAAGACGTCTTTAAGAAAATCAGCTCCTTAAGCGGCGGTGAACGGGGTCGTGTTTCACTTGCAAAGCTTATGCTCTCCGAGGCAAATTTTCTAATCCTCGATGAGCCTACAAACCACCTTGATATCACATCAAAGGAAATTCTTGAGACAGCTTTGAATGCTTATGAGGGAACTGTACTTTATGTGTCGCATGACCGATATTTTATCAACAAAACCGCAAGCCGTATCCTGGAGCTTACACATCAGGAATTTGTCAACTATATCGGTAATTATGACTACTATCTGGAAAAAAAGGATTTACTGACACCTGTGTCAGATGCCCCTGCTGCTCAAACAGCGGAACCATCTGCTCAAAAGCTAGACTGGAAGCAGCAAAAAGAAAGTCAGGCTCTTGCCCGAAAAAAAGAAAATGACCTCAAAAAATGTGAGGCAAGAATTGAAGCACTTGAAAGCAAAGGGAACGCACTTGATGAGGAAATGGCAAAGCCCGAAAATGCCACAAATGTCTCAAGGCTTCAAGAGCTTGCCAAGGAAAAAGAGAAGGTTGAAGCCGAGCTGGAAGAACTTTATGCGAAGTGGGAGGAATTGTCAGAATAATGCAGTCTGACTTTGACTATCGGATGACGGACTGTCTCATTTGATGGAAAGTAAATGAGACAGTCCCATACCTTTGCCGAGCCGTTGTCTTATAACGCAACTATTTTTGTCGCTATCTGTTCCCGAAATCGGACATCATGCTCGACAATCAACATGGTCGGCTTGTAGCTAAGAATCAGCTTTTCAATCTGCATTCTTGAAAATATGTCAATGTAGTTGAGCGGCTCATCCCATATATACAAATGTGCCGGTGTCATAAGACTTGCCGCAATCAGAACCTTCTTTTTCTGTCCTTCCGAGTACTCCTCTATATTCTTCTCAAACTGTACTCTCTCCATATCAAGCTGTCTGAGCAGCGCACAGAATAAGCTCTCCTCTAATTCCCTATCCTTACAAAAGGCTTTTATGCTTCCCCGTAAAAATGAAGTGTCCTGATTCACATAGGAAATCACAAGTCCGGCAGCAGTTTCAAGCCTTCCCTGCTCTTGCAGGATTCCCCTGGCAAGCTTATTAGAGTCACTGTCTTCTCCGGCGCAGTGGTCTATGACTGCCTGCAGCAGACTGGATTTTCCACAGCCATTTGCCCCGTTCAGAAAGACACGTTCACCTTTTTGAAGCTCAAACCGCAGATTTTTAAACAGCCAGTTCTCTGAGTCTGCATACTTCAATCCATATTCGTTTGCAGAAATCAAAACCTTTTTGTAATGCGTAAGCGGCATGATTTTCAACTCTGCCGGATTTTCAATATCCTGCAGCAGCCCTTCCTTCTCTGTTATCTCGCGGCTGATACGCGTTTCATAAGCCTTTACTCTTGACTGCATTTTCTTAGTCTTTGCACCAATATAAGCTCTCGTTGAGATGCAGCGGTCCGGCTCCTTTGACGGGTCAAAACCAATCTTGGTGCCTTCGTTTTTGTCTGCCCATCTTGCAGACCTGTCAGCAGCCTGCTTAAGCTTTGCAATTTCCTTTAAGTGCTTTTCATTTTCCATCTTGGAGAAATTATCCTTTTTATTCTTATTTTCCCACCAGCTTGAAAAATTACCTGCTTGAACCTCAATGCTTTGACGGTTCAGCACCAACACATGGTCAACGCATGCATCTAAGAGGTCTCTGTCATGAGATACCAGAATAAATCCCTTTTTCGCACTCAAATATTTTTTCAATATCTCTCTGGAATCCTGATCCAGATGATTTGTCGGCTCATCAATCAGCAGGAAATCATTTTCTCCGGAGAACAATACTGCCAGCATCACTTTTGTCCGCTCTCCATGGCTGAGTGTGCCAAACGGACGGTACAAAACCTCTGCTTCCACGCCCAGTTTATCCAGCTCGCAGATGACTCTCCACTGCTCACAGCCTGTTTTCCATTCATCAATAAATTCCGCCGCAGATATTTTTAAATTTTCTCTCGGCACCTTATAAGGAAAGTAATCAAAAACTGTACTCGCATGAATCGTACCCTGATACTCTTGTTTTCCCAGTAAAAGATTTAAAAACGTGGTTTTTCCCTTTCCGTTTCTGCCGATAAATCCAAGCTTCCAATCTGTATCAATGGAAAATGATACATTCTCAAAAATATTGTCAAAGCTTCCCTCATAATTAAATGTCAAATTTGTTACACTGATTTGTGCCATAAAACATCACATCCTCTCTCGCATAGCAGGTCAGGCAGGTCTAACTGCCACACTGCAGTTACTCACTCCTATTCCTCAGAGAAATATATTGTTGTGATATCATTTGAAAATATATCCTTCCCTATTTTCAGGCACAAAAAAATCGCGGCACAAAATGATACCACGACAAAATAATCCTTATCTATCACAATCGTTCAGCCTTATGGCTTCCTGTTATGATTTATCTGTATTTCTCCGAGGTAATCATACACTTTATAAAGTTGCTTTTCATTGTGTTATGAATCGTCATCATGTTTGACTACCTCCATTTTCATTAAGGTTATAACTATTGCAAATTACCTTTTTAGATTAGCAAAAAATGACATAGCTGTCAATCGTTTTTTCAATGCAAATTATCATGCGGTAACAGTTCAGTGCATAAAACCGGATTGCAAAGGTAAAGGTCTGCTTGTTAGAGCGGCTGTAATTGGATAGTTCTGAATGGAAAGAATTGTATTTCATAAATTTATCAGCTATAATGTACACAATAGCAATAAGCCATGTGTCAATACCCAAACACGTATTGACTGCTTACAGACAATTATGTACTCGTGCACTGTCACAGGGTATTCTTACACAGATTGGAGAATATTTCATGAAAAAATTTTTAATTATTGACGGTTCCTCAATGCTGAGCACTTCCTATTATGGTAATCTTCCAAAGTCTGTTTTGTTTGCCAAAACAGATGAAGAAAAAGAAAAACATTATGGAGAGCTTCTCCATACATCGACAGGGGAATATACAAACGCACTTTTCACAATGCTTAAAACTTTAATCACACTTTACAAAAAGGTATCGCCTGACTATGCGGCAGTAGCCTTTGATGTGTCGCGTGATACGTTCCGGCGTACACAGCTTGGTGCGGATTCGTATAAGGCGAATCGAAAAGAGACGCCTGCTCCATTAAAGGAGCAATTCATTGCAATGGAAAATATTTTACAGAAAATCGGCTGTCAGGTGTTGATGGACAAGGATTATGAGGCTGATGATTTTGCTGCTTCTCTGGTGAAGAAGTTTGAATCTCCTGATCTTGAAACCTACATTATAACGAAGGATCACGATTATTTCCAGCTTGTCAGTGATTATACGAGATTATGGCGTGTCACGGACAAAGATAAGGTAAAGGATATGCAGCAGCGATACGGATTATATGCAGGAGCATCCGGATACGAAATGCTTCCGGCAGGTATTTTCGAATACACCTCCGATATCGTCTATTCTGAGGAGGGCGTATATCCTGAGCATATCGTAACGCTGCTATCGATTACCGGAGACCCCGGAGATGGAATCCCCGGCTGCAAGGGCGTATCCTCCGCTGCTGCCCCACTTGTAAACGAATATGGCTCCCTTGATGCGATTTACGCAGCAATAGATGACTGTGAAAATGATAAGAAAAAGGAAAAGGCCTTATCCGACTTTTGGAAGGGCTGTCTGGGCATCGGGCGCAGCCCTCTAAACGCACTCAAAGAAAATAGAGAAACTGTGTATTTGAGCTATCAGCTTGCCAAAATGAAAGATGACATTGCCATTGCTCAGACTTTAGAGGATTTTCGGCTCAGGATTGATAAAGCTGCCCTAAAGGAAATTCTTACGCATTATGAAATGAATAGTTTATTGACGGAATTGAAGCTGTAACACAATCGAGCAGAAAAACCTCCTTCTCCGCTGCCCCTATACGCAAAAAAGGATATCGCTTAACGATATCCTTTTTGCTGTGATTACATTGCATCAAAGGTTGCTCTGATTGCCTTAATAAAGTCCTCGCTGTTTAATACTGTTACATCCTTTAATGATGTAATGAGTGCTAAATCCTTTGTCATTTTTCCGCCCTCAATGGTCTTGATGGAAGCCTTCTCAAGCTTATCAGCAAATTCAACAAGCTCTGAAATGCCGTCAAGTTCTCCGCGTTTTCTAAGAGCGCCTGTCCATGCGAAAATTGTAGCGACAGAGTTTGTAGAGGTTTCCTCACCTTTTAAGTGTTTATAATAATGTCTCTGTACCGTGCCGTGTGCTGCCTCGTACTCATATACGCCGGAAGGCGACACAAGAACAGAAGTCATCATTGCAAGAGAACCAAATGCAGAGCTAACCATATCACTCATAACATCTCCGTCATAGTTCTTGCATGCCCAGATAAATCCGCCTTTCGCCTTCATAACACGTGCTACCGCGTCGTCAATCAACGTGTAGAAATACTCAATTCCTGCTGCCTGAAACTGCTCTGCATACTCTGCATCATAGATTTCCTGGAAAATGTCCTTGAAATTATGGTCATATTTTTTGGAAATCGTATCCTTTGTGGCAAACCACAAATCCTGCTTTGTATCTAAAGCGTACTTAAAGCAGGCATGTGCAAAGCTGGCGATAGACTTGTCTGTATTATGAATACCCTGTATAATGCCTGAATCCGTAAAGTTATGAATCAGCTCCCGAATCTCCGTGCCGTCCTCTGCTGTAAATACAAGCTCTGCCTTTCCCGCTCCGGGAACCTTAATCTCTGTGTTTTTATACACGTCGCCATATGCATGTCTTGCAAGCGTTATGGGCTTCTCCCAATTCTTTACGCAAGGCTCAATGCCTTTTACAATAATCGGCGCTCTGAACACGGTACCGTCAAGCATTGCCCGAATCGTACCATTCGGACTTTTCCACATTTCCTTTAAATCATACTCTGTCATTCTTGCAGCATTGGGTGTAATTGTTGCACATTTAACGGCAACTCCATACTTTTTGGTTGCCTCTGCCGAATCCACTGTTACCTGATCGTTTGTTTCGTTACGATACGCAAGACCAAGATCATAATACTCAGATTTCAGGTCGATGTAAGGAAGAATCAGCTCGTCCTTAATCATTTTCCAGAGAATACGGGTCATCTCATCTCCGTCCATCTCTACTAAGGGTGTTGTCATTTGAATTTTTGCCATTTCAGTATCCTCCTGTTTTATATTATTCTTTGTCTTCACTCAATCCGCATTTTACCATATTTCTGTACGCATTACAAATATGTTCGTCCGCAAGTTTTTCAGCAAGCTCTGCATTTCCGTCACGTATCGCTTCCATAATGCTCTTGTGCTCTGCAACAGCCTCCGCACTTCTCTTTTTATCAGAAAGTGTCTGCTGCCTTTCCTTCTGTACATACTGATGAAAATCTTTCAGCAGATGTATCAGCATTTTGCTTCCGCATGCTTCGTACATCTGCATATGGAAACGATTATCCAAATCGATAAGCTGCTCATAGTGCTCCTTCGCCAAATGAAATTCACTCAGCAAAATCGTTTCCTCCATCTCCTCTATTTTATCCTTTGTAATCTTCTTTGTTGCCCATCTGGCACATAAACCTTCAAGGAGCGAACGAATCTCATAAATATCTGCCACGTCTTCTGATGATATCCCTGTAACATATGCCCCTTTGTTTGGAACAATCCGGATCAGCCCCTCCAGCTCAAGCTGCCTGAAAGCCTCTCTGACAGGGGTTCTGCTCACTCCAAGCTCCTCTCCTATCGTTGCCTCTCTCAGCTCGTCATTTTTCTGATAACGTCCGTTTAAGATATCCTCTCTAAGCTTTTTAAACACTCTCCCTCTCAACGAATACTTATCTGATGCATCCTGATTCACATCATATTCGCTCATTGCTGTCACCTGCCTTTAATCCTTCTTAAGTGTAATGCCAAGTGTCTTACAGCCCTCATCGATAACAGAAAGCAGCTCATTATCCGTAAGAACTGTCACACGGCCGCTCTCATACTCTGCATCTACCCATGTCTTTACATATGCTACAAGCTCTGATGATTTGTTAATCTTCTCATCATCTTTTAATCTGAAATATGTATTAATCCAGTGCGCGATACCTGCAAGTCCTGATGTGTTTGACACCGCACACAGAACCGGTCTGTTTAGGAATTTCTCCGTATCAAAAATATTGTAGATTTCCTCATTCTTTAACAACCCGTCTGCATGAATACCTGCTCTTGTAACATTGAAATTTCTGCCTACAAACGGCGTTCTTTCCGGAATATGGTAGCCAATCTCTTTCTCATAGTACTCGGCAAGCTCTGTGATTACTGTCGTGTCCATGCCGTTTAACGTACCCTTAAGCTGTGCATATTCGAATATCATTGCCTCAAGCGGTGTGTTGCCTGTACGTTCCCCGATGCCAAAAAGTGATGTATTGACGCCGGAGCAGCCATACAGCCATGCTGTCGTTGAGTTGGTAACTGCCTTATAAAAATCATTGTGGCCATGCCATTCAATCCACTCATGCGGTACGCCTGCATGAGTATGAATTGCATAGATAATACCCTGTACGCTTCTGGGAATAACTGCTCCGGGGAAGTTCACGCCATAACCCATCGTATCGCACGCACGCACGACAATCGGAAGCTTATACTGCTCTGACAGCTTCATAAGCTCCTGACAAAACGGTACAACATATCCATAGATATCGGCTCTTGTGATATCCTCAAGATGACACCTTACGCTGATGCCCTCTTCAAGGCAGTCCTTTACCACAGATAAATAATGCTCCATCGCCTGACGTCTTGTCATTTTAAGCTTCAGGAAAATGTGATAATCCGAACAGCTTACAAGGATACCAGTCTGTTTCATACCGATTTCCTTGACAAGCTTGAAGTCCTCCTTGCTGGCTCTTATCCAAGAGGTTACCTCCGGGAACTGATAGCCGCGCTCCATACATTTATAGACAGCATCTCTGTCCTTTTTGCTGTAAAGGAAAAATTCGCTCTGGCGAATCATGCCGTTCGGACCGCCGAGCTTGTGCAGATAATCATAAATCGTCACAATCTGCTCTGTGCTGTAAGGCGCTCTTGACTGCTGGCCATCTCTGAACGTAGTATCTGTTATCCATATTTCCTTTGGCATGTTATGCGGAACAACCCTGTCATTGAAAGGAATTTTCGGTATCTCATCATATGGGAACATATTTCTGAATGCATTCGGCTTCTCTACATCCTGAAGCTGATACATATGCTCCTCAATCTGTAAAAGATTGTTTTTATCATTCATGGTAACCGGCCGGTTCTCAAAATACTCATTGCCTCTTTCCATCATACTCCATCTCCTTTTGGTATTCTGTGCATTTTGCATTTTTGTATCATTGTATACAATTATACAAGCAGTGTCAATATCCAATCACAATATTTATAACGTTTTTTGTATCTTTTTTTATACACTGCTTAAATGATGCTCTGTTCTAAAAGTCTGTCTATCTGAATCATCCCTGCGCCCTGTACGCTCCAGCACTGTCCTAAATCGACTGCTGCTCCAAGCAGAAGCCTTCGCAGCTCTCTATTGGAAAGCTGCGGATATTTGTTCAGACATAACGCACATGCGCCGCTTACAATCGGAGCAGACATTGATGTGCCGCTTTTGGCAATATACGGTGTTACTCCATATCGGAAATTGCATGATACAATATCCGTACCCGGCGCAACAATATCCGGCTTTTTCAGCGGATTAATCAAATCAATGCCTGTTAAATCCTTTCCGGGTCCTCTGCTTGAATATTCATTGCATAATCTTCCGCCGTTTCCCTGATAATTTCCGTCGTGACAGCCCACGCATATGCATCCTCCGCATTCACCAATCGGAGAAAGCGTCATAGGATTTGGGCCTTTATTTCCTGCTGCCGCCACAACAATAATATCCATATCCCACAGGTATTGTACATATTCCTTAAATTCTTCCCAGTCCTTTTTATCAATATTTTCCTCGGATTCCATTTCTATTGAGATGTTCAATATTCTTATCGGATATGATTTTACCAGGCCTGCGATCCACCGTATGCCTTTTATAAGGTTCTTAAGACTTCCGCCTCCTTTTTTGTCCAGTACCTTGCCGCATATCAGCGTGCACTCCGGAGCGATTCCTCTGTATCTGCCCTTTGAAGCAGCGCCGTTTCCTGCCAGAATTCCACAGACATGCGTGCCATGCCCATTGTCATCATAATACATTCTTTTATCTGAAATAAAATCCTTAAAAACTGCTATTCTCCCTCTCAAATCAGGGTGCGGAGCAACTCCGCTGTCTAAAACGCCCACATAAATTCCCCTGCCGGTATAAGGCTGTACCTCCTTATTGTCACACCCAAGCATTCTGCGCACTCTGTCCATTTCCATTCCCCATATCGTCATAGCTTGATGTTTTAATATATGACAGGAATATTTCAAAGTACACAAAAAGACTTCTTTTTTCAAAAGAAGTCTTTTATAAATAATTGTTTACTCATTTCGAATTGCGGCAAGAGGACTCAGGCGCATTGCCCTAAGCGATGGCAGAAATCCTGCAATCATACCGATTAATATGGCAAACAGAATTGCCAGAGGGCTCAGCCATAGCGGAATACGGCAGATTGCTCCTGTTACCCCCATGGAATCCCCCGCGCCGCTTGAAATCATCAGCGAGTTAATGACAAAACTTAAGACATAGCTGAAACCAACTCCGACTACTCCTCCTATAAAGCCGATAAACCCTGCTTCCATCAGAAACAATCCCTGAATATTGTGAATGTCACAGCCAAGCACTTTCATGACGCCGATTTCCTTAGTTCGCTCATAAATCGACATCATCATTGTATTGGTAATGCTGATTGCCGCTACCAGCATGGCAACCGCTCCGATAGCCCCAAGAACAGCCTGTATCGTATTCATGCTGTCCATCTGCTGCTGTATCCATTCAGCAGAGCTGTATGCATCGTATCCTAGATCTTTCAAAGTATTCGTAAGCGGCGTTACGTTCTCCATCTCATCAACCTGTATAATAAGCTGCGAATAAAACAGTTCGTTGTAGGGTTTACCGTTTTTTCGGGTTGGCTGCCCCGGTATCGCATTCTTTTTGAAAACACGCTTTAACTCTGTCTTCAAAGCGTCAACATCGCAAAGAACACTCTGGCTGTAGTTATTGTTCCACTCTCCCAGTTCTCCCTCCATCAAGCCTGCTGTTTCAATCACATATTTTTTCGGCTGCTTTACAGGCGTTCCGTCACCGGAACCGCCTCCCTGTGAGCTCCAGTAAGCATCTGTATCAAATATCACAAAAAGCGCATCATTCATCAAGTCGATATCCGGTGCCTCTCCTGTTTCCCAATAAGTATATGTATTTGTCTTCTCGACATAAAAATTGGTAAGCACATTATTTCCATAGAAAAACTCAAGCTCCGTATCTGAATCAGGAAGCTTTCCCTCTGCCACGGGAATATTCATCGTCTGAAGCTCTTCCTGTGTAACTCCGTAAATATCAAGCCATCCCATGTATTTCCCTGTCTTTACAAGCGCACTATAGCTTAATCTGGGATATACGGCACTCACATGCTCCATGGAAAGAAGCTCGTTGACCAAAGTGTCATCAAGTCTTTTTTCTTCGTCCTGACCGCTGCTTGAGGAATAGTATCCGCCTGAAGATAACTCGATCTGCGTCATCGAACTATAGTTCGAATAATTCTCCAGCATGGACTCTTTTAACCCGTTTCCAAGCGCTACCATAACCACAATCGACGTGACGCCAATCACCACTCCCAACACTGTGAGAACCGTACGAAGCTTTCTTTTCCACAGATTCGATATACTCATCAGCAATAAATCAAAGAATTTCATTATACATCATCCTCGTCCAGCAAATCCATGTCTTCCTTATGCTTCTTTGCTTTTCTCCTTTTTGAAATGATTACCGCAATCACAATAATCACAACAATTACAGCAGCCACGATACCAACAACCGCTATCACCGGAAGCCCTTCTTTTACAGGCTCCACTGGTTCTACAGGCATCTCATCCGCCATATTGTCATCAAAGGTCATCTCATATACATATAGATTAATATCCTTCTCAAAGCGCGATTCATTGCCTGCCTCATCCTCGTATGTAATAACTGCCTTTACCACGCCTTCGCCTGTGTCCGGCGCAATGCCGGTCAGCATTGAATCAACATTCCCTGTTGCTCCCGGAGATACGTTTCCAAGATATGTGACACCGCTTTCCACTGTATCGCTCTCATAAGTAATCTTTACATTGTAAAGTGTTGTCTTACCGGTGTTAAAGACGCTGAACATCACATTCGACTGTTCGCCTACTGCAATGGACTCCGGCATAACTTCTGCTGTACCGGTATCAAGCTTTGCCTCCTGTTTAATCGGAACAGAGACTTTGGCAGTGTCAGAAAGATTTATCTGTTCGTCGGTATCATATTTCATGTTTACTGTCAGAACATACGGCTTCTGGGAAAGGTCTGATTTTGCTTCCATTTCAATCGTCATATTGTAAGTCTCACCCGGAGCAATGCGCTCTGTATATACAGAACTTGAACCTGAAGTCGGCAGAAATGCTGCATAAGTAGCATCTGCGTCTTTTCCCTCTACTGTCGCTTCCATATTAAAAAGTACATTTTCGACAGCCGTCTGCCTGGATGTATTTTTTACGCTCACGGTCAGTTTAAAGGTGGAACCTGCATAAACCACCTCCGGCTCAGTGCTGTACCCTGTTACAATGATACGGGGATTGGAAACCTGGTCATCATCTGTGTCCTCAATTAATTTCTTCTTGGGATCAGCGCCTTTTATATTAATATATGTCGTGACATCTGTCTCCACAAGTTCACCATTCTGATAGTAGGTGGCATGGAAGGTCAGCGGATAACAGCCTGTAAGCACATCGCTTCTGACGGTAAAAAGCCATCCGATATCCATACGCTTGTTGTAAGCATCTACGGTATCGCTTGCTGCCTGTACAATCTGGATGCACTGTGCATCATATGCCTGATTGATGTCAAAAGGCCATTTTGTCCTGTCATTTGATACGGTCGGGGTAACAACAACATCTGTGATATCTACCTTTCCAAGGTTGATAAAGGATAATACCACAAAGGTCTGCTCACTATAATTTGCCTGCAGAATAGGCACTTCATTGGAAAGCATAAGAAATTTCTCGGTTCCCGTCGTGCTCTCCTGTGCAATCTCTGATAAATATCCCTCTACCTCAGCCTCATATGCGGTCAGCTCACTCATCGTCAGCCCCGCATTTTTCATGTATGTCATAGCGCTGTTGTAAATCTTGTCCATGCGGCTGAGCTTTTCTTCTGTAAGCTTGTAGCGCATCTTGAGGTCCGTATAATGACGATTCAGCTCCGCCCTGATCTGGTCCTTCCACTCGTCTGACGCATACTGGTCACTGGGGCTTCCGTAATCGGAATCTGTGCTGTCCGTTTCATCCGCACAGACTGTCAGTGCATTTCCGCACAGCATCAGCGCTGTCAGCATCAATATTAATATTTTTCTCATCTTTTTCATTTTATTGTCCTCCTAACTTTTTTCCCCTGCTGCGCTTTCCTCTTTATTTTGCGTGTTGTCGACCATATCAACAATCTTACCGTCAACAATGCGGATAATTTTGTCAGCAAAACCCGCCAGCGTATTGTCATGTGTTACCATGATGAGCGTCTTGTTCTGCTCTCTGACTACGCTCTGCATCAGGTTCATAATTTCCCTTGATGTATTCGAATCCAGATTTCCGGTCGGCTCGTCCGCAAATATAATTTCAGGATTCACCACCAGCGCCCTCGCAACACCAACTCTCTGCTGCTGTCCGCCTGACATCTGATTGGGTCTGTGATCCCAGTATTTATCAAGCCCTACCATATGTACCATTTTCTTAGCCCGCTTGGTCCGTTCTCTCTTAGACACGCCTTGAAACGTTAACGGAAGCGCTACATTTTCTACTGCATTCATCGTTCCCATTAAATTAAACGACTGGAAAATGAAACCGATATGCTCCCGTCTGAACCGGACAAGCTGGTTTTCGTTCTTTGTTTCCATATGCTCACCCACTATGACGATTTCACCCTTTGTCGGTTTTTCAAGCCCTGCAAGCATATTCAAAAGAGTCGATTTTCCTGAGCCCGAGGTTCCTACAATGGCACAAAATTCACCGCGGTTGATACTAAAGCTCACGCCGTTTAAAGCACGTACCCGGTTCTCACCGATGCGGTATACCTTATACAAATCCTTTACGGTAATAACAGGTCTGCTTTTTTCTTTAACTGTCTTAGCCATTTCATCCCCCTATATTATTTGATATCACTCATACTCCAACTGTATTGCTTGAATTAATACAGTTAATACGCTTATTGTAAAAATCATACCATACCTTATTTAAAGTTTCAACCTATACATGAAAAAGAAGATATAAGATTACTTAAATCTTATACCCTCTTTTCGCTTGTATGCTTTTAATAGTTGTAATCTACGTATTCTGTATCCCTGCGGAGCCTGCTGTGAATGCTGCTCCTGTATTCGCTGGTATCATCGCTCTGGTACTTAATGCCCTGTCTGTGATCCGCCATAATCGCTCTCTGATTATCGGAGAGTGAATTTGTGATCTCCACCTCCACAATCTGCATACTGGCAACCTGCGTAACCGGAGCGTAAGCAAACTCGCTGAATTCCGTGTAGTATGTGTTCATCTCGACATAATCGTTCGTATCTAAATCAACCGGCAAAATGGTAACCGACTTATCATATCCTTCCTTGAACTGAAAAATAGCAATCTGTCCCTTCAACTCTGTCGGGTCCTCCAGTACAAATTCCACACTCCGCTCACCCAATTGGTTGACAGAAGCTGTCTTTGTGTAGTTCAGGCTGATATCCTTATTTACTTTATCATTATAAAGCATTTTGAAGGAAACACCCAATTCATCATCAATTTTTGCATAAAGGATTACTTTTTCCCCGATATAGCTGTTGAAGATGTCCTTTTGGATTGCCTTTTGTTTATTCAATTTCAGATACACAAACTCATACCCCAGTTCTGCGGCTGTTTTCTGTGCATCTAATATCTGGCTGTCCGTATTCGTCGGCAGTCCGATTGCTCCTGCCGAGGTAACGGAGTCCATCTTTACATAGCAGATAACACCAATGTTAATTCGATACCAGCCATTGGAATAAGCGCCGATTACCTGAACCGGAATATTGGCACCGATTGTTGTAAGTACGGTTGACGTATAGGTAGGTTCCGCGTATACTATGCAATTATCTTTTGTATAGTATACATCCTGCATTGCTGTATAAGTCGGTCCCTGTGCATAGCTTACCGTATCCGTACCTGCAGCTGTAAACAGCACTGCCGCTGCAGACAGCACCGCTGCCATTTTCCTTTTGAATCCATTTTTCAAATTCTGTCACCTCCACTATTTGCAAGCCTGCAGCATGCATCAGCCTGTAATAATACAAATCCATACTGCGGATATGACTGCAGCAGATTTTAACGCATCAGAGCTGCACGAACGTTTATCATTATTTTAGTAATAATTATCCTCAGTAATCGTAAATGGGAAAGAACTTTCCTGATAAGAACACTTCTTATTAATTGTCACATCCGTAAAGCTGCATCCTGCAAATGCCGATGCACCGATGCTGATAGTGTTCTTGGGTATCGTAACGCTTGCCAAAGCAGTACAGCCGTTAAATGCATTGTCTCCGATACTAAGCACGGACCTTGGTATCGTCAGTTCTGTGATTCCTGTACAACCGCTGAATGCCGATTCCGGTATCGCCTCAATTCCTGACCTGATTGTAAGCGCCGTAATTCCGGTACACCCTGTAAATGTGCCGGGCAGCATTCTGCGCATGGTAGATGGAAGCCTTACCTCTTCTATAGCCGTACAGCCTTCAAATGCACTTTCACCCAGTACTTCCAATTCACCCGGCCACTTTGTCAATGCCATTGATGCGCAGTCATAAAAAGCTTCCTTTCCTACTGTCTTCAATGCAGACGGCAGCTTGGTCAGCTCCATCTTCGCACAATTATAAAATGCCTGATCTTCAATTGTAACAATGTCATCCGGCAGGGAAATCGCCCGAAGCTCACTGCACTCGTTGAATGTCTTCCTGCCAATGGCAGTCACTCCGTCAGGAATATTAATCCTTGCCAGCTTCGAACAGCTGTCAAAGGCACCCTCACCGATCTCTGTCAAATTGTCAGGAAGGCTGACCTCGACCAAAAGCTCTGAGCTTTTAAAAACATTTTTTCCTATTTTCTGTACAGAATCCGGTAAGGATACACGGACAAGCGTCTTGGAGCTTGCAAATGCCGAATCCATAATTTCTGTCACCGGCTGGCCATCAATGATATCCGGTACATCAAGGGCTGCCTCTGACCCGACATATTTTCTGATGGCAGCATGATCCGGATAGAGAATATACTCATACTCGTCATCTTTTTTATTCTCTGATTCCTGCACTGCGCTTGACTCTTCTGACTGCGATTCCTCCTCCGTAGGATTTTCAAGAAAATACGCATGGTTGTCATTTCTGTTTTCATCTACTGCACCATTTGTCTTCCTATCATTTCCTGTCGTAGTAGCTGTGGTGGATTGAGTCGTATTTGCTTCCTCCTGCTCTCCTGAAGCCGCCGCCTCTGATTCATCCTCAAATACACTCATGGCATCTGCATACTTACTCTGGGAATCTGCAATCATAGACTGAATATCCGAGGGGAACTCTCCATCATTTGCTGCCAGCTCGTCTTCCGTCTCCGTCACCGCTTCTGTCTCCGACGCAAGCTCTGTAGAAGTCTCCGGTTCTGCCCCGATTACTCCTGTATTATTGAAATAGATATACAGCAGGATTCCAAATGCAATCGTACACCCGGCCACCATTCCCCAAAAAAGCTTCTGCATTATGTTTTCTCCTCTTAACTAAATTCACTTTCTGAAATCTGCGTTCCGTAAAATGCACTTCTGATAACTATCTCCAGTCCTTCACAGCCGGTCAATCCCGTCAGTGCACTGCAATTTCTGAATGCTTCGGCACCGATTTTATAAACAGATGACGGCACTGACACATCAAGAATTTCTGTATGTCCTTTAAATACCTCAGCACCGATCTGTTTTATTCCGTCAGGTATTACCACATGTGCTTCGCTCCCCCTGTATGCCAGAAGGATTCCATCTCCCACAACCAGAAAATCACTGTCTCCGCCTGAGCTGTCTCCCGCCTTCCAATTCTTCAGCCAGGCTGTTCCTTCAAATGCTTTTGCCCCAATATCAGTAACACTGTCGGCAATCGTTACATCTGTAAGGTCCGGACATGACATAAACGCTCCATACTCAATCTCAGTGACACTGTCTGGTATCTCAATGGCTTTCAGACCGCTTTCAGCGAATGCCAATCGTCCTATTTTCGTAATTGTATCCTTGATTTCATAACTCGTCAGACTTTTTTGCTGATAGAATTTTCTATGCGGAATATACACATTGTCTGCATTTGCATTTACCTGATGATTCACACTAATTGTATTCTTAACCTCTGACGTTTCTGTTTCGTTCTCTGATTGATCCTCAGATGCACTTTCTGCACTGCCCTCTTCAGATGCACTTTCAGTACTGCCCTCTTCATCCGCACGTTCTGTATCCTTCTCCTCAGCCGCAGCCTGTTCCTGTGTTAAAACCTTTGCATGAACGCCTTCCGGTATTCCATATACCTGTTCTTCATGATTATTCATCAAAAAGACAGCCTTTCCCGCTACAATTACAGTCTTGCCTTTCACATTGTCATTCTCCGGTACATCAAGCGGGTGGACATAACCGTCTGTACTCTGAAAACCATCAGAAGAATCCTGAGTCTGACTGCTCGTCTGAGCCGCATCAGCCGTATCGCCATTTCCATCCGTTGACGGCTCTTCTGCTGTTGACGCTGCTGTATCCGTTGATACAGAAGCATCCGTCTCTTCTCCGACATTAGGCATCTCCTCAAGTCCAGGATTGCTGTCCATAAAATCATCCGGATACTCTGCCTGATAAATGACTTCGATCTGATTGTTCTTACCAAAGGTATCAGCAGCACTGGATTTACTTGTATATATTTTCATGGAATCGCAGCCGGAAAATGCCTGTTTATCAATATCTGTCACTGATGCCGGCACTGCTGTCTGCTTTAATGCTGTGTTATCAGCAAAAGCCTTCCCATCAATTCCTGACGTTCCGCTTTGAATTACAACGTTTTCCACAGTTCCCATGTTTGACATGGAATACCTGGGTATCTTTTCAACGCCGGAAGAAATCATAACATTTTTTGTGTTTTGCAGGTTCCAAAACGCATAGGCATCTATATCCTTCACTGTCTCAGGCATCACATAATTCTCTCCGCTGCGTGCCGGAAGAACCTGATAAAGCATGGTCATATTTCCATTGTAAATCGCACCGTTGTAATAAGTAAGATACTCATTGTCCCGGTCAATTGATACTGCTGCCAGACTGTCACAATTGATAAACACTCCCGTTCCCCACGAACTTACGTTTTTCCCAATCTCGACAGAGGTCAGTGCAGTGCAGCCCTCGAACGCTCCGGGTCCAACTTTTGTGACGGTATCCGGAATATGAATTCCTGTAAGTGCTGTACAGTTCTTAAATGCATTGTAAGATATTGCTGTGACAGAGTCAGGGATTGAGACGCTTGTGAGCGTCTGATTCCCTGAAAAAGCTTCATCACCTATCGTTGTGACAGTATCCGGAATACTGACAAATGTGTCAGTTCCCAGATACCTTGTCAATGTTGTTCCATTAATCCGAAAGCTTTCGTCCCCGGCAGCTGAAACACTGCCGCCAATTCCTCTGGCAACCGTCACAAGAGCAAGGATTCCCAGTATTGCTATGCCTGTAATAGCTATATGTGTTCTCTTCATATCGGTCTCCTTTAATTTGCTTTGTGCCTTTTATGCTGCTGTATACTTTCTCCGCTTGTGTCCGTCGCTTGTTGCAAACAGGATAATTGAGATACATGCCATGCCAATTGCCGCAAACCACTTAGGATGAATCGGGTCCCCGGTTGACGGAGTCGCATCAAGCGTCTGTCCTGCAATCAGATTGTTGGTATCCACATAAATCACATAAGGTGAAAAATGCGGTGGTACAAAGGAAATGCACGCAATGCCGTCAATTGTGGTAAACTTCGGTGTAAGCTGCTGCAGATTCCCATTGTCTGCTGCCGCTACCCTGGCATTTCCGCCGTACTGAATCAATACATCGGGAATCGGCATTGTCACTGTAATATTCAGACCATAGGTATCCGTAATCTTATTTTGTCCGGTTGCATCATAGAGTGAGATATCCATCGGGAAGTATGCAAGTCCGTCGAGGGAGCCATATCTATTGATCAGCGCCTCCTCAACTGCTGCAGTTGCCTCTTCTGATTCTGTAATACGGACAATAAAATTGTCTGTAGAACCATCTACCGAAACAGATGCCACATCTTTGTTGGATACGCCATTCTTTGTGATATATATCTTACTGCCATCATTGCCGGTATTGGTATTCCCGGTCGTGTTTTCAGTCGTATTGCTGGAAACCGTACCTGTCGTTCCTGTTGTCGCAGTTGAGCTGCCCGGTCTGTTTGACACGGTTGTCGTGCTTGTATTGGTTCCCGGTCTTCTTGATGAGCTGCTGTCATCATCATCATCATCGTCATCAGAGGATGACCTTGTCCTGTAGTTTGCTGTAACCGTAACGTCTGTGGATGGCATTACGAAGGTTGTCGTCGATGCTGTTGCGCTCGCAAAGCTCACTCCGGAAGCGCTTGTTGTCCATCTTGAGAACACCCTGCTTGATGACTCCGGTGCATATGCCGATATCGTAACGGTATCGCCTGCTGCATACTCGCCGCTTCCGGAACCGTAATTGACAGTTACCTTATACTTCGTGGTTGAATCGTTGTTGTCATCATTATTATTGTTTCCATTATTATTTCCGTTGTTATTACCGTTATTGCCTCCGCTTCCATCGCTCGCTGAATTTGCAGTAAACGTCACGCTTGCATTCGGCATTGTAAATGATGTCGTGTAAGCAGATGCATCTGACAGCATAGACACATAGGTGTTGGGAGATGATGTCCAAACCTTAAAATTCGTTTCATCCGTTGCTACTAAGGTAACACTCGTTCCTCCCTTAATTGTTGTCGGAAACGTTGAAACCAGGGTTGCCCCGTCAATTAATGCTCTTCCGTTTACAACTGTCAATTGATAATCTTCACCATCAGAAACCACCGACTTGGGGTCTTCCTTATAAGTAGCGACAATTGTTCTGTCCTCAGTGACATTTGTATAAGTATCTGCTCCGCTTAGAACCTCATCACCTGAAAGGCACAGCCATGTATCAAATGTATAACCGCTTCTTTCCGGCGCTGCAGGAGGATTTTCCAGGGAATCGCCGCTCTCCACTACATAACTTCTAATCAAATTCAGTCCATGATCCACAAACCGGACAGTGTATGTGCTTCCCAAAGGAGTAAAATCTATCTGGTCTCCGTAAATCTTCTCAAGCTGAAGGTAGGAATTGTAGCAAGGGCTTTCCTCCTGTGTCTTCTCATCGATATACTGTACTCCTTCTATATAAACATGCCCTGTTTTGCCGAAGTCAAACGCTTTGTCTGAAATGACACAATATGGATTCGGAACCTCAACTACAAAATTGTCGCTGACACCCTCAAAAGCATTCTCCTCAATACTGCTGACCGTAGAAGGCAATGTCACTTCATTCAGGTTTACGCATTCAGAAAATGTTCCTGTAGGTATTTTTCTTACTGATGTGTCACTCAAATCCACTCCCAAAATCTCTTCCGTATTTGAGAAGGCATAATCAGCAATGCTTGTAACCTTAGCAAGCATTGGATTTGTTGAGCTGTCTATAACAGTTGACCCATAGTATCCGTCTGCTGCATTTTTACCGCGTCCCTCAAGGCACTGCACGATCTGATAACTCTCATTGGTGTCATCGCCCTGATTCTCATAAAACAGCATGTTTTCATACTGATACTTCGTATTGTCTCCTGTGTTAATCTGATTCAGGCTCTTGCAATCCCTGAACGGCAGTGAACCAACCTCGTCCAGCGCGCTTCCGACTGTAAGCTCCTTCAGATTTTCAGCACTGTCAAACGCATAGTCAGGGAGCCTTTCCACTGTCTCCATATTGATTGTCGTGAGGTAGTCATTTCCTCTGTCATTGTTCTCTGTATAAGCATGATCAGCATAGGTATTCCATATCAAACCTTCCGCAGCCGTATATGCAGAATTCAGGGTTGTATCAATGCTTGATTCATCAAAAAATCCACTGAACAAACCGGCTATTGTATTTTCATCCGGAGAAGCTGTTTCATATGTTGAATATAGTGCCCTTACATCATTTTTTAAGCCTTTTCCGAAGTTATTAATATTGCTTCTGTCTGCTGTTGTTACTGTGTATCCCCAGTCACTTCCTGTGGTATTCTCCGTGTAAACTCTGTTAAAGTACGCGAAATCAGAGGAATTGGCGCTGTTATTAAAATAGCCCTTTGCATCAATGCTCTCAATTCCGCTTGGCAGCACCATGTTAAGCGTCTGCAGTACAACTGCGTTTTCATCCTCGTCCATAGCTTCTGCATTTGCATACTCTGCTACTGTCCGCACTCCATTCACTGATTCAAATTTGTCTGTAATGCTGTAATCTGTTATTTGATACTGCTCACTCAGCTTCTTTACCAAATCTGCGTTCAATGTATCAATTTCTTCATAATGAGGATAGTCAATCAGCGTTGCCTTACCCTGGTCAGTACCGTCCTTATCTCCGTTATTTCGGATAACTGTCAGATGAAGCGGCGCATCGGTCTTATAGCATATCTGGCTCTTGGTAGCCGTCATATTCGCGCTGTCTTCTGACATTGCAAGCTGGAATGGCGCGTAATTCTCATTGATTGCGCCATGAAATGTCAGATAATCCGAGCCTGTCTGAAAAGCATTCTCGCCAATTGTAAGCTCTTGCCAATAAGTTTCATCATCAGCTCCGAAAGTTGATGTTCTCGTCTGGCTGAATACTACATTCTCCAGCTTCGGACAGTCTGCAAACGCATTGGCTCCGATAGACTCTACCGCATCTCCGATTTCAACCCACTGCAGCTGAGGCATTCCCTCAAATGCAGAATCCGCAATTCTCTGAATAGAGCCGTCCTGAATAATTAATTTATAAATATAGCTCTTAATATCATCATCAAAGCAATTCTCACCTATCTCTACTACTGTATATTCGCCTACTCTGGCAGGAATTGTGATAGGTATATTATGTGCAGGCTTTGTATTGTTATAAGCAGAATACTTCGCCAATACCGCATTAGAAGTTCCGTCAATTACGTCGATTCTCGCTACATAGGATGGTTCTGATGCTTTTTCATCCTCCATAACGCCAATCTCAAAATGCGTGCCGTCTGCATCTTCAAACTTATACGGCACTGTTGTAAGATTATATGTGCTGTCGTCCAGTTTACCTGCCTTTGCTATCCATGTAATGGAACGCGGCTCGGCGATGCTTGATGATGTTGCTCCGGTTTTAGGTCCCTCTACATAGAAATTATCATTATATACACTTTGGAACAATTCCTTGGGGTCATATTTTGCAGTATATGCACCTGTAGGGAACGTTACATGTTCAAGCTGTGTGCAGCCTGCCAGAGTGTTATCCGGAATATTATAGTTTCCTGTCAGTCTCTCAGGGAAGGTTACTGTAAGCAGTCCTGTCCTGTTTGCAAGAATATAATCATACTGGCCTTCATCGCTCTCACTGCCTCCATAATTAATCGCTGTATTGTTTGCAGGAAAAGCAAATGCGCCCAGACCGCTTGTTGTTCTTCCGCTTGCAACTGCGAAGGCGGCCTTCTCAATCTGATACTGCTTGCTGCTCTCCGGGAAATTAATCTGCCCCAGTCCATAGCAGTCATAGAATGCATACGCGCCGATTTCCAAATCATATGCCCTTCCATTATCTGAAAAGGTCACGTCATGAAGGCTTGGTGCCTCTGCAAAAGCTCCGGCTCCAATTTGCGTAACAGAACCGGGAATCGTCACTGATGTAAGCACAGTATTGGCAAATGCCTGCTTATCAATTGTTTCCAACACCGAATCAGGACCCGAAAAGGTAAGTGTTGCCAATGATGCACTGTCGGCAAATGCCTTTGCTCCGATAATCGCACAGGATGTAACGTCAATATCCACGCGCCTTAATTTAGAATTTTCAAATGCAGATGCACCAATAAATTTAACCGTTGACGGGATTGTCAAATCCTGCAGGTAAGTACCGTTAAATGCATTGCTTGCAATACCAATAATGTTTACATAGCCTGATACCAAATAGCCGTCATCATCAAGATTCTGTGTACCGACTTTATTTGCCCCTGCATTTACCTGCGGAACATAAACGTCATAACCGTCTGATGTGTTCAGCTTCACAAGGGAATAATTCTTTAATGTATTGCTGGTTGTTGCATAGCAGCAATTCCGGATAATATAGTCCACTACGCTGTTCAAGCCGTTATCTGCTGTTGGAAAAGCATTGATTCTGTTGCTTAATGTCTTGGCACCTGTATATTCCTCATTTAAAGAGCCGCTGCTGACACTGGCTGCAATTTCCTGCCATCTGTCCACATCCGCAATCGTTGCCGTACCTGCATTCACCCTGGTCTGTATTCCTGTAAGTGTATTCAGTGCTTCATCGATATTTCTGTTATATGTCTCAATTGCCGATATCTGATTATTATATTTGGTCAGCCAGCATTCATGATACAGCTCCTCCACTGAAAGGTTGACATCATAGTTCGTATACCCCTGCGCTTCACTGTAACTGCCGGTCAGACTTGGACTCGTCGTAAATGTTCTGCTGTTGGGCGTTGCTTTTAATTTCTTGAGTGTAATTGCATCTAACGAATATGTATTAGACCCAATGCTTGCCGTAGCCGCATTATATGAGCTTGTTGTATCATCGCCAAATTCCAGGCTAAGCTCCGTGTCTTTGTATGTATCTGTCACAGCACCGATATATTCCGAGCTTAATTGTACATAATCATAGTATTCCTGTTCGCCAATATCCAGCGAAGTGACACTATTGCTTAATGTACTCTCTTTTACCATTGCATTGTTGCCGCCGTCATTCCTTTTATAGGCAATAAACAAATCTGTAAAAGCGCCGTCATCAACACGCTCTACTGACACCGAATACGTATCGGAAAAATCATCTTCGTAGTCATCTTCCGCATATATCTGTGGATAGGCGGCCGTATCTCCCATATCATCTGTATACCGGAGGTCAACCGACTCCGCATTTGCCGAAGCCGCCTGCATCGTACCCAGATTCTCTACAGGTATCGCCGCCACCACTACAGCCATAACCATAATAACGGAAGCGATGGTGCGTTTCACTCTCCTTCTTAACTTATAGTTCTTTTTCTTCTTGCTCTTCGTCATGTTGTCTCTCCCCATCTTAATTATTTTCATTCCCTGCTATGACACTCTTTTTGCTACTACCACAAACCGTCCCTCTGCCTCCTGATAGTCACAGGTTGACAGCGTAAGCAGTTTGTCGCCATAGCCTGCCGTTACTCCTGTATCATATAGTGACAACGCCGCCATCTCATTCAGGTACGAATTAAATTCTTTTTCTGACCCGGCATTGATAAATTGATAATATTTAAAAGTTACGTCCTCTTCTGAATATACCTTGGAGCGGAATACATACATTATTTGATACTTTCCCTTTTCGTAAATGGTATCAAACTGTATCACCGGGTGCTTCTCATAATAGGATTGATCACTGTATTTATTTAAAGTGCCGAACATTTTGCCCGATTTCATATGATGTCCATACAGAATGATATTATCGCATCCCTTGAGCACATCACACTGATAATCCATAAAGATACATCCATTATTGTCCTTCTCCTGGTTAAAATTGTGATCCAGATAATATTCATTATTGACTGTCTGCATCACAGGATAGTCAATTATTGTATCGTCAATTTTTATCCATCCGATTAGCTTTTGATTCTTATTATATATTGTTTTATATTCCGGAAGGATATCCGGTATCTCCGTACCATCATTTGAAAGATGGATTTTTACTTCACTGCCTGCCTGTGCTGCTCCTGATTTCTTCAACCGGGCAAGCTCATCAAATTCTCTTTCGCTCTTCGCTGATACCTGATAATATGCGCCCAGATAACCAAAGCTCACAATGCACACTAACACGCAGGCTGCCATAACGAGCCGTCGTTTCCGTTCTTTTCTCTTCAGCACAAGCAAAATCTGCTTTTGCATTTCCTCGTCAAAATCCTCAAGCCTTACCTGCTTTGAAGCTTTGCCCTGCTTCTCTTTAAAAGAACGCGGCACATGCACATGCTTTTCTTTCCGGTGTCTTTTTTTCTCAGCCTTGCGGACTTCTTTCTCTTTTATTTGCCTGTACAATTCATAAATATTGTCATCAAACTGCCTGCCAACAATGGATTCAAAGTGATAATTACCCTTTTTCAACTCCATGTACAGCTTTTCAATGTCTTTTGGATTGTCCAAATTCAGATTGCCGGTAATGGAATCGATGAGCTCTTTATCTCTCAGCGCAGCCTGATATTCCTCCCGGCTTCTGAACCGCCTGCCCTCAATGGTCCATTGCAACTCCGCCATTCTATCTTCCTTTCAATTATTTCTGACTGATTTTTTGCCTGCAGCTAAATTTTGCCAATTGCTGCAACTGTTACAATTTTTGTGTGAACATAAACATTCACCTTAATTAGTTTACATATATACCATTATTGTACTATATTTTCTGTTAATTTCAAGTGTTTTTGCTATTTTTTGTTACAAAACATTTTTAATATTTTGTAACACATCCCGCTTTTTATCATATAGTATAGAAAAAAGCTTCTTCGGAGGTACTCAACATGAGTGAATTATCAGCAAGTCACTGCGGATGCAATCAATCAAATTCTATTTCAGACTGCGGATGCGGCAGCAACAACGGATGCGGCAACTGGATTTGGATTCTTATCCTTCTGTTCTGCTGCGGCGGATGCGGCAACAATGGATGCGGCGGCAACAATGGATGCGGATGCGGTTGTGACAACAACAACGGATGCGGCAACTGGATTTGGATTCTTATCCTCCTCTTCTGCTGCGGCGGTTTCGGCAGCAACAACGGATGCGGATGCTGCTAAGCAGGCACCTGCCAAAATTCATGAGGGTTCGTACAATACGAACCCTCTGAATTTACGTATTTTCATTGTGCCTGTCATAACAAACGCTGTGATTTCATATATTTGATTATGCCATATGCAAAAGGAGGGTTACTATGGAGGATAATGATTATGTACTGGCTTTTGACCACTTCTATACTACCAATCACATCCAAATATTAAAGTCCCTTTTGCCTTTTATGGACAATGACAGCTTTTCCATGCTGCCTGCCCTGATTAAATATATGGAATTAGAGTATACCTTGTCGCTTATAAACAAAGGGCGATCCGGCTTTTCAGGCGGCATACGCGCCAGCAGTACATCGGATTCCAAGCTCGGCTCTAATCCTGCTGAAAATATGGAAAACATATACAAGGCAATTCACAAATATCTTGCGCCGAATGAAGAAAAAAGCTTCAGCCAGATACTTTCTGCTTTTAAAACTATGAAAAACGTGCGCGAAATGCAGCAGATGATGGAGCTGTTTCAAAGCATGAACCCTGATATGGACCCTGGCGCAATGATGGAAAATTTTGCCTCCGGCAATGGAGGAATCAATGGAATGGATATCAGTGAAATTATGAATATGTTTGGAGGAACTGCCAATGGAAGCAAAAAATGAATGGATGAACGACCCTGATCTGAAAGAGATTGATAAAGCCAAGCTTGAATTTCTTGACAAAATGTTTGTGCAGAGCACTTCAATCAATCGAAGCAATCAAAAAGAAATGATGTCCTTTCTGCTCTCGCTAAGCAAGCTGAGCCGCGATAACAACATTTCTTTTAATAATGAAGAGGTCGAGCTTATTTTCAGTGTTCTGAAAAAGCACTCAAGCTCTGAAGATATTGCAAAAATGCAGAAGCTTTCTTCTTTTTTCCGTGCCCATCAAAAATAAGCTGTACGAAAAAACTGCACCCTGTCAATCTATATCCGCCAATATCATAGAAGCTCCGTCATTGCCAAGTCCGTCAAATGCACCTTCTGCAATGGTCGTTACTGTCTGCGGTATTACCGCCTGCCTGTCATCGCCGTCATATTTATATAATATCTTTCCGTCAGGACTGATGTAGAAGCCCTTGGATGCCGGTGTACTGCCGTCTGATGTGATACTGTACCACTTTTTATACAGGGTAATGCTTTTGGTCACACGGCTGTCCTTGTCATATCGATTAAGGCATTCTTTGTCTGTATACCAAGTATCCTTTTCCGTTTGATAGCCTGCATATGACGCATATTGTTCATCAGGAAAGCAGCTGATGACATCACCTGAATCTACGACAAGTACCGGAGTCCGGTCTTTAAAGCTGTAATTGTTATAGTCTCCGCTGTATTTTCCGCCGTTCATGCTGAATGTAACCGTATGCACTGAATTATCATCAGCTTCCGGCTTCTGTGTGTCTGTTTCATTGACAGCTTCCATTAGCTGCATGACGGCAGTCCCTTCTGCATCCGCATCCTGCATTTCAGGATCAGGTATCTGTCTTACCGCACCTGCGGACTGATTCTCATGCCATTCTGACCCGTTTGAAGCCATATTTCTATCCGCAGCATCTGTTTCTGCAGAATTAACTGCACTGATGCTTTTTTCCATTTGATTTTTCTGAAGGTTTTCCGTTTCCAGCAGATTTTCAGTCTGTTCATCTGCATGGAAATCTGCCTGCATGCTTCGGTTCATACAATAAACTGATGACACAAGCGCTAACACCGATGCTGACATAACAACTATCCCATTTATCCGCAGTCTCTTTTTCCTGCTCAATCTCTTTTGTCTTTTTATTCTGACTGCCCTGTTTATTTCCTGTATCTGTTCCTCTGTCATGTTTTCATACAGGCCGGCAAGAAAATCTTCTCCGGTTGTACTTTTGAAATGAATATCCTCGTATTGAATCCGATAATATATCTTCTGCGCTGACTGCATGCCAAACCTGCTTCTGCCATTTGTCAGCCGGCTGATACACTGCAGATCATATTCTACTGCCTCAGGGTCATAACCAATGCTGTAATCTTGATATACTCTGTCGTCCTTCCTTTCAAAATCATCATTCCTTTTCATTGAATACACCTTCATATGCCGCCATAACTGTAGACTCTTTATGTAACCTTTTAATTATTTGTAATATAGCACAAAAAGAATAAATTGTCTATACATTTTCCGCTTTTGTGTTTCATATTAGTAACAATTCAGCCTTTTATGCATTCTTATCCGGACGAAAACGGCAGATAGTATCCTTCCGACTGCCATGGATTCCGAATGGGAATTTCCTAATACGATGAATCAAGGCTTTCAAATGAGGACTTAAGCCGGCTCGAGTCGGCTCCATGCCTCCGTCTCCAACCTGCTGCATGTATCATCGTATAAGAAAATATCACCATTCTTCACCGGGCAGCCTGCAGGATACTATCTGCCGTTTTCTGTTCAGTGAAACCATAAAATGAAACAGTTGTCAGTACACAGAAGGGCGGCAGTTCTCCGCCAGCCTGTACCAACATAGAACTGCCGCCCTTCGTCCCGGTTAAAATAATCTGTAAGGCTGAGCTGTTACACATATTGGTAATAATTCGACCTTATGCAAAACTCCCACAATACTTTTGACAAGTCCGGTGCATAAGGCGCTGTTAAAATGATAAGATTTTGACTAAGCTCCGTCACCTGCGGATTTCGGTTGACGCTTTGCATCGTCTCAGGAGACTGCTGCACTGTTCCATTATGAGGAACCGCTGTCTCTATCGCATGGCTATGAAGCGCTGTCACAATTTCACCGATTTTAAGTTCTTTTTGGAAGATATTCAAAAGCTCCATAAGCGCCGACACAATGTTATGCCGGTTTGGCATGGTATTTCCGCGGCTGATGCATTTGTTTATCTTAGTATCTGCCTGCTCCAGCGCATCCTTCATACGGGCAATGCTTTGTGCCGAAAGCATGCCGGCATGATAATTACCTCTTTTATTCCACTCATCTGCAGCAAGAATCAGCCTCCTGTATCTGCCAAGGAATTTGTAAAGCCCCTCCAGCGCACCCTCCTGCCAGCTCTCATAATATGGCGCATCCTGTTCCTTTGGCGTACTTTCAAAAAGCAGATATAACCGCAGGCAGTCTGTCCCATAATCCATGACAAGCTCCGCATCAAATACGCGTTTTCCAGTCTGTTCAAGCCATGCAAGCAGTTCCTTTCTGCCTTCAGTGCATTTCTGCATCAGTTGTGCATCATCTTGCGGTCGGCTTCCTGAGCCGATGCCGCATATAAAGCTGTCAGGAATATTCACACCCGACAGCCTTTTTGCATTGTATTCAATTTCTCTATGGTTCATTGGCGTTAATATGTCATTGACCATTGCTCACATTCCAATCTTTTATTCAGGTTAATTATAAAGTGTGTATGAATCATATGCCTGCTGCTGTTCATACACACTTTCCCTGTGATACTTATTTTACTACGATATTCAGGATTCTTCCTTTTACGTAAATTTCCTTGACTACATTCTTGCCTGCCATCAGTTCTGCAATAGCAGGAATTGCATGTGCTTTCTCCTTTACAGAGGACTCCTCTTCGTCAAGTTCTACCTTTAGGGTAGCCTTTACCTTGCCGTTAATCTGCACTGCGATTTCTACTGTAGATTCAACCGTCTTCGCCTCATCATACTCCGGCCATTTCTGCTGATAAGCCCTTCCGTTTCCAAAGTACATCTCCCAAAGCTCCTCTGTCATATGAGGCGCTACCGGATTGAGCAGGAGCAGCAAGGTTGCATACTCGCCCTTTGTAATGCTGTTTGCCTTATAGAAATCATTTACAAGCGCCATCATTGCCGCAATTGCTGTATTGAACTTCAATCCCTCGAAGTCATTGGAAACCTTCTTGATTGTCTGATGTATCCTGGTTTCCATCTCCGGACGATATTCATCACCTTCAACAAGCATATCCTGAAGCTTCCATACTCTCTCAAGGAAACGTCTGCAGCCCTTAACACCCTCCATGCTCCATGCAGCGCTTAAGTCAAATGCGCCAATGAACATTTCGTAGGTTCTAAGTGTATCCGCGCCAAACTCATTGACTACATCATCGGGATTGACTACATTTCCTCTTGATTTTGACATCTTCTCGCCGTTCTCACCAAGAATCATACCATGTGAGGTACGTTTCATGTATGGTTCACTGCAAGGCACTAAATTCTGGTCATACAGGAACTTATGCCAGAATCTTGAGTAAAGCAGATGCAGGGTTGTATGCTCCATACCGCCGTTATACCAGTCTACCGGCATCCAGTACTCCAGCGCCTCTTTGCCTGCAAACATTTCCTGATTGTCAGGGTCAATGTATCTTAAGAAATACCATGACGAGCCTGCCCACTGCGGCATTGTGTCCGTCTCACGCTCTGCCTTGCCGCCGCACTTCGGGCATGTCGTCTCAACCCAGTCGCGCATTGCAGCAAGCGGTGATTCTCCTGTATCTGTAGGCATATAGCTTTCTACTTCAGGAAGCTTTAACGGAAGCTCGCTTTCATCTAGCGGAACATATCCGCAGCAAGGACACTTCACAATAGGAATCGGCTCCCCCCAATAACGCTGGCGTGAAAATACCCAGTCACGGAGCTTATAGTTTACTTTCTTGTGTCCGATGTTCTTCTCCTCTAACCACTGAATGATTGCTGCCTTTGCATCCTTTACTTCCATTCCGTTTAAGAAGTCCGAATTGCACAATTTTCCTGTGGCAACATCTGTAAACGCCTCATTCTGAACGTCTCCGCCTGCAACAACCTCAATAATCGGAAGTCCAAACTTCTTTGCAAAGTCCCAGTCTCTTGTGTCGTGTGCCGGAACTGCCATAATCGCACCCGTACCATATGACATCAATACATAATCAGATACCCATACAGGGATTTCCTTGTTATTGACCGGATTGACTGCCATGATACCTTTCAGGCATGCACCAGTCTTATCCTTTGCAAGCTCTGTACGCTCAAAGTCTGATTTCTTGGAAGCCTGCTCACGGTAAGCAACAATCTCATCATAATTCTCAATATCTGCTTTATACTTTTCAATTAAAGGGTGCTCCGGAGAGATAACCATATATGTCGCACCAAACAGCGTATCCGGTCTTGTTGTATAAATCGTAAGTGTCTCGTCCTTATCCTTCAGCTTAAAATTCACTTCTGCACCTTCAGAGCGGCCAATCCAATTCTTCTGTGATACTTTAACCTTCTCGATATAATCTACCTCATCCAGTCCGTCAATGAGCTTGTCCGCATATTCCGTAATTTTAAGCATCCACTGAGACTGCATCTTTCTGATAACCTCAGAACCGCAGCGTTCACAGACGCCGTTTACAACTTCCTCATTTGCAAGTCCTACTTTGCATGAGGTACAGAAGTTAATCGGCATCTCGGTCTTATAAGCAAGTCCCTTCTTAAACAGCTGTAAAAAAATCCACTGGGTCCATTTATAATAATTTTCATCTGTCGTGTTAATCTCTCTCGACCAGTCAAAGGAGTATCCAAGTGACTTGAGCTGCTCTTTGAAATGAGCCACATTGTTCTTTGTGACAATCTTAGGATGAATTTTATTCTTGATGGCATAATTCTCTGTCGGAAGTCCGAATGCATCCCAGCCCATCGGGAAAAGTACGTTATACCCCTGCATTCTGCGCTTTCTTGATACAATATCCATAGCGGTGTATGGTCTTGGATGACCTACATGGAGTCCCTGTCCGGAAGGATAAGGAAACTCAACTAATGCATAATACTTTGGCTTTGACTTGTCGACGCCTACTTTAAAAGCTTCCTCCTTGTCCCAGATGTCCTGCCATTTTTTCTCAATGTCCTTTGGAGAATATTCTTTGTTCATTTCTCTTACTCCTTTTCCACCTCATATATTTTCCATTCATTTAATTCATTTTTATTGGAATATTTTAGCGCAATCATATTTATATTGCAAGCCTTTTATTACTTTACTATTACTTACTTTATTGCTTATCATATGTTTTCTCACGCGGCTTGCAAAGTCATAATCAGCAGTAAATGCTACGTCTTGTCTGAACAGCAGCGTTTCTTCATCCCAACTGCCTGTATAATCAGGTCGGTACATTGTGTCTTTGTAAAAATGCCTGCATCAAGGCAAAGGAAATAATTTTCTGCCTTACCCCATTCCTTCTGCGTGAAATATCTGTAATACATTGCTCTTGAGCGGTCCTTTCGTTCCAGCTCTTTCCGAATCCGTTCCTCCTGACTGGTTTTTCCTTCATGACGCCGGACTCTTTCTATGCGATACTCCATACCTGCATGGATAAATATGCTGAAAACATCATCCCGTTCTCTTAAGATATCATCTGCACCGCGTCCCACAATAACGCAGTTGCCTTGTTCGGCGATGCTGTGGATTACTTTATCCTGTGCTTCCCTGATTTCCTCATAGGGCACTTCCGCCTTTTTAAAATAAGGTATGAATCCGCTTTTCATATCGATGTAATCCTGCTCAGACATATTTTCGCCGTTTTCCATTATGAGCTTCTCGTCAATTCCCATTTCCTTTGCTGCCGCCGCCACGATTTCTTTATCATAAAAGTCATATCCGAGCTTCTCCGCCAAAAGCTTTCCTATGGTATGTCCGCCGCTTCCTGTTTTGCGGCTGATTGTTATTATCATATCATCTGCCTCCATTCCTAAACAAAGCTGTGCCCTTTTTTATTTATTTTACCTTATCCGAAAACAGATGTCTATTACTTTGTTCCGCCTGCGTAACAGTTCAGCCTTTTATACATTCTTATCCGGACGAAAACGGAACAGTTGTCAGTACACAGAAGGGAGGCAGTCCTGATTAAAATCCGGGATAAACTGCCTCACCCACCTGCCTTGAAGTTATAGACAGGCTTTATAATGCGCTCCACCGCTACTGTTTCCCTGACAGCATCGGCGATATCCTCAAGTCTCCTGTAGGCAAACGGTGATTCGTCCAGCGTATCCTGATTAATGCAGACGGAATAAATACCTTTCATTTCCTTTTTAAATTCAGAAACCGTATGATGTTCTTTTACTTCGGAGCGCCTGTAAATACGTCCTGAACCGTGAGGCGCGGAACAATTCCAGTCATCATTTCCAAGTCCTGTGCCCAGAATAATGCCGTCACGCATATTGATGGGAATGATAACCTTTTCCCCTTCCCTGGCACTGATTGCGCCCTTTCTTAAAATGGGTACTGTCTGAGAAAAGTCGATATAGTTATGTATGCAGGTATAGCTGTCCGCAATCCGCCATTTCATACCGCGAACAATTTCGTCAATCATGGCTTCCCTGTTCAGCCTTGCAAACTCCTGTACGATGCTTAAGTCATGTAAATAATCCTCTAACAGAGTTCCCTCCAGACAGGTCAAATCATACGAAGCATATCCCTGCTTTTTCATCTGGGACATTTTCTGTCCCTCTTTCAGATAATACTCTGTAACCTCGATTCCAAGATGCCTGCTGCCGGAATGAATGACGAGATAGAGTCCTTCCTCGTCCTTGTCAACCTCAATAAAATGATTTCCTCCGCCAAGCGTTCCGATGCTTAACTCTGCTTTTGCTGTATCAATTGCTTTATAGCACCGTAACTGGTGAAGCTCTGCCGCATCGCTGAGCTTATGCGCCGTCTTTCTGACTTTTCCGCCGACAGGCACATGTTCACGAATCACCGTGTCAAGCTTCTGGCACTCAATATTTTTGGATTTAATTTTTGCAAGTGTCATGCCGCAGCCAATATCTACTCCAACCAGATTGGGCATCAGCGAGCTTCCGACTGTCATCGTCAGACCAATCGTACCAACCTTTCCGGGGTGAACATCCGGCATAACACGTATCTTACTTCCTTCCGCACTTGGGTGATTGCAAATCATCTGGAGCTGGCTGCGTGCATAATCATCAATGGCATACTGCTCATTGTCAATCGTATAAACAACTGCGTTTGTATATTTTCCGTATATTGTAAGCATAAAAATCCTTCCTTTTACTATTAAAGCATTCTTTTGAAAATGTTTTTTTGCCGCAACAGCCATTTCATGATGCATATCCATTCTCATTCATATAATGCCGGATTAAGCAAACATCTTGTTCATGAGTGAATATTTTTACAACAAAAAAACACCTCAACATAAGGTGTTTTTATCCGGAAAATATAATAAATATATAAGATACCCTTAACGATTTCCGGGGACAAATACACCTTGTTTATCAGTTATTAAATTTAAGTTCATTCTGATACTGTACTGCATGTTGTCCTCCTTATCGAATCGTGGTTTCCCGCTGCCATACAAAGTTCGTGCTCTTTGTTTTGCTAATAGTATAATCATACTTTGCTAAAATGTCAATAACGGATTTTATAATTGTAAACCATATTGTATTGATGTATACTACTCATAGCAGACTTCGTAACTGTTCAATCTTACGTTTGCTCATACATAATTTTAAACTTTTTAGAGGAGGTATACTTTAAAATGATGGAAAAATCATCAAATTCAGTAAAAAGGGTACAATGGCTTGATGTTGCAAAATTTTTTGGCATATTTGCAATTTATCTGGGTCATTTTGCAGATGCGGCAGGGTGGGGGCATTATTTTGTGTTTGCTTTTCACGTACCATTATTCTTTTTTATATCAGGTTGTACAGAAGCCTTGAATCAAGATGGCATTCTTGTAAGCTTATATAAAAAGATTAAAAATATTTTCATTCCATATGTCGTATTTGCAATCGCAGTTATCATTGTCCATACCATCAATACCAATGCAGCACAGGATACTGTAAAGGAGTATCTGCTCTCAGCAGTCCAAGGTGCAATAAGACTTCAATTTTTCGCAGGCAGTCTGTGGTTTTTAACCTGCTTGTTTGTTGTAAGCATAGTGTTTACATTAATTAAAAAAATGAAATATAAAATATTGATTTTAGGTGTCAGTTTATTTTTCTACACAATTGCTGAAACTTATTTTAATGGTGATCCAATGGGGATATTTAATGTAGATAGTGCCATGTATTATCTGATTTATTATGCACTGGGATATTTGCTATTTGAAAAAATAGACCTTCTGCTTTCCCATAAAGGATTCTTTTCACGCAGCGTGCTTATACTCGGGGGGGTATAGTATCTTTTACACAATAGCATTATTCTTTGGAAATGATTTGTTACATAATTTGTCAAGTATACCTTTCTTGGATTTCTACCTCCCTGTCATAAAGCCATGCATCGTCATTTTGGTTGTGTTTATTGTTTCATATATTTGCCAAAATGTTAAGTTGTTTAATACTCTCGGAAGGGAAACCTTGTATTTATGCGGTAGCGAGTTTTTAATCAAAACATTCGTTCCGGTTACTGCAAGCATTTTGGGATTAAGTGTCACGTTTCCGACACCATTAGCAACTTATATATATACGTTTCTCCTGCTGTTATTAGCCCATAAAACATTGGTCCCTTTTGAAAAAAGGATTATCACATATATTCAGGTAAGACTGCCAAAACCGAAGTCATGACAATCCTCAATTCAAACCTTAAAATCTATGATATGAGAAGCATATCGCCAAAAGGTATTGGCTGAAAACGCAGACAATACCTTTTAACATTTATTGCTATGGACATGATTACCTGAATTTAATCTCACCCTTTGCATTTGCATCATCCATGATAATTTCCCCGACTGAGGGAACTGTGATTGTACCGGACAGCGGATTCTTGATACTCACCACAGGCGTTGTGATATTTGCCTCGACTTCTGATTTTTCAAAGCAAAGATCGGTGTCAATCATTTCACAGTTGATTAGTCTCAGATTTTTGCAGTAGCATAATGGCTGTGTACCGATAATCTTGCAATTTTCCAACGTAAGCCCGTCTGAGTACCATGCAAGGTATTCTCCCTTAACGATACTGTTTCTCACAGTGACATCTTTACCATGCCAGAAAGCATCTTTGGTGTCGAAATTGCAGTTTTCAAATAATGCATTTTTGATATACTGAAACGAGTACTTTCCCTTGAAGGTGACATTCTGAAACATAAGGTTCTCGGAACGCATCATAAAATATTCGCTAACGGCTGTCGAATCGTCCATTTTTATATTATTGACAGACCAGCCAAACTCCGGCGATGCGATATCGCAATTCTGAATCACGACGTTGCTGCACTCCCTAAGCGCCTTGATGCCATGCAGCTTTGTCCCTGTTATTTTGATGTTATCCGAATACCAAAGTGCAGCACGGCACTGCCCGGTCATCTCAGAATCCTGAATGCCAAGTCCATGTACATGCCAAAACGGGTAACGCAAGTTAAAGAAACATCTGTTTGCCTGAATATCTGATGCTTCTTTTACAGCGCTCTCACCATCCGCCGGACCGTCAAAGGAGCAATCATTTAAAATTACTTCTTTGCTGCCATAGAGGGCGCGTTCCTCATCAAAGGTTTGTTTCTCTATTATTTTCATTTGCTTTCATCTCCATTACCGAACTGTTCTTACTGTATTATCATATTACGATTACCAGTATAATGTTTTTGTCTGAAAATGGCAATTTTTTTATTCAATTTTAATATTTGCACCTTGCTTTAATTCCTCTGATGAAAAAATAATTACCTGTGTATCTTCACTGATGGTTCCTTCACTTACCGCCGCATATTTGTCGTTTCTGTCTGCTATCTGCACCTTTATCTTTTCCGCATAGTACTCATTTCCAAGGATTCCTGCTTTTTCATTTAATATGTAGATATAGAACGTTCCTGACTCCTCATACACTGCTTCCACAGGAACAGTCAGGCTATGCTGCTCACCCTGCACGGACTTACGTATCCTTCCGCTGATTCCCGGCTGTCCGGTTTCTGCCAGAAGTCTGCATATCATATCATATCCGCCGGTATTATTTTCCGTGAAATAGTCTGCTGTTACTTCCATACTTTGCTCTCCGTTCAGTTTTAATTCAATACTATCATTCAGATGAATATACTTCGCCTGTTCTTTGCTGATACTGAACTTAAACTGTCCTCCAGTCGATAAATCCGCCAAAAGCATTGATGCGCTGTCTGTCGTTCTTCCGCCAACATCAATCTGTATATTTGAAATAAATCCATCATTTTCTGCTGTAATACTGCCTTTTTTCTGTAGAATATCATATAATTTTGCAAGTTCAGTCTGCAAATCTGCAATTTCAAGTTCATATACTGATATGCCGGAATCTGCATTGCTCAAGGTTTGGGCAGATGCAATATCGCGCATCTTTTGTCTGAGGGTATTCTCTCTTGCAAGTCTGGCGTCCTCAAGCGCCTGCCTTGCTGACTGTACTGCCTCCTCAAGGGAAGCTTTTTCCGACTGCCATGCATCATACGCCATTTCCTCTGCGGAATAGTTCGGCTGTGCTACCGGATTTCTCTCAAGCTCTGCCAACTTTGACTGCAGTTGTACTAATTCCTCCTTTTCCTTTTCAAGCTGCTCTCTAATATCCGGATTTGTGTCAGTATTTTCCTCATCACCGTTGTTCTCTGTATTGCTGCTTTCCATACTGCTGTCTTCAACGGCATCTCCTGTTTTATGATTTATCGCACTGCTTAATTTTTCCGCAAGCTCTGCTATCGTTCTTTCCTTTTCCGCTATTGTATCCTGCAATTCATAGCCTTGCTTCTTCCATGTGTTGTACCGATTCCATGCGTTCTCCCTGTCTTCATCAGAGGTATGCGGTGCCGAAACCCAGATGCTTCTGCAGCTCACCTTGTGCCTTACTGAGCGCCTCCTGCGCTCTCTGTACCGCCAACGCTGTCTCCTTGTCTGCATTATCATAATCCTCCTGTGCCCACAGAAGTGCAATTTCCTTCTTCTGCGCGCCTAATATTTGATTAAATTCCGCATCTGCCAGTTGGAGCTGCAGTTTGGTAAGTTCTGTCTCTTTTGCTGCTATGATACTTTTCAAATCTTCTGTATCAATTGTAAAGAGCACATCTCCTGACTTAACCGCATCACCCTGCTGTACATTAATCTTTTCAATGCGCAGTCCTGACAGTGTGTTTACGGCTACTTCTCCGCCCGCCGTCACAATTCCGTCAGCCTCCACAATGTGCTCTATGTATCTCTTTAGCGGCAGCTCTGTCTTTACCTGCGGCAGCTTCGACACATAGATGCTTCTTGATATGATTGTACACAGCCACATAAACGCTAAGAATATTAAAAATATCTTTATCCACTTTTCAAGCCGCTTACGGCTCAATATCTTTTCTTCATCCTGTTCCATCATTACAACCATGCCTTTCCGAACCGTTCGATTCACGTGTACTTTTCAGATTTCATGCCTGCAGAATCTACATTTTCAGTCCCGAATAAATGATTCCCTGTTCTAAATAATCCTGCCCCATAATAAACACAAACACTGCCGGTATCAGCATAATCACAGAAGCACTAAATGCAAATCCTGCCTGAGTCCAACTGATTTGAGGAAGATAGAGCGATAAAGGCCATAATGACTTGTCCTCCAAAAAAGCAATCGGCTGTTCAATCATATTCCAGTATTCGAGAAAACCAAGAACAATCGCTGACATGATACTGCCTTTTCCAAGTGTCAGCCCGAGCCTGACAAATAAATACAACTCACCTGCACCGTCAATCCTTGCTGCTTCCAGAAGCGGCCTGGGTATAGCACGAAAACCTCCATAAATTACAAAGATTGGAAAAGTGTTGAAGACGGCTGGCAAAATGACTGCCCAATGTGTATTAAGCAATGACAGCCTGTCCAGAACAATGTATGACGAGAGCATGGTCACCTGAAAGGGCAAAAGCATCAGTACGATATACAATGTAAAAAGTATGTTTTTCCCTTTTACATTGTAGACTGCAAATGCCCATGCGGCAGGCACGCCAATCAGCAATTGCCCTATCAATATCAAGCCGACTATTTTGATGCTGTTCCAAAACAATACAAAAAACCGGGGCGATTGAAATAACAGCTTTTTGTAATGCTCTAAGGTTGGATACTGCGGTATCAGTTTCCATGTCGCAAAGCCTTGCCCGTCCAGAAATACAGGAGCAAGACACTCATAGAGGTCACTGTCTCCCATCACGGAGCCTGTTATGACCAAAAGAACCGGAGCGCATATCATAATGCCTGCGGCTATGAAAATTATCTTGATGATAGATTCTATTATAGTATTTATCACTTTCCTGAACATACACACCTCACGATATCCATTACAGTTCAGACCTCGAATTTCCTGGTAACAGTTCAGCCTTATGAATATTTTAATCAGGACTGCCGCCCTTCTGTGTACTGACAACTGTTCCATTTTATGGTTTCACTGAACAGAAAATGGCAGATAGTATCCGGCAGAATGCCTCGGTGGAGAATGGTGATATTTCCTTATACGATGATATGCAAAGCAGGAGTATATTTGTACGGAAGCAAATTTAGGCGAGATGGAGGCATGGATGCCGACTCGAGCCGGCTCCGTGCTCATTTGAAAGCCTTCCTCATCGTATTAGGAAATTCCCATTCGGAATCCATGGCAGTCGGAAGGATACTATCTGCCGTTTTCGTCCGGATAAGAATGCATAAAAGGCTGAACTGTAACATTTCCTGTAACCAATATTTTTCTCCTCGTATCATATCTCGTGTTTGGAAGTTATTTTTGTCATCTGTGTATTACAGCGGTCAGCTTTCTTTATTCCAAAACACATTCAGCAATATGATAAATGCAAACAAAAACACCCCTGCAGTCACGGTAGCCGCTGCCAGCTTATCAAGCTCCAGATTGACATACCAGTTATTGAAGATATGCTGCAGCAGGTAGATATCCTGTGCCGGATAGGAGCCTGCCACCAGATATGCTTCACGGTATACCTTGAAGGAATTCAGAAATGACAATATCACGATTGTATACAGGCTCCCCCTCAGGCAAGGAAGCTTCACATAGAAGAAACATCGAAACCATCCTGCCCCGTCCACCTGTGCTGCCTCCACAAGTTCATTGGGTATTGCTGAGATTCCTGCAAGCCACAGCACTAACATATAACCAATATTTTTCCACAGATAACTTGCAACCAGACTTTCAAAATTCTGCTGATAAAAGAACATTCGCCAGACAATCACCACAGTAGCCGTCGGCATCGCCATGGGAAAAAGATACAGACTCTTTATGACACGTGTGTCATTTATTTTGCTAAGCACCAGAGCAGCAGAAAGTCCGATAAGCACCAGTAACGGTATTGCCACCCCCGTAAAATGCAGCGTATTTTTTACAGCAATCTGAAACGCCTGATTGCCAATCACTCTTTTATAATTATCAAGCGCCGCAAACTCTCCTGACATCACTGTCATAAAGGAACGCTTTATAACATCTAAGAAGGGAATCAGGACAAATGCGGAAACGCCAATCATACTTGGAAGCAGGAAGCACACAAATGCCCTGCGCTCCCTGCGCGCATGTCTGTATTTCATTTTAGTTACTCCATTGTATAAAGCGCTGCGCTTTCCATAATTCTGCTGACTGCTGTGTCAAGGTCCTGCTTTCCTTGAAAATATTTTTCACCCTCAGCAATCACTGCTGTTTCAAGAACGCTGTCCTGTATATACGGGGTAGTTAGTGACGCAATCACTTTTTCAAGCGCACTGACCTCATCCGCGGAAGCAGGATAAACGGTGTAATTGACCTCCAAACCGTCCTGAGATGAACCTCCCACATAGTATAAGCCACCATCTTCTCCGAGTTTACTTTCTTCATATTCAAACTGATTTACAAAAGATTTTTTGTTCATCGGAAATCCGATAGAGGGAACATCTTGAACCTCTGGCGAAAGTAATATTTCTATAAACTGCTTTGCCTGCTCGGAACTATTGGTCGCTGCATTGATTCCGGCAATTGTTGACGGGTGATAGACATTGGAACTCTGTCCATCCATTACTCTATACATTGTGTCTTCAAAACCGCTGTTTTTCGCCATCGATATCATATCCAGAAAGCTGACATATCCCATCGGTTCTCCCCATAAGAAGGGGGTAATGCCTATATAATAATCAAAATTATTCATTTGTGTAAGATATATGCTGTCCTCAATGTCCGATTCTGCCGCATTCTCCAGATAATTTTCTATCTCATTCTTGGGAGTACCATTCATCTGTGCATCATAAATCCTCTTGGTTTCCTGTAAAAATTCTTTTATTCTGATCTTATCAACCTGACCATCCGTATCTTTCCAGGAAGGTTCACAGACCGTCAGCATTCTTTTCATAATGCCTGAAGCAGAGCATGTCATCAACAGGTTTGTATCAGGATAATCTGCCCTAACCTTCTCAACCATATCTGCAAATGTCTGATAATCTTCAACGCCCTGTATTGTATCCTCATGACCTGCAATAAAAGGGATTCTGAATTGCGCTGGAACAGCATATATTCCTGTTCCCTGATTAACAGACTCAATCAGGTTCATAAACAAGCCTTCCTCAGCGTCAATTGTGTTGACAAGCTCTGACAAATCCATCAATACCCCTTTTGAAACATAGGTATCAATGCTCATATCATCAAGCAGCAGCACGTCAGGGCCATTGCCGCTCATCAGCTCCGTATTTAACTTTTTGAGCGCATCCTCTCTGGTCACACCGCCTTCCTCCATGCCTGTTTCGTACTCGATATACATATCAGGATATGCTGTCTGATATGCTGAAATCGCCTGTCTGACTACAGCATCCTCCTTTAATCCGTACACGGTAAGTTTTCCCTCCGGCACTGCCGAAACATTTTCATCATATGTGAATTTCACAAATTTACCGTCACTGAATACTGCGATAAACTCCTGTCTGTCATTCATCATCGCTGTCATAATGCTATGCGATGGGTCGCCAAAGGATGACAAACCACCGTCAATCACCTGTTCCATTGTGCTTCCGCCAATTGCATGACGGTGCAGCCCTTTTTCTCCTGCCACATAGATAACATTTTCCTCTCCAAGAAACACAAATGCACTGTAGCCGCTGCCATACCATTCTACACCATTATAATTCTCATGGATAAAATCATTGAGTACTTCATCTTCTATAAAACTTTGATTCTCCAAATCATAGAGATATGTCTTCTCATAGGCAGCACACATCAGTATATTGCTGCGGCATTCCATAATTTCAACTCCACCCGGAATATCTACAAGTTTCTTACTCGTGCCCTCATTGATGTCGACCTCGTATATGGTATCGCAGCTGTATGCGCTGACGTACAGTCTGCCATTCTCATCAAATGTCAAATTTCTGCACCCCATACTGTCAGAAGGCAGTTCAATTGAAATTCTTTTTGACGCACCATCGCCATAAAATACATTGCAGACGAAATCATAATCCTGTTTCTCGCCGTTCCCCGCATTCTCCTTTGCTTCCATATTAATCATCGCAATCACGCCATCCGCAGAAACAGCTGATTCTGCTGCGTAATGTTCATCTACAAATTGGGCATATTTTTCATCTTCCACAGCCTCCCATGTATCACCGCTATCATTCGAAACGTACTTTTTACCTGACGTACAGTCTGTAAACAAGAAGCTCCCATCATTTAATACACGGTTCGCCATCGTGAAAACACTATCCATCTCATAAACCGTCTTTTCCACATATCTACCCATGCCTGTATTCTGCGAAGCATCACCTTTATTTGACGTGATATCTATCGCTTCATCTGATACTGCCTGTTTCCCATCTTGTTCTGCACTTTGTGAGCCAAACGTCCCACACCCTGTCAATCCCATGCAAAGGGACACTGCCAAAATTGCGGACAAAATTCCCTTTCCCGTCTTACCTTTCATTGCTTCAAGCTCCTTCCGTTTTTGTTTCTTACTCGTGATTGCCCTTGTAAGCTGAGGGCAGCGTCAGAAACAATCCGATTTGTGCTCCTGTAAGCTGACGCTGACTTTACTATAACAAATCATTCTCTAAGTTTTCTCTAAAATTTTGGAAATCAGATATTAGAGACTTTTTAGAGAAATGTATGCTATAATTTCTTAGTTAAAGTGTTATTCCATATACTTCAATAACACAAAATTTTGGACGAAAGGAATCGCAATATGCGTATCTTAATTGCAGAAGATGACAAAAATCTGAACCATACACTGACTGAACGCTTACAATCCAAGGGTTTTGACGTGGACTCCTGTTTTGACGGTGAAGAAGCTCTTTACTACGCAAGTCAGAATATTCATGATGTCATATTGCTTGACAGAATGCTTCCTCTTATGGAGGGCTCCATGGTTTTGTCTGAGCTTCGAAAAAACAATATCTATGTTCCGATCATATTGATCACAGCCCTCGGAACCTTGAAGGACAAAGTAGACGGACTGAATCTTGGAGCTGACGATTATCTGGTCAAACCTTTTGCGTTCGATGAACTGTTTGCAAGAATCCAATGTGTCACCAGACGCTCTCCTATCCTCAATATGACAAACATGCTGCGGCTTGCAGATATCAGCTACAATGAAGCTGACAGCACACTTACAGGTCCAAAGGGAAGCTGCACCTGTTCTAACCGCGAAGGGACTATGCTTGAAATTTTTATCAGAAACTCCGGTCAGACATTATCCCGGAATACACTCCTTCTTAAAGTCTGGGGACCCGACAGCGATATTGAGGAAGGAAATCTGGACAACTACATCTATTTTATCCGCCGCAGGCTGAAAGCTGTCGGAAGCTGTCTGGAACTAAAGACGGTTCGCGGTATCGGATATTGCCTTCTCGAAAGGGAGAAACTGCCATGATTCAAAAAGTCCGGCTCCGGCTGACACTGCTTAGCGGAGGCATCACAACCTTAATCCTGATTATCATGACGCTTGCCTATCTGTACATATCAGAAAAAAACATACTGGATAATAAAAACTATTCCTATCAAAGCGACATATACAGTATCGCCGCAATGCTTGAGCAGCAAAACGTAATCAGTCATACCTGGCTTTCACAGCTTGAAGCAAATGATGCCTATTATATATCCTTGTCGGACAACGGTGTAGAATTTTTATTTAACAGCAGGCTTCAAAATACTGTCAGAGAACAAATTGTTGACAATGCATGGGCATATTACAGGAAACAAAGCGAAAATACTGATGAAAATAATGCTGCCTCTCAGGACAAACGTACCATATCCTACCAAAGCAGCTATACTTCCTTCATGATGCCGCGAACATCTGATACCCCTGCAATTGCTCAGGATTACTATTGCTTTGTAATATCCGTCGCAAAAAATCAATCCGCTCTTGAAATGCTTCTGATTGCGCCTCTTGCCGGAGTGCGGCAGCAGATATGGCATCAGCGGCTCTTATTTCTTGGCATCATTCTGGCGGCTCTGGCGGCTCTATGGATTTTTGCATGGATATTTACCGGGAAGCTTTTACAGCCGATAGAGGAAAACCGGCTCAGGCAGAATCAATTCGTGGCAGCAGCCTCGCATGAGCTTCGCACACCGCTTGCAGTCATTCTGTCCTGTTCCGAAAATGCCTGTGAAAAACTGAACGTCCAAAAGGAATTGAATCCAAAAGAAAGCCTTGAAAAGGACGTTTCCATAGTTCCGGCAATATCTCATGATTTGTCCATGATTCAAAGCGAAGCGCTCCGCACCTCACGCTTATTGGGTGATATGCTTACCTTATCAAGCCTTGATGCCAATCATTTTGATATGGACTGCCGGGAAACTGAGCTTGATACACTGCTTCTCAATGTGTATGAAAGGTTTGAAAGCATGGCAAGGCAAAAGCACATTGCACTGAACCTCAAGCTTCCTGCGGAACAGCCTCCGGCATGTGTCTGTGACAGCGAACGTATCACACAGGTAGTCACAATACTGCTGCACAATGCCATCAGCTATACACCTGCAAACGGTCACATTCTGATAGCCTTAGATTTCTTTAAAAACTATTATGAGATTAAGATTTCTGACACTGGTGTCGGAATTTGTGACGAAGAAAAAGACAAGATTTTTAATCGCTTTTATCGAAGTGAAAAAGCACGAAGCGATAAAAGCCACTTTGGACTTGGATTGTCGATTGCACAAGGTATTGTCACCGCACATCATGGCAAAATTACCGTAAGTGATCATTTGGGCGGCGGTTCTACTTTCACAGTCCTTCTCCCTATCATCAAGTAAAGAAATAAGAACTCATGCAGCGGTGCTGCTAATTTTCTGATGAGTTTCTATGCATAAAAATCCGCTGAGATGACCCCGAGCCGTCTCAGCGGATTTTTACATCTTATTCCTCATTATTTTCTGCTACTTTATTTGCTCTTGCTGCTACCTCAGCCGCTTGTATATCGCTTGGAGCCTGCTCATATCTGGCAAAAGCATACTCATAATTTCCGCGTCCTCCTGTCATGGAACGAAGTACAGTGCAGTATCCTGTCAGCTCCATAACCGGAATGTCTGCCTCGATTACCTGCTTACCGTTTCCTATAGGATTCATGCCAAGCACTCTGCCGCGCCGCTTGTTTAAATCACCTATAATATCACCTGTATATCTGTCAGGTACCGTTACCCTGAGTGTCGCAATCGGCTCAAGAAGGACAGGTCCCGCCTCCATAATTCCCTTCTTAAATGCCTGTATGGTTGCCATCTTAAATGCCATTTCAGAAGAATCTACCGGGTGATAAGAGCCATCATAAAGAATACCCTTAATTCCAACAACCGGATATGCAGCCAAAGGTCCCTTCTGTACAGACTCCTGCAGACCCTTTTCAACAGCAGGGAAGAAGTTCTTTGGAACAGCGCCTCCTACAACCTCCTGTTCAAATACATAAGGCTTATCCAGGTCACCGGAAGCCTCAAACCGCATCTTTACATGACCGTACTGTCCATGACCGCCGGACTGCTTCTTATATTTGTACTCCACGTCTGATTTTTTCCTGATCGTCTCTCTGAATGCAACCTTCGGTTTACTAAGCTCTATCTCACACTTATACTCGTTCACAAGACGGCTCTGTATAATTTCGAGCTGCTGCTCGCCGATACCATACAGCAAAGACTGCCTGTTTTCGGTGTCATTCACAATCTTAAGTGTCTGGTCCTCATGTGAAAGCTTTTGCAATGCCTGTGCTACCTTATCAATATCGCCCTTGTTCGGCACCTTGTAACGCATAGCCGTATAAGGCTTCGAAATCTCAAATTTGCCATATTCGATGACAGTTGCCTTTGTGGACAAAGTATTACCTGTTCTTGCCGCTGTAAGCTTTGCGATTGCTCCAATATCCCCTGCATGCAGCTCACTGACCTCTATCGGCTTGCTCCCCTGCAGTACATAAAGCTTGTTAACCTTCTCCTCAATATCCTTATCCTTGTTGTAAATCACATCATCTGCCTTAAATACGCCGGAACATATTTTTATCAGAGAGTATTTTCCGATAAATGGGTCAACAATCGTCTTAAATACATATGCTGACTTCGCCTTCGAAAAGTCATAATTTGCCTCGAAAACTTCGTTTGTCTTCATGTTAAAACCTGCTATCTGCTTATTTTCAGGGCTTGGCATATATTTCACAATGTCGTCCAGCAAAGCATATGTACCTTGGCATAGCGTATTGGAACCCATGCTGATCGGAACGATAGAGCCGTCAAGCACATTGGTTCTAAGCGCTGCCCTGATTTCATTTTCAGAGAATGTCTCACCGCCAAAATAGCGCTCCATAAACTCCTCGCTTGTCTCTGCCACAGCCTCCATAAGCGTATCCTTGTACAGCGAAAGATTTTCCCTGCTGTAATCCGGAATTTCACATTCTTCTACCTCTTTCCCTTTCCAGCGGTTTCCTGTCTCACTTACAACATTTACATAGCCCACAAACTTTTCGTTTTCTCTGATGGGAAAATGGAATGGCGCTATCTTTTTACCATACATCTCTGTCAATGTCTCAACTACATTTTTAAAAGAAGCGTTGTCTGCGTCCATTCCGGTTACATATATCATTCTGGGAAGCTTGTATTTCTCACACAGTTCCCATGCTTTCTCCGTTCCTGCCTCAACGCCTGACTTACCTGAAACAACGATAATCGCTGCATCTGCCGCGCTGATTGCCTCCTCAACCTCACCTATGAAATCGAAATATCCGGGAGCATCCAAAATATTGATTTTTACACCTTCCCACTCAACAGGAACTACTGACGTGCTGATGGAAATTTTTCTTTTCTGTTCTTCCTTGCCGAAATCACTGACCGTATTTCCATCCTCCACTTTTCCCATGCGTGAAGTGATACCTGCCAGATATGCCATGGATTCCACCAGACTTGTCTTTCCGGCACCACCATGTCCTAACAATACTACGTTTCTGATTTTATCAGTTGTGTAAATATTCATTGCAGCTACCTCCTGTTTCTATCTCATAGTTTTATTGTTGAATCCTAATAGTTAAATATTACATAACTATTCCGTACCTTCATAAGTTACAAGCGGCAAGCCATGCAAAACCGCTTCATGGCGGCTTGCTGCCTGATACAGTATATATATCCTCCGTACTCTGCAGCAGGTGCATTGTGCTGTACTTAATATCTACAATATTACTATAAATTTTCAGATAATTCAATCTCTTTTGTACATTATGCACATTAAATTTTTTCATGAAATATAATGTCGAATTTCGTGACATTTGACGAAACAGTACCCATAAGGCTGAACTGTTACGTTATGAATGCATAAATTAAATTTGCAATTGACTTTAGCGCTTTAAAGTGCGATAATCATAAGTGTCGATGCATGAATCTATGCACCGGTTATTCATTACATTATCCATTAATCCATTATTTATATTGAAAGGTATCCGTTCTATGAGTATGAATAAATTCGGCTTTTTAAGTCTTGGTCTTATCGGCGGGTCAATTGCACTGGCAATCAGGCAAGTGAATCCCAACGCGAAAATAGTAGCATATGCCCGAAGGCAGTCCACTCTTGATGAGGCTCTTGCGGCAGGCGCTATCGACGAAGGTACAACGCAAATCAATGAGCTTTTTTCCGACTGTGATATGATATTCTTATGCGCTCCTGTCGCCGTTAATAACAAATTTTTGGAACAGCTGAAACCGCTCATATCCGACAATACAATTATCACAGATGTTGGCAGCGTCAAAGGCGCCATTCATGAGACAGTTGAACAGCTTGGATTAAGCAAAAATTTTATCGGGGGACACCCCATGGCAGGAAGCGAAAAGACAGGCTTTTCCAACGCCAATCCGATGATTTTGGAAAATGCCTACTATATCCTCACGCCCACAGAAGATGTATCAAACGAGGCTGTCGCCGAATACTACTCACTGGTTAAAAAAATAGGCGCTATTCCTTTAATATTAAGTCATCAAGAGCACGACTATGTAACGGCTGCTGTCAGTCATGTGCCGCATCTGATTGCCGCCGCACTCGCCAATCTGGTGCACGACCATGATTCGAAGGAAGGCACTATGAAGCTTATTGCTGCCGGAGGCTTTAAGGATATTACGCGCATTGCCTCCTCCTCCCCGGATATGTGGGAATCAATCTGCATGGCAAACACAGAAAATATCGCTGATTTATTAGATGATTACATAGACTCTCTGCAAACAATCAGCAAGGCTGTACGTGCAAAGCAAAAGGGCTTTACTTATGATTTGTTCGCTGCTTCCAAAGAATACCGGGATTCCTTTGCTGATTTGCCAAAGGGACCTATCAAGAAGGTATTTGCCTGCTATGTAGATATCCCTGATGAAGCCGGCTCTATTGCATCGCTTGCCACTCTGCTTGCCAAGGCAGATATTTCCATAAAGAATATCGGCATCATACATAACAGGGAATTTGAGGAAGGGATACTTCGTGTTGAATTTTACGATGCAGCCGCTTTAGACGAAGCTGTTGTATTGCTTCAAAATCTGAACTACTCCATTTATCAGAGAAAATAAGATAAAAACCACATAAGAGACTTTATTCCGCATAAAATATAACAACTTATCACAAAATGAGGTTTCCTATGCGGACGAAAATAAAACCTTATCTCATCGCCATTATCATTGCACTTGGGACAGGAGGGCTCTCTTTTTTCCTTACGCGAAATAATACGGATATCTATGCTGCAATAGATAAACCGGCATTGGCTCCTCCTGCCATACTTTTTCCTATTGTCTGGACGATTCTTTATATCCTTATGGGAATCAGCAGCGCCCGTATCTATCTGCAAAAAGGCACCTATCCTGAAGAAGTTATGGACGCTTTGCTAAATTACGCCTTTCAGCTTATCTTAAATTTTTTCTGGTCGATTATCTTTTTCAATATGCAGACTTTTTTGTTTGCATTTATATGGCTGATCGTTTTATGGGCTTCTATCATCAAGATGATATTCAAATTCAGCAGAATTGATTCTGCTGCCGCTTATCTTCAGCTTCCATATCTGCTTTGGGTGACCTTTGCCGGATATCTCAGCTTTATGATTTATCTGCTTAACTAAGTACACAAAAAGGCATTGAATGAACATGATTTCAGAAAAATGCATTTCAAACAGAATTATTGCTAAATCACAAAATAGTCTTTTATTTCGTAATCATTTTGATATAATGAAAGCAGGAATTTTGGAGTCTAAAATACCTGATATAGTTAGAATTCATGACGATTCGAGAATGTAATTGGAGCGGAGATGTTATTATGACAGAACTTGAAAAGTGTATGGCAGGAGAATACTATGACTGCCACAATGAAATTTTTTTACATCTGAAAGAAGAAGCCCGGAGACTATTAAGAGAATATAATTCCCTGCGATATGAGCAGAAAGAAGAAAAACGCGAAATCCTTAATCAACTATTTCATCAAATCGGTACAAATGTATCGGTCGGGCAGCCTTTCATTTGCGATTACGGAAATAATATATTCTTAGGAAATAATGTTTCAATCAACATGAATTGTACATTTGTAGACTGCAATAAAATTGAAATTGGAGATAATGTTCTAATTGCATCTAATGTGCAGCTTTACACTGCAACACACCCCGTCGAGCTCTCCGAAAGACTTACACCAGATTGGAACCCGGAATCCGGAGAATATTTTTGCCGAACATATGCTTTACCTATCAGAATCGGAAGCGGATGCTGGCTGGGCGGCGGTGTAATCGTACTCCCCGGAGTAACGATTGGAAATGGTTCTGTTATTGGAGCCGGAAGCGTTGTAACAAAAGATATACCAGAAAATTCACTGGCAGTCGGCAATCCATGTCGTGTTATCCGAAAAATCAACATGTAGAACAATTGATATCAATAAACTCTGTGCCAAGACGATTCGCCGGAAGTGTCGATTCGTCTTGTTGGCAGAAAGCAAGCAATTTTTGAAGGTTTATGAAGGGATAAAAACAAGATGGTAAAAATACTGTTTGTCTGTCATGGGAATATCTGCCGCAGCACCATGGCTGAGAGTGTCATGACTGACCTTGTGAAAAAAAGTCAACTGGAAAACTCCTTTTCCATTCATTCTGCCGCAACAAGCCGCGAGGAAATCGGAAACGCTCCTCACTATGGAACTGTGAACAAGCTCCGCGAAATGAATATACCGCTTGTTCCGCACCGCGCGGTTCAGATGACTGAGAAGGATTATGAGGAATATGACTATCTGATTGGAATGGACTCTGCTAATATCAGGAACATGATACGCATTGCAGGAAACGGCCGTCAGGATAAGATTTATAAGCTCCTTAGCTTTGCCGGTTCCGGGCGCGATGTCGCTGATCCATGGTACACGGGTGATTTTGACGTAACCTACCATGATATCAGCGAGGGCTGCGATGCCCTTCTCCAATATATCCTTGAAAACGACAGAGATAAACTGTAATGTATCCAATTGGAGCCTGTCTTTCGGCAGACTCCTGTTGACTGCATCTGCGGTCTTTCAGCCCTATACAATGTAATGCAGACTTTTTTCCTTCACTTTCGCTATCGAAAGATAGTCCGGCGTTAATGCCTTTGTCTTGTCAACAAGTTCCTGGTCGTAGCTCTCATCATATGAGATTTTCAGCTTGTCGGCAGGCAGCAGATAGCAGTTATTTTTTGCATCATAGATACTGTCCCTCACCCGGAAATTTATCGTAAGAATTTCATTGTAATGATCTTCTGAAAAACAAAGGCTGATTTCTTCATCGCTAAAAAAATCAATATATTTGTTCTCCACCTGCATCGGAGAACCATTTTTAAAATGTATTGTGATATCATAACACTCCTGTGACAGATTCATAATGTTTAAGTCCTCTATCGCACTGCTGAAGCTCTCGCCGTTATTAATTTCAAATGCGATAGCCCTGAGGCAGTCATAATTCAAATCCACCTTTCTTGAAAATGCTATAATAGGCTCAATCTCCCTATAATATTTTTTCCTAAGCTTATCCGTAAGATAGATTCTTATTTCTTCTGCAGACGGATAGTCAAAGCGAAAATGATAGTGAAAACGCCCCGGTCGGTTTACGATGAAATCATTTAGTTTTCGAATATCATTGCAGGTAATGACAAACAATTTCTTTCCATGTGAAATTCCGTCAAACAGTCCAAGCAGTGCGGCCTGCGGCTCAATTTCTCCCTCCGATGTTCTTACATCGCCAAAGGTCTTATCAAACTCATCAAACAGTACCATTACTCTCTGGTCAATTGCTTCGATATACGCGGAAATTCCCGGTATGTATCTGTCGACGACAATCATCGGTATTCCGCTTTTAATCGCTTCTACGGACAAAAGCTTGGCAAACAACGATTTTCCAATTCCTTTGCGTCCGCTTAGGATAACGCCAAGATTTCTGTTAAACTCTCCGTAAGTCCTCAAAACCTTTTCCACCTTTTTCATATGTTCCCCATATATTTTGCCTTCTGTTACCGCAATATCCATATACTCATCCAAATAAAAGCCTGACATCTTAGTAAATCTGACAATATATGCTTTTGCAGGCAGTTCATCATAAGTCAACACGGTATCGTTGTAAATCTCAACTTTTGTTCCAATTTTAATTGCTTTCATAATATCCTCCTATATTGTAAAATAATCGCTTATACAAAAATGCTCAAGTCGATACATTTTCCTGTATCAACCTGAGCATATATCATTTCTTATATTTTGTCATTTGACACTTAGTCCAAAAGGCACCCATGATTTTCAAACCAAATCAGGGGTGCCTTCCGTAAATCAATCCATCATTTCAATTCCTAATTACCGCCATTTGCCGAGGTTACACTATCCACGCCGCGAATGTCATTAAATACATAGAGCGCGGTTGATGCCTTTCCATTACTATCAAATAATGTCATATTATCCCAGGAGCTACCCAAATCTGTAGTGGAATATTCCTGCGCCGTTGCACTAAACAATCTTTCGTAATTTTCCGAAGTGGAGGAGGCCCATCCGGTGCCATACGTTCCCCATGCGGAGCTGTCGGTTCCAATCCAAGCCGGTTCCCAGTAAAAAGCGCCAAGTCCATAACCATTCAAAGAATCGTTTACCTTTGCAATACCGTTAAATACATCGTAAAGAGCCTGGGTCTGACCAGCAACGCTTACAGCGTAATTCGAATATTTCATGGCAGAGCTGTCATTAATATTATTTCTGGAACCGTCAGAATCATGAAAGGTGAACGGATATGCTGTTTCAGCTACCATTACCTTTTTATTGTAAGTCCTTGCAATATTTGTAAGAACTGTAGTCATATCCGAAGTTGTACCATCCCACATCGGATAAAACGATGCAGCATACACATCATAGTCTACACCCATCTTATCCACCTGCTCTGCATACCATTCTCCATCATCGATCAAACGTGTGAAATGAAGAACCTTAAGGATATCTCTTCCGTATTGGCTGTTGACATCATCTATTGCATAGCAGCCCTGCTGCATTAATTCCGCAACACCTGAACTCAAGTCCCAAACATCATCAGCCGTACCGCCAACGCCGCACAAAGCACCATTCGTCTCGTTTCCAATCTGAACCATCTGCACATTTACACCATAGTTGATTAATTCACACAGAGAATCGCGCGTAAAGTTATAGACAGCTATTTTTTTCTCATGAAGGTTATAATCTGCCCAATCCTTGGGCGGATAATGCTTCGCCGGGTCTGTCCAGAAATCAGAATAGTGAAAATCAATGAAAACCTTCATTCCTGCATCTGTCGCTCTCTTGCCAAGAACCTTAGCAGTGTACAGGTTGCAGTTTCCTCCGCCGTATCCTTTATAAGGCGGATCTGCATCATATGGATTGTTCCAGATGCGGATTCTGACATAATTCACGCCCGCACCGGCAAGAATGTTAAAAATATCGCCGTTGGTACCGTCCAGATACTTGTATTGCACACCGCTGTTTTCCATTGCAAGCACTGTGGAGATATCTACACCACGAATAAAATCGTTTGGCAGATTTGCAATCTGTGATACTCCTGAAATTGAAGTTGACGCACTTGCCTTCTCCATTTCAGCCGGACAACTGCCCAATGCGACAGCTGCAGTCAGCGCCAAAGAAATTCCCACTTTACATAATTTTTTGACTATTTTGTTCATAGCTCTATCCCTTTCTTTAGAAAAATTTGTGCAATTATTCATGCACCTGACTAAACTATATCATTATCCCCCTCTTTTTGTAAATAGAGCTATTGTTCCACTTCTTTAATCCTCAACCACATATTCCTTCGGAAGCCTGTCCTTAATCATCTGTTCCAGCTTTTCAGGGATAATCGGTTTCGACAGATAATCGTCAAACCCCTCTGCCAAATACTGCTCCTTAGCGCCTGTAACTGCGTTAGCAGTCAAAATAATCACAGGGGCTGCTTTGCTTAAATTATGTTCCATATTCCGCATTTTATGAAGAGTCTCTACTCCGTCAAGCTCCGGCATCATATAGTCAAGAAATATCATATCAAAACGCTCCTTTTCCACCAACTTTAACGCTTTGATACCGGACTCTGCTTCCGTTACCTGTATTTGTGTATCCAGCAGCATACAGGTAAATACCATTCGGTTGATTTCATTGTCGTCCACAACCAATATCTTTGCCTGAGGCGCCTTGAACAAGCTCTTATATTGATACTCCTCTCCCAGCTTTTCCACGGTTTCCCGAAAATTGCCGATAGGCTCCTCTGATATGATTTTTTGTGATAGTTCGAAATAAAATGTCGTTCCGCTGCCATACACGCTTTCTGCCTTCAGCTCCGTCCCCATAAGCTCCAACAGGCTTTGAACGATATTCATGCCCAGACCTGTTCCTTCAATATTTCTGTTTCTTTTTTCGTCTACCCTCTCAAAGGTCTGAAAAATCCTTGGCAGGTCTTCCTCTTTTATGCCGATTCCCGTATCCTTTACCTCACAGAACAACAGCAGACTGTCACCAATGCTTTTTCCGTCGACGGAGAGCATAACAGAGCCTTCATGCGTATATTTGACGGCATTTGTAAGCAGATTGACCAATACCTGACGTATCCGCACATCATCGCCATACAATTTATTGGGAAGCTTTTCATTCACATTGACCTCAAATCTCAGCTCTTTATCCTTTGCCTTGGCATAAATCATGCTTACAACATCATTCAGCAGGCTGTCTAAATCATATTCTACAGGCAGTATCTCCATCTTGCCGGATTCAATCTTGGAAGAATCCAAGATATCATTAATAATGCCAAGAAGAGAATTCGCTGAAGTCTTGATGTTCATGGCATACCGCTTGACAACCGGCTCTGTACTGTCCCTCAGTATCATCTCATTCATGCCTAACACAGAATTAATCGGTGTCCGGATTTCATGCGACATTCTCGCAAGGAAGTCTGATTTCGCCTGATTCGCATGCTCTGCAATCGCCTTCTGCTTTTCAAGATTTATCGTATAGTTGTAGCTCTCGGTAATATCTCCTATGATATAGATATTTCCGTAAAAATTATCGTTTCTGGTAATTTTCTTTCTCCGAAGCTCATAAATGCGGTCTTCTATATGAAGCCTTTCATTCTGCTCACATAATCTGTCCAGTCTGCTGATCTCTGCTTCTGCCTTTTCCTCCTGTAAAGCAGCAAGAATATCCCCGGCTTTTTTATTCATGTAAATTACCCTGTTTCTTTCATCCAGTACAACAATTCCGGCATCAAATTCATCAACAATGTCATCCTTTGCAAGCAGCAAAACATCAAGAAGGTCATATCGGAACATCAAAATCATCAGCAGTGTGGCTGAGATGATATACGCCGGCACTGTTGTATCATACCCTCTCGCCGCACCGCTGCAAAAAAGCAGAAACCCTGCAACTGACACTCCTGATATGCTGCTCATCAGAATAATCCGTGTCTTTTCGATGTGCGTTCTTGTATATTTATAATTTTTGACGCCGACCAATACTATAATCAGCAGATATCCCATAATAAAGCCGTAATTATATATCTTATAAATAATGCTATGACCAAAAACAAGGTGCGGAAACATTCCCTCATATGTATAGTCAATGCTGCTGTAATACAACGTGTGTTTCTCACAGGTAAGTACCAGAATCGTCACGGATATATGAATACCGCACAGGACATTAACCAGCCATCTTGGAAGACGCACCTTATAAAATTCCATGGCAAACAAAAAAATACTGAGTGCAATATAAGGCTTTCCGAAATAAATAAATTTAATTGCCATCAGCGCTGTGTTTTTGTCTGTCGCCTGCATCTCAAACAAATATCCCACAAAATTAATACATGTTGCTATGAGCACTAACATCATCAATGTCTGCAGCTTTGATGTTTTCTGTTTCATGACATACAGAATTTCTATCATCAAAGCAGCAATTCCAACATATTGCACACCTAAAAGTACGGGAAAAATACTCATAAATCCCCTCCTCTCTCTGCTGACTGACTCACTCACCTCTCTCAGATAGCATGTGATAGAAAACATTGTGATAGAAAACATGTTATAAAAATATGTTAATTTCAGCAGAGCAATCATGAATACCCCTTCGGGCAGATAGAGTGTACTGTATCAACCCATTCTGCTTCATTTAACTGAAAGCGGGTGATACCCCATCAATATTGTAACATAGATTTCGAAACAAAAAAACATCTCATTGCCGAAAACAATGAGATGTTATAGATAGATTATCACTGTTTCTCTACGGAACAACAATTTTTCCTGCTGCTGCACATGCCGCGGCAGATTTGGGAGAAGCTAAATAAATTCCCACCTTAGACGTTCCCATACGTCCTAAAAAGTTTCTGTTGTTAGTAGCCACTACCGTTTCTCCATCCGTCAGGATACCGCCGGTTCTGCCGCAGCAAAGACCACAGCTCGGATGAGTGATAATGGCGCCTGCCTCTGCAAGAATTGCCATTGTTCCGTTTTCTACTGCCTGTCTGTATATCTTGCGGCTTGCCGGTGTGACAATCAGTTTTACATATGGTGCCACATGCTTCCCCTTGAGCACCTCCGCCGCCGCCATTAAATCCTCCAGACGGCCATTTGTGCAAGATCCGATAAATACCTGATCAATCTCTTTTCCTGCAAGCTCCGCAACAGGCTTTACATTGTCGACATTCGAAGGACATGCCATAACCGGCACGAAATCCTCTGCCTGGTAGTGAAGCACTCTGCAGTACTCTGCGTCGGCGTCCCCGACTAAATCTCTTTCCTTATCAGTAAGCTCTATCTCACAGTACTCTGCTGTTTTTTCATCCGGTGTAAAGAGTGCACATTTAGCACCTGCCTCAATCGCCATGTTCGACATAGACATTCTGGAAGCGACTGACATTTTTTCAACCGTATCTCCTGTAAACTCAAGCGCCTTATAAGTTGCACCGTCCGCGCCAAGGTCGCCAATCAGCTTTAGTATAATATCCTTTGCCATCACATTTGCAGGAAGATTTCCCGTGATTTCTACCTTAATTGTTTCCGGCACGCGAATCCAAAGTGTACCGGTACCGAGAATACTTGCCATCTCCGTATAACCGATGCCTGATGAAAATGCACCGACACAGCCGTAGGTTGTTGTATGGCTGTCTGTTCCAAATACGACATCTCCCGGCTTTACATAGCCTGCCTCGGTCATGAGCTGATGACAGATACCGTCTGACCTGTGTATATTTTTCATACCGTACTTCTCGACAAATTCATTTCCTATGCGAAAATGTCTGGTATCATCAACCTGACTTGCCGGCACCAGATGGTCATAAATCAAAACGGCCTTGTCGGGGTCCCATATTTTGGTAAAACCCATCTCCTCAAATTTAGATGCCACAAACGGAATGAAGATATCATGTATCATGACACGGTCCACATTCACCGTGACGATTTCACCGGGTTTTACGTCCCTTCCGACATTATTTCTTACAATTTTCTCTATAATCGTTGAACCCATGAGTCTGCCCTTGCCTTTCTAATCTAAACCATTCAGCTTACGCATTGCCTTTACAAGACCGCCTGCATTGATGATATCCACCAAATTCTGAGGAAGTGATGTAATCGGATATTGACTGCCGTTATGCTCGATTGATTCATTGATGGTAACCGTAATTTCATCTCCTTCGTTTACCACATCACGAAGCTTGTCATTCTCTATCAGAAGCAGACCGTTGTTAATCGAGTTTCTAAAGAAAATCCGTGCAAAAGACTTTGCAATCACACATTTGATGCCAAGCGTTTTGATAATTTCCGGCGCCTGTTCTCTGGATGAGCCGCAGCCGAAATTCTTGCCTGCCACAATAATATCGCCTTCCTGAATCTGTGCAGCAAGCTCCGGACGAAGCGGAGAAAATGCATAGGGCGCCATGTCCTTTACTGTTTTTAATGCCAGATATTCTGTGGGAATAATAATGTCCGTATCGATGTCATCACCAAGTACCCATATTTTACCGCTGAACTTTTCCATTTTTATATAACACTACCTTTCTAATTGACTCTCCTGTGCTCACTCCAGCATGTCCGCTGTCGCTATCTCGCCTTTGATTGCTGATGCCGTAACAGTTGCTGCTGACGCAAGATACACAAAAGAATCTTTATGTCCTGCCCTTCCCTTAAAATTGCGCGTTCCGGTACTGATTAACACTTCATTCTCACCGATAACGCCCTGACAGCTTCCCCAGCAGACGCTGCAGTTCGGATTCATGACGATAGCGCCAGCCTCCATAAAGGTATCAATCAATCCTTCGGAAAGCGCCTGCTTATACACCTCTGCACTTGCCGGTACCACCAGAAATCTTACAAGAGGGTGAACCTTCCTGCCCTTTATCAGCTCCGCTCCGACTCTCAAGTCCTCAAGGCGCCCGTTATTGCAGGAACCAAGGAATGCTTCATCAATGTGAGTGCCGACACATTCCTTCGCATCTACCACACTGTCTACAAAATGCGGCTTTGCCACAATCGGCTTAATTGTCGATAAGTCAATATCATAAACCTTTGCAAAATGCGCATCTTCATCACTCTTAAAGCTGTACTTCGGCTCTCTGCCATGAGCTTTCAGATAATCGAGCGTAATCTCATCAACCTCCATCAAGGCTGTCTTTGCACCTGCCTCAACACAAAGATTGCAGATTGCAATTCTGTCACTCATATTCAGTGTCTTTAAGCCCTCACCGCTAAACTCCATCGCCATATAGTTCGCACCATTTGCACCAATCATGCCAATAATAGACAAGATTAAATCTCTGGCGTAAACGCCTTCTTTTAATTTGCCTGTCAAATTGAATTTCAGTGTTTCCGGCACTAAGAGCCATGAGTGGCCTGTCACCATTGCATACAGGTAATCGGTACAGCCGACACCTGTTCCAAATGCGCCAAGCGCACCATAGGCACAGGTATGGCTGTCCGCACCAAATATCAGTTCGCCGCTTGTCACATGATTCTCTATCATTACCTGATGGCACACACCGGCGCCCTCATAAAATTTAATGCCGTTCTCCTTAGCAAAATCACGCATTTTCTTGTGTGATGCTGCTGTCTTTACACTGTCACAGGGCACATTGTGATCCACAATCCATACAAGCTTATTGACATCTGCAATATGCGGATTCTTGAGCTGATGATACATATCTATGGTAAGATGGGTCGTTCCATCGTTGCTCATCAGACGGTCAAGCTCTACAGTATGTATATCACCGGGCTTGACAGACTCTGCGCCTGCTGCCGCAGCGATGATTTTCTCTGCTATTGTCATTCCCATTTTATTATGTTCCTTTCTGTCACAAAATTTCTCATATATTTTAACAGTTCAGCCTTACGTTTTCCTATTTCAGGATTCAAGCCTTACTAATCTCCGAACCAGGCTGTTACCATGTTTTCACTGCTCTACGCATCATGCTTGATACTGCACATTGCAATCAGGACTTATTTAATGATGCAATCAGTCCGCCCTGATCAAGAATTCCCTGCATATATTCAGGAAGCCTGGTACATTCATATTCCTTGCCGTTTACACGCACCACGCCCTCCTGCATGGAAAGCTCCATGTCATCGCCGGCCTTGACATTCTCATGCAAGTCCTTACAGACAATGACCGGAAGTCCGATATTGATTGCATTGCGGTAAAAAATACGCGCAAAGGATTTTGCAACGACTGCCTTCACACCTAAAGCCTTCAGCACGCTCGGCGCCTGCTCTCTTGATGAGCCGCAGCCAAAATTCTCTGATGCTACCACATAATCACCGGGCTGTACCTGTGCGGCAAAATCCGGATCAAGCGACTCAAAGGTGTGTGCTTTCATCTCATCAATCGTAGGATATATGATATACTGAGAAGCAATAATCTGGTCCGTATCAACATCTTGTTCAAATTTAAAAATTTTTCCCATTCTGTATCTCCTCCTATAACCATTTCTGTTCAGAATATTTTTATCTAAGGTAATTGTTCAGTGACTTCATAGATATAAAATTTTATCACAGATAATGGTAAGTTTTCAATACTTTATGACAAAAATCCCTTTTGTCTCCATTTTCCTGTGTTCCAGCGTCCGAACATAAATACCGCTCTGACACATTCATCAAGCGCCATTGCAATATATGCGCCCACCACATACAACTCCATGCGGATGCCAAAAAAGTATGTTCCTGCCACCGCGCACAAATACACAAAGCTTGCTGCTATAACTGTTGTATAGAGAGCATCTCCACTTGTCTTGAGCGCATTTCCAAAGACGAGATTCGACACGCGTCCAATCTCTAATACGATGTCAATAGCCAGCAGCTTTCCTACCAGCGAAATCATTACCGGATCGTCTGTAAACAAGTGCATCAGCGCACCGGAAGAAAGTGCAAAGGCGCTCTCTAATATCGTCGCGACCACTATGCCTATCACTGCTGCACGCTTTGTTCCTCTGTCGCATGCATCATATTCCTCTGCGCCTATACGCCAGCCTGTCATAATCGCATTTGCCTGTGCCAGTGCAGCTCCAACAGAATACGAAAAGTTGGTAATCTGCATCGCATAAGAACGTGCTGTAACATTTAAGCCTTCCGAATCCATGCTGTTCAAAAATCGAATAATTAACGTCATCGCAACATTATAGAGCGCCGTCTCCAAAGCTGATGGCAGACCAATCCTGACAATGTTTTTCAGAACCTCAGTATTTCGAATACGCTCCGGTGACTGCTTCGCTTTTACCCTCCTATGAGCGGCAAGCATCACCATAGTCAGATTAAACATACGGGATATAACGGTTGCACAGGCAACACCTGCCACGCCGAAATCGAACACAAACAAAAATATTGAATTAAAAATCAGATTCAAGACATTTCCGCAAAGCGTTGCTATAAGAGGCTGCCTCGTATGGCCAAAAGCCCTCAGATAGCTTGAAAAAATCGGTATCACGGCATTTAAAATGCTGAAACCTCCCACGATTTTCAGGTAGGTCACGGCGTATGGCAGCAGGCTGTCCGCGATTCCTACCATCTTAAGGATAAACTCAGAACACGTAAATAACATGAGCGACATAAAAATTCCCAGAACCGCATTGAACAGTAATCCGACCTGTCGCGCCTGATAAGCAACACCGTTTTTTCCGGCTCCGATATATTGCGTCATCACAGCAATCATTCCCGAAGATATAATTGAAAACATGATAATAAACATACCGATATAAGTATTGGCTGTTCCAACTGCACCAACTGCTTTATCTCCTACCGACGAAAGCATCAGCGTATCAACAACCCCTGCCAGCATATGGCATAATGTTTCCAAGCATATTGGTATAAATAACTGCACCAGACCTTTTTGTTTTCCCTTCATTGACTATTCCTTCTTTCTTCTGTTATTACCTCTAATCTGATTAGCGATTTATTTATTTAAATTTTATCTCTTTATGCCCATAATATCTTATATAATATCAGCTAAAAATTGCACATTTTCTACTTTTTATGATAAACTGTACACGAAAGCAATAAACAGTGCCGTCTGGTGTCCGGCAAAACGGCTGCCTGCAGACAGTTTTGTCAGACACCAGACGGATAGAGCAAAGCTCATGAACGAGGAAATGCGCAGCATTTTCGAATGACACTGCGAAGGTATAAGTGCAGTCACTATTAACAAACAACAAGGGAGAATCTGTGATGTATTTAGAATTAAAAGAAAATATTCCACATGGAACGAAGGAGTGTCCTTATGACCAATATTTCATGCATAATGCACCTCATGCTTTTCAAATTCCGGTTCATTGGCATGACGAACTTGAAATCATTTATATCAAGCAGGGAACTCTCAAGATTTCCATTGACGAACAGCTTTACAACGCTGTCCCCGGTTCTGTTTACTTTGTAAATCCAAAGGAGCTGCATCTGATGGGAACGGAGGATTTGAACGCTGCCTATTATACGCTGCTCTTTCCACTGGAATTTATCTCTTTTCAGTCAGACGACCAGTTAGAAACAACACTGCTCCACCCATTACGAAACGGCAGCCTGCAGTTTTCTCATGAAATCCACGATACATCAAGAAACAAAAAAGCCGCTGCAATTTTAGAACAAGTTATTGCCCGGCATCCTTGTCATAATATTGCCAGACATCTTCAGATACGCTGTCTGCTGCTTCAATTGCTCGTAATGCTGTTAGAAGATGAAACATTTTTTCGGAAGGTTGAGCATGGAACCCCTACTACCTTTCAAAGAGAGCTTTTGATTTTCATTCAGAGCCATTATTCAGAACCATTATCGCTTGCCATGCTTGCGAAGCATTTTCATCTGTCAGAAAAATATATCTCACGCTATTTTAAAGAGCACTTTCATATTTCACTGATTCAGTACTTAAACCATCAGCGTCTCATCCAGGCCAAAAAACTGCTTGAGACAACCGAGCTTCCTGTCACTGAGATTGCTCTTTGCTGCGGCTTTAATAATGTCAGCTATTTTATCCGCACTTTTAAGAAAGCATATGGAATGTCACCGCTTCGATATCGACGAAAGAGATAGTCGCATATTTAATTAAAGGAAGAGCCAAAGCCCTTCCTCATTACAATCCACGATCTATTTTTTCCTGAATTATTTCATATATTGCGAGACATTACTGCTGTCTACCTTTTCAAATGGTACCCACATATATTTTCCGTCTTCTGTGATACCTTCCATCTCCTTGGTATCTTCCTTCATAACAAGTTTCATAGCCATCTCGACAGCCGCCTGTCCCTGTCCGAGACCCGACTGATATACAGTAAATGCCATCTCGCCGTTCCGGATTGACACACAACCGTCTGCTGTAGCATCCACACCCAAAACCGGAATGGAATCCAGCCCTGCATTCTTGCATGCCTCTACCACACCAAGCGCCATAGAATCATTATTACAAAGGACACAGTCAACAGGTACTCCGGTTTTCAGGAACAGCTCAAATAATTCTTTTGCCTGCTCCGTATCCCAGTTTGCAAAATCCTCGAACACATAATTAATCTTCTTGCCGCTTGCAGCCAATGTCTGTTTCACACCATTTGTCCTGCCGTTTGTTGCAGAATGCCCGTTTGGTCCTTTGAGCAGTACGACATTGATCTCATCTTTGTCTGCCAGCCGCTCCAGAACATATTCTGCCTGAAACTGTCCGGCCACCTTCTCGTCCGATCCTACATAAACATACTTTCCTGCTTCCAAATGCTTGTCATCCGGGCAGCTGTTAATAAAGACCATCGGTATATCTCCTGCACTTGCTTTTAGTTCTACTACTGTATCCGTAGAAACCGGACTGCACAGAATTACATCATAATCCTGCGCCGCTGCCATTTTGATATGGTCAACTTGTGTTTCGATTGAGCCGTCGGCATCCTCTACCACAAGTTCGATGCCTTCCTGTGCCGCCTTATCTTCAACGGCATTCACCAGTGTCTGTCGAAAAGTATCCATCTCATTTAGGCTTAAAAATATTCTGATATCCTTATTATGTACTGCTGCTGTCTGTTCGCCGCATCCCATTAAAACAGATGCAAGCAAAACGAATATGCTCAAAATTACTGCTGACTTCTGTATCCATCCTTTTTTCATCCCGGCTTACACCTCACTCTCTACTTTAAATTTGGAAACCTGTTCCTGTAATTCTTCTGCTGATATCGCCAATTCTTTTGCGCCTTCAGATACGCTTTCGCTGTTGCCTGTAATACTATCTGCCTGTTCTACCATCGTCTCTGAAGTTGCAAGAATTTCCTGTGAACTTGCTGCCTGTTCCTCAGATATTGCTGCCACATTGCTTGCCACATCATCTACTTTTCCAACCTTTTCAACCATCTGCTGTACCAGTGTACTCACACCTTCAATATTGTCAAATATCTGTTCAAAGGTTTCAAGTGTATTTTCAACTAAACTGCTGCTATGATTGATATTATCTACACTTTCCTCTGTCTGCTGCACCGTATCCTTTACCAAACCATTAATCTCATTGATCAGCGTCTCAATGTCATGTACGGCATCTGAACTGGTACTTGCCAGCTGCCCGATTTCTGTCGCCACGACAGCAAAACCTCGTCCCGCTTCTCCAGCTCTTGCGGCCTCAATCGAAGCATTTAATGACAGCAGATTCGTCTGATCTGCAATATTTCCAATCACTCCCGTAATCTTCGTGATTTCCTCTGATGCCTTTCCTACCTTGCCAATTGCCTGATCCAGCTTTTGAATTGACTCATTGATATCCCTCATAGCATTGTTTACACGCTGCATATCAGTCTTACCCTGTTTGGAGATTTCAACTGTCTGATTCATCTTTTCCTTTACCTGAACACCATCTTCACGGGTATCTGCCACTACCAAAGCCAATGTTGTCGCATTTTCCGCGATTTCATTGACCGAAAGGGATAACTGCTCTACTGTACTGTTCAGCTCTTTCATGGACTGACTCTGCAGTCTCGATGCATCGTACATTTGCTCAGAAATCTCATCACTGGTATTTGCCTGTGTATTCAGTTTACCGGATATCCGATGTATCGAAGTAATCATATTCTGCATGGAAGCAACAAATTTCTCCACATGTCTGCTCATAATTCCAATCTCATCATTGCTTGCGGACTGTAATTTAATAGTAAAGTCACCTTCTGTCATAGCTGTAATTACTTTTGTCAATTCTTTTACCGGACGAATGACCATATAAACGACTCTTTCAATCAAGACAGCCAGCAATATGGTAGAGAGCAGACTGATAACAATCATCAGGGTTCTAACCCCTTTAATATCAGAATAAATAACATCTGTTGGAACATAAGAAACCAAAATCCAATCCGTACCAGCGATTTCTTCAAAAGCTGTCATATTATTCTCAATTTCAGTCATACTATAATTCTGTTGCTCCAGCTTCTCGCCGACTGTTCTCATAAAACTGCTGTCCGAGGCACTCAACTTAGAAGATATCAGATTCGTATCCCGATGTGCCAATATCGTACCATCCACACTGCTTACCAAAAATGCCTGCGCCTGATCCATCTCGATAAAACTATTTACAATAATACTAATTCTCTGCAATGAAAGATCAACAGAAATAACTTTCACTACGCCTGAATTATCTTTCAAAATGCCAGAGGCACTGATCACAGCCTCGCCAACTGTATTTGTATAGGCATTCGTAAACGCCATATTCCATCTAGTCAGTCCTTCTTTGTACCAAACAGACTGGGTTGGGTCATTTTCTATCTTCCCGGAGTCTTTTGCTACCATTATATTCCCTTTTTCATCGGCAATATAGAGCCCTTCCGGATAATTATCGTTGAAGCCGCAGTAACCGTCTAACATCCTCTGAAGCTGCTCCTGAGACGGGTTTGTCTGCTCTATGGTTCTCTTTGCCATCTGAAAAGCTGACAAATTCTCATTCAGCCATGCTTCAATCTCATTTGCCTGATTCTCAATAGACGATCCAAGCAAATTTTGAGAATATTCCTTAATAATTTCTTTGGAAATAAAGAATGATATTCCAATCAATAGCACAACAATAATAAGTACAACAGGCAGAATAATACCTAACAGCTTCACTTTGATGGAAACTGTTTTCCTTTGTTCGTCACTTCTCATATGCTTCCTCCGTCCTTTACATATTTTATAAGTAATATTATACAATATAAATTACGATAGTGTGTATTTTTTCGTTATTGTATCAAATTTTATACAATAATTTTTATATTTTTATTATTCTTTTCAGCATAATGCCTTTTAAAAATAAAATAACAGCTTATTCACTGTTATGTTTTTCCTAATTTTATTGTACAATGATGCTTAAAGTGATACAATTATCGTATTAATACAAAAGGGGGCACACACCTATGGAAAAACAGATTTTTACCAATGACATTATTTTGAGCTGGCTGCAATACTACTCACAAAATACAAGTATTGACTTAGAGCATGTCAAAATTATTGATATTACCAAGAAAAATAAGAATGTCATTCCCACCGTTGAAGCACACAAGACAACGCTGGTATTTACCAACGCCGGAATTGATGATATCTTCTATCGGTTATGGAACGCCGGATTAGGCGAATGTGAAGTATGGTATAATGAAGGCTCTGACCCGAGCGGAGAAATCCTGCATAATCAGGTAAAAGATATGATTAACCGCGGTATCAATGCATCTGCCGGTATGCTGATTATTAATCCCAATGCCAGAAACTCATCACGCATCGGGCTGAGCAATGAAAAGCTCCAGCGCGGTTCCATACAATATGTAGGAAGTGAAATCCGCGCCATTATTCTCAACAAAATGATGGTTGACCCGCAAGATGACATCTGTGTCATTGGCGGAGAAAGTATCGCCATTGAAGCAGCGCTGATTGCTGCCGAAGGTTCTGTTATCGCAGTTGAGTACAGCAAAGCAGACCGCTCTACACTGGAGGATAATGTAGCGCACTTCGATCTTCACAATATCAAAATCATTGATCATGTTGATGAAGAAACGATGGCTGACTGTGCTGTCCCTTCCCTGGTATTTCTGGTAGCTTCCGCAAGCACGGAACAGGAGCTTACCTGTCTCACAAAGCTCAACCCCAACATCAACGTTGTCATCTATACGTTAGACTTTAAGACTGCCGCTGCGCTTCCTGATACCTTACGTTCTCTTGGACTTGCCGACGTTGAAACCATACAGGTATCTGTGACAAAGCTCGGAAGCAACAATACCTTTAAATCCAATCCTGCTCCCTGGATAATCACCGCAAGAACCAGAGAAGAATAGGGAACAAACGTTCTATCCTGTTTATTTATGATGGAGGAAACTCAAACAACGAATCAAACAGTTCTTGGGTTTCCTCGCTCATTTTCCGTACAGTGGAGCTGAGCGAAATTACCTTCGGGCTGCCGTTTTTATCCAGCAGCAGCATTTTTTGCCTTGCCTTTGTCGGTCCAAACATCAACTGCGGCAGTTTCTCCCTGGGAATCGGCCGCAGCTCTATGGATGAACCCTGAGTACCGACAGCCGCAGTTTCAGAACAGCAGTTAAAGGGACGCTGATGACATCTGTGCGGCTTCACAGGAGCCTTACCATAATATTCTCTCCAGTTCCAGTCTTTATCCTCTGGTATAAGCGCTCCGCAGGGGGTTCCCAGTTCCCGAATCAGATACTCATATGCCGGCTCTATCTTCTCAACCGGAAGCCTTGCTGCCACACATAAGGTTCCGCCGCTTACCGTAACCGGATAAATGACATCTCCCTCTTTTACGCTTTTTATGGAAGGCATTTTCGTATGAACGCTGCCAAATACAACTTGGATTGGTCCGTTATCCTTTTCCTTTTTTAACTCCCTGATCTGCTCCTTCGGCCAATATGTAATAAATCCTGCCATGGCAAATTACTCCCCTCTTTCGTCAGGCTTCAGACGCTCTTTCAAAACTATCCGGCTAAAATTCTGTATATAGATAATCGCCTTTAATAACAAAGTCAGAGGCATGTAGTTTCACATAATCGTTCATCAGTTGATTAATATCTTCCTCGCCATAATAAAACTCGTCAATTTGATTGAAACCATCAAATTCCTCATTCTCATATAGTTTTTCAAGCGCATCGTTTCTTTCATCACGGTCAAAAGGTATGCTGCCTCCAAACATATCAACTGCTTTCTGAAAATTCTCCGCATATTTGTGAGCGCCTATCATCTGCATACATTCTATGGCATCTTTCCAGACAATCCCCGTTGAATTAGAAAAAAATTGGTCATGACCGCCATTGCAGACCTCTGAATCATACCAAAATAAAGCCAGTATCTTTCGCTGTGCATCTGAGAAGTTCTTCAAATCCTGATTATATACATCAAGGCCGTCATAAATGCTTACAGTATACCAAAGCGGCTGTATCAGCTTCCATGCACTATATTTTCCTTCTGAAATATCTTTTTCATTAAAATCAAAATGTTTACTTACCATTTTAATCCCCATAACATCCTCCTTCAAAATAACTGATTTTTGCTGTATTTACTTCAGGGATTTCTCCCTCATTCATTGAGCTTACGTTCAGCTTTCTGACAAATGAGAAGCTATTCCTCATAATCAGACTCTAATACCTTATCAAAAACCGCGTCCATTTCATCATTGTCAAGATTAAATTCCTCTAATATTCCGGCTTTTAAGCTCTCATATAATTCACATCCGGTATCTTCATCCATTGTTTCAAAATCTTTGGCGGACATGATATTGTATTCTTCCAGAATCTTGACAATCGCCTGTCTGATTTCGCTGAATCTCTCCTCATTCATGACCCTGTTCTCCCCGTTAATTGTTAATACAGATTTTTGACCTTAAACTCTCTTTCAGTCTCGCGTCGTGCGTCTTTCCTGGCGATATCCTCGCGCTTGTCATAGAGCTTCTTACCACGCGCAAGACCAATCTCTACCTTAGCTTTGCCATTTGAGAAATACACCTGCAGCGGAACAAGCGTATAGCCTTTCTCCTTTATCTTTCCAAGGAGCTTGTTAATCTCCTGCTTATGCAGTAAAAGCTTTTTCACGCGCAGAGGGTCTTTATTAAAGATATTTCCCTTTTCATAAGGAGAAACATGCATTCCATACACAAAAACCTCACCGTTTTCTATCCGGATAAAAGCCTCTTTAATACTGCACTTTCCCATGCGCAGAGACTTTACCTCTGTGCCGTGCAGTGCAATGCCGCACTCGTATTTCTCCTCTATAAAATAATCATGATATGCCTTTTTATTGTTGGCAACCAGCTTCATTGCCTCATTTTTTGCCATCGTTGTAACCAGCCTTTCCTTATTCTTCCTCCTCAAGCTCCCAATCCTGAGGAATCACGAAATCAATCGTTCTTGATATTTTATCGGTTGCATTGACTCTGACCTTTAAGGTCTGTCCAAGCTTATACCGGATATCGGTTGCCTGACCAACCATTTCATAAGTCTCCTCATCATAATAAAAATAGTCTCCCGGCAGCATGGATACATGAATCATACCCTCTATGGTATTGGGAAGCTCCACATACACGCCCCATGCTGTAATTGATGAGATAACACCCTCGAATATCTCACCAATATGTTCCTCCATAAACTCTACCTTTTTGAGCTTATCTGTCTCCCGCTCCGCTTCATCGGCGCGGCGCTCCATCTCAGAAGAATGCTTTGCCACCTCCGGCAGGATTTCGTTATAGTGTTCTATGCGCTTCTCATTCATTTTTCCCCGAAGCTGTTCCTTGATAATGCGGTGAATCTGCAAATCCGGGTAACGTCTAATCGGAGAGGTAAAATGGCAATAATACTGGCACGCAAGTCCGAAATGTCCCGTGCAGTCAATCGTGTATTTTGCCTGCTTCATGCTCCTTAATGTCAGCCTGCTGATGAGCGCTTCCTCCGGTGTATCCTCTATCTTTCCTAACAGCTTTTGCAGCTCCTTGGGGTGGACCTCGTCTTGTCTGCTCTTGATGGAATATCCAAAGTTTCTGATAAAGGTACTAAGCTTATCAATTTTTTCCGGATCGGGATTGTCATGTGTACGATACACAAATGGCAGCTCCATCCAGTAAAAATGCTGCGCCACAGTCTCATTTGCAATCAGCATGAAGTCCTCTATAATCTTTGTCGCCACATTTCGCTCATAGGGCTTAATCTCAATAGGGTGCCCCTGTTTGTCCAGAATAATCTTGCTCTCAGGGAAATCAAAGTCTATCGAACCTCTCTTTTTCCTCTTTTCACGCAGAATGCCTGCAAGCTCCTTCATCAGCTCAAACATCGGCACAAGTTCTTCGTATTCCTTGATTTCCGCCTCATCTTTATCTTCCAGAATTTTCTTTACACTTGTATAGGACATTCTCCTATCCACTTTGATGACGGATTCCACAATTTCATGGCTGACAACCTCACCCTTTTTGTCAATTGTCATCAGGCAGCTTAGGGCAAGCCTGTTTTCTCCTGCGTTCAGGGAACAAATGCCGTTTGAAAGCTTGTGGGGCAGCATGGGAATCACTCTATCCACCAGATAAACACTGGTTCCGCGCTTCTTTGCTTCCCAATCGAGTGCAGAGTTTTCCTGAACATAGTTGGTAACATCAGCAATGTGCACTCCAAGCTGATAAAGCCCGCCGTCCCTGGTAAGGCTCACTGCATCATCAAGGTCCTTTGCGTCCTCTCCGTCAATTGTCACCATCTGTATCTTCCGCAAATCGCGTCTTCCTGCCATATCTGCCTCAGATACTTCATTTGACACATTTTCTACCTGATGCATAATCTTTTCGGAAAATTCCACAGGCAGCTCATAGCCTCTTACGATAGACATGATATCTACGCCGGGGTCGTTGACATGTCCAAGAATCTCTACAATTTTTCCCTCTGGTTTTCTGTTATTTTTGCCGTAATCCGTTATCTCACATACCACCTTGTGACCTGATACTGCTCCCTTGGAACGCTCCACAGGCACAAAAATATCATCGCTAATCTTTGTGTTATCAGGAATCACAAAGCCATAGTTTTTATTGCTCTTGTCATAGATGCCTACAATCTGCTTCATGCCTCTTGCGATAATCTCAATGACCTGTGCCTCCTGACGTCTTCCTCTTTGTCCCGACATCAGCGATACCTTTACCGTATCCTTATGAAAAGCGCCGTTTACGCAATTTTCAGGGATATATAAATCCTCGTCCCTGCCGTCAATCTCAACAAATCCGAAGCCCTTTGGATGACTGATAAAAGTACCGATAAGCTCCCTGTCTGAGTGTTTCGCTTTGATAAATTTTCCCTTTTTTGTGAGTGATAATTTTCCCTCTGCCAGCAATTCATTTAAGATGCGGTTCAGTTCTCCTCTGTCTTCCTTTGATACCTGAAGCATTACTGCAAGTTCTTTTTCCTTCATCGGTACGTAGAACTCCGCCTCCATCAAGTCCATAATTACCTTTTTTCTCTTATCAGACATTCAAAACCCTCCTTTTTTGAAATTTTTCATGTACATTAAGAAAAAACACTCTTATTACAAGAGTGTTTCAACATTTTATCTTAAATATATCATAGCCTAAAAATTAATATTTAAAACAATTGCAAGCAGCATAAATACAACGCCCAAAATCTTGGTAACCTTAACAAGTGCACCCTCCATGGAACGTCCTTTGTTCTTCCCCCAATAGGTCTCTGCTGCACCGCTGATAGCACCAAGTCCTGCTGATTTACCCTCCTGCATCAAAACAATCACTGTAAATACGATAGAAACCAGTATTAATATAATAGTAAGGACTGTTCTTAAAACTGCCATCTCCACACCTCCTTATCGATGAGCTGTAAGCTTTATTTCCAAATAAGCCCACTGACGAAAGATAGTTTAACATAAATTGGTGCACATTTCAACTGTTTTATTCTTTTTTTCCGGTCACGGAAAAGATGACCCACTTTGCGATGTTCTCAGCGTGGTCGCCGATTCGCTCAAAATATTTTGCTATCATCAGCATATCCGTTGCCTGACTTCCGTTCTCGGGATTCTTCAGTATTAAATCGATCAGTTCATCTTTGACTGTTAAGAACAGCTCATCTACGATATCATCGGACTTAATTACTTCTCCGGCAAGCACGACATCCTCCTGCACAAACGCTTCGATACTGTTTATCACCATCACGGTAGTTTCCTTTGCCATCTTGGTGAGATGATCAAGCTTCTTGATATATTCCTGACCCAGAAGATTGAGCGATATCTCTGAGATATCGCCTGCAAAATCACCAATACGCTTCATATCCGTTACCATCTTTAATGCGGAAGAAACACGTCTTAAGTCACCTGCTACGGGCTGCTGCGACAGCAGGATTCGAAAGCATCTGTTTTCGATTTCCTTTTCCATGTGTTCTATTTCATCTGAAAACATGATTGTTTTCCTTGCCTTATCCTCATCTTGCCTTACGAGTGCGCTGATTGACATTTCAATTGCCTGTTCTATCATACTTCCCATATGAATCAGCTCGTCGTTTAAATCCGTAAGCTGCTTTTCAAATTTTACTCTCATAAAATAATATCCGCCCTTTCTCAAAAACTGCGCTGCCTTTGCACCAAGCCTGCCGCAGCCTGTTCTTCAAAGCAACGCATCTGTCTATCTCTAATCAGCCGAATCTGCCTGTGATGTAATCCTCTGTCTTTTTGTTCTTAGGATTGGAGAAAATCGTCTCGGTCTTATCAAACTCGATGACCTCTCCTACCAGAAAAAATGCAGTCTCATCGGATACTCTTGTCGCCTGCTGCATATTGTGCGTGACAACCACTACCGTGTACTTTTTCTTCAAATCCTCCATCAGCTCCTCGACCTTTAAAGTAGATATCGGGTCTAATGCTGATGTCGGCTCATCCATCAAAAGCACGTCCGGACGAACTGCAAGTGCACGTGCAATACAAAGTCTCTGCTGCTGTCCGCCCGACAAGCCGAGCGCCGATTTTTTCAATCTGTCCTTTACCTCGTCAAAAATAGCTGCTCCCCTAAGGCTCTCCTCCACGATTTCATCTAACTTCGCCTTATTCTTGATACCGTGAATACGGGGGCCATATGCGATATTGTCATAGATACTCATCGGAAAAGGATTCGGCTGTTGGAAAACCATTCCTATTTTTTTTCTTAATAGTGTCGTGTCAACACCTTCATCATAGATATTTTCATTATCAAGCACAATCTCTCCTGTGATTTTGACATTTTCCACCAAATCATTCATACGGTTGAGACTTTTTAAAAAGGTGGACTTGCCGCATCCCGAAGGGCCAATCAGGGCAGTCACGGCATTTTGTTTGATATCCATATTAATGTTTTTGAGTGCATGATTTTCACCATAATACAAGTTCAGATTTTTCGCACTTATTTTTATATCGTTCATTTTCTACCTCTTTTCTGATATCATGCGCCTGACAAACAACCGGCATTTCATGATGGGAATGTATCTATTTGATTTTTGTAACATCCAGTTTCCCTGCCAGTACCTTTGTCAGCATGTTGATTGCCAGTACAATCACCAGCAGCACTACTGCAATGCCAAAAGCGATATCATACTGTCCTTTTGACATTGACAGATACAGCTGTATCGTAAGCGTACCGCCTGACTCGAATATCTTGCTGAAATATCCGCTAAATACCTTCGGCAGCAGAAATCCGCTTCCTGCCGTGAACAAAAGCGCTGCAGATTCGCCGACAATACGTCCTATAGCAAGAATAATTCCCGTTACGATTCCCGGCATTGCTGAAGGCAAAAGGATTGTACGTATCATATACCATTTTGTAGCTCCCATGCCAAGCGCACCATTGCGATAGCTGTCCGGCACTGTCTTAAGCGCTTCCTGCGTATTTCTTGTAATCAGCGGAAGCACCATAATTGCAAGAGTAAAAGAACCTGTCAATAGTGAATACCCCAAACCTAATGTATTTCCGAAAAAGACCATTCCAAACAGACCAAAGATAATAGAAGGAATTCCCGAAAGGGTTTCTGTCGTAAACTCTATTATTTTAACAATTCTCCCCTTCTTCGCATATTCATTCAGGTAAACGGCAGAGCCAATGCCAATCGGCGCTGCCACAATCAGCGTCAGTATAATCACATACAACGTATTGACGATATTGCCGGCGATACCTGTTGTTCCTTTCAGAACGCTCGTTACCGAAGTAAGAAAGCTTATGTTTACCGTACCGATTCCTTTTACAAAAACATATCCGAGTATTCCGATTAAAAGAGCTACTGCCAATGCAGCCGACAGATAAATCAGCACATACATGATGCAGTCCGACAAACGTATCTTTTTGTGCAGCAGACTTCTTTTTTCTTTTTTGTCAACAGCATTAAGCCCTTCCAAAACTATTACCTTTTCCATAAAATCAACCTTTCATTTCCGTTCTGTACCTTCATAGCTACAATCGTTCTTTTCTTCTATTCTTCCGTTTTCCTGCCGGTTAAAAGCCGTGAAAATACTGTATTGACCAGCATAATAAATACAAACAATACCAAGCCTATCGTAAACAGCACTTGTCTGTGTTCGTCCGCCGCATATCCCATCTCCGCTACAATCGCTGTAGTGAGAAAGCGAACAGAGTTGAACGGCAGCGGAAGGTTTACAGAGCTTCCTGATACCAGCGTAATCGCCATTGCTTCTCCGATTGCCCTTCCGACTCCGAGGACGACCGCTGACATAATTCCTGACTTTGCAACCGGAAGAACTACCTTAAAAATCGTCTGTATCTTAGAAGCTCCTAATGCCAGCGATGCGCTTCTCATATCCTTCGGGACTGCCTTGATAGCCGATTCGCTAATATTAATCACCGTAGGCAGAATCATAATTGCCAAAACGATAATTGCTGACAGAAGGTTGGAACCGCCTGTAAACTGATGCGTTTTGGAACCTTTAAATACCAAAAGCTCCAGCTTATACATAAGCGGATTTAAAAGCATGATACCCAAAAGCCCGTATATAACGGACGGAATGCCTGCCAAAAGCTCCACTGCCGGCTTGACTATTGCAGACAATTTCTTAGGAGCAACCTCTGCGATGAATACGGCAGTCAATACGCCGATAGGAACTCCTATCAGAACTGCACATGCGGTACCTACGATTGAGGTAAAGATAACATAAAGGATTCCGTACTTCGGCTCTGCCGCTGCTGGCGCCCACTCTGTGCCGAACAGGATTTCCTTGATTCCTACCTTAAAAAGCGCCGGCGTACCATTCAGCACCATATACAAGGTGATAGAAAACACTGCCAAAACTGCAAAAAAGGCACAGATTAAAAATATATATTTCATGACCAGTTCGGTCACTGCTTTCGTTTTTTTACCTTCGATAATTGAAAATGACTTGCTCATTACCATATTATTATCCATATGAATTCAACCTTTTTTTACGCTGTCTCCTTTTTTAAATATGTAAAATTATGGGAGGTAAGGAGACAGCAAACACTAATATATTCGTTCAGCTTTGATTAATCAACATTGATGAGTCCTACTGCTGAGATAACAGCCTTGCCTTCTTCAGAAGAAAGGTAGTTAAAAAGCTCCTGTACAAGCTCATCCTGTTCTGAAATCTCGCCCTTTGTAGCCATTACAAACGGTCTGCTTAAGAAATAGTCACCAGCTTTGATGTTTTCTGCAGTAGCTGTTACACCCTCTAAAGAAAATGCTTGAACGGTATCATCTAACACATCAAGTGATACATAGCCGATTGCTCCCGGCGTTGATGCAACCTTTGCCATAACTGCTCCTGTAGAATCAAGCTCGTTGGCATATGCACACTGATCCTGAATCTCAAGAAGCTCCTCGAAAGCTCCTCTTGTACCGGAACCTGCTTCACGTCCTACAACTACAATCGCTGTATCCTCGCCGCCAAGCTCGCTCCAATTGGTGGTCTGTCCTGTATAAATGCTGATTAGCTGTTCTTTTGTAAGGTCAGTCACCGCATTTGCTGTATCTGTAACAACCGCAATACCGTCAATCGCCACGATATTTTCTACTGCTCCGCTTTCCTTCTCACTGTCCTTAAGCGCTCTTGAAGAATTACCGATGTTCACACTGCCTGCAAGAAGCGACTCAATACCTGCTGATGAGCCGGTAAACTCTGCTGTAACTGTTACATTGGGATATTTCTCCATGAAGCTCTCTGCTACTGCATTTGCAAGCTTCTCCATAGAAGTTGAGCCAGCCATTGTAATTGTGCCGGACAAATCCTTCTGCTCTGTCTGTGCATCTGCTGCGTTGTCTGTTGTGTCAGCTGCACTGTCTGTCGTTTCAGATGCATTGTTCTGTGCTGTCGTATCCTGCACAGATGTATTGGCTGATGTGTCCTGTGAAGCTGTCGAATCTGCATTTGAGCTTCCGCAGGCAGAAAGTCCTAACACCATTGCTGATGCCATAGTCATAGCGATACCTTTTCTGAATGCTGCATTTTTCATAATCATTTTCCTCCTATTTTGACTGCTTTTGTTTTTATCTTTGTATGTACGCAGTCTGTTGCTTATGAAATTTATCAAGGGCTTTGTTATTTGTTTTCATTGTTCCCCCTGACAATTTTTATAGTAAAGCTGCCATGTAAAATACAAAAGACAATTCCGGTAAAATAAGAGTAAAATATTTGTAAATCAAAATAGGGTGTCTAATGACCCGGATTAATCCGGATTATTAAACACCCTATCTTGAAATTATCAGCTAATGCAGCTATAAAACATGTGTGTTGGCATAATAAGGGTATTGGTTCACATCTTTTATATCTGTTTTAACTAATAATATTTTGCTGCGCATAATATATATCGGTGAATTTTCTTAATTGTTTATATTATTTAAAAAATTTATGTAAATTTCGCAAATTGTCTGTTTTTAATTCGGCTGAATTGTGAAAAAGGACGAATTCTCGCCCTTTTTGCACCTTATATTTTATCAAAAGGATTCATATATTTGGATACTAAATCAATCTCTTCCTCTATCCGTAAAAGCTGATTGTATTTCGCCACTCTGTCGCTTCTGCAGGGCGCTCCGGTTTTAATCTGCCCGGCATTCATGGCAACTGCAAGGTCTGCGATAAAGGAATCCTCCGTCTCGCCGCTTCGGTGGCTGATAACTGCCTTATAAGCATTGTGCTGTGCCATCTCCACCGCTTCAATTGCCTCGCTTACCGTACCAATCTGATTTACCTTAACCAATATGGCATTTGCGACCTTTTTCTTAATGCCTGCGTCAAGGCGCTTCGTATTTGTTACAAACAAGTCGTCACCCACAAGCTGAACTCTGTCACCGATGCGCCTTGTCAGCTCCATCCAGCCGTCCCAGTCGTCCTCTGCAAGACCATCTTCAATCGATATAATCGGATAACGCTCTATCAACTGCTCGTAATAAGCAATCATCTCCTCTGTCGTGCGTGTGATGACAGGCTCATTATCCTTAAGGTCAAACTCCTTGCCTGCCTCATAGCACTCACACACTTCACTGCCCTTTAAGGCTGCATTTCTGCGTTTCAGCTCGGTCTCACCGCTGAAATGATACTTCCCGTCAGACTCATCATACAATTCGGAAGCTGCCACATCAAGGGCAATTTTCACGTCATGTCCCGGCACATAGCCTGCCGCCTTGACTGCTTCAACAATCAAATCAAGTACCGCAAATGCATCCGGCAAATCCGGCGCAAAACCACCCTCATCGCCGACACCTGTAGACAATCCTCTCCTCTGACAAATTTTCTTAAGATTGTGATAAATCTCTGCGCAAATGCGCAATGCCTCACGGAAATTTGCCGCCGAAACAGGCATAATCATGAATTCCTGAAAATCCACCGTATTTGTAGCATGTCTGCCTCCATTTAAGATGTTCATCATAGGAACAGGAAGCCTGTCTGTCTTTACTCCTCCCAGATAGCGGTATAAAGGCATTCCCAGCGCATTTGCTGCTGCTCTTGCTGCCGCCATAGACACGCTTAAAGTCGCATTCGCTCCCAGATTTCCCTTGTTGTCCGTACCATCTGTATCAATCAGGATATGATCAATCATCTTTTGATTACACACATCTACTCCGATGAGTCTGTCCCGAATCTTCGTGTTGACATTATTGACTGCCTTTTCCACGCCAAGCCCCATGTAACGCATCTCTCTGTCCCGAAGCTCTACCGCCTCAAACTTTCCGGTGCTTGCGCCCGAAGGCACACTCGCTCTTCCCTCACAGCAGTCATTTACGGTAACCACCGCTTCCACGGTCGGATTTCCTCTTGAATCAAGTACCTCTCTTGCATGGACATCTGTAATCTTTAAATGCATTTTTTTCATTTCCACATTCTCCTGTCTTTTTGAAATAATCACTTTATCATGACTATTATTCCCATGTAAAGACAGAAAAATTCACTGCTGTAAACCAATATTTTTCTTATTGCAGGACAGCCATAATTTTTAAATAATCCTCTCTCTTATCCCTCATAATATGCAGGCCCTCGTCCAAATGCTCCAAACCCAGCCTATGTGATATAAACTGCTGCGGAGCAATCCTTTCTTTTGCCAAAAGCCCAATCACATAGCTCCAGTCTGTATCCTTTTGTCCGGTTTCAGTCCCATCGCTGAAAAATGAAGAATTCCATGTCCCTGTTATCTCAAGCTGATTTCTCAATATTTTCCACCAGGTCTGCTTGTCCAGATTCATATCTGTATATGGATTCCCAACCATGCAGACAGAGCCACCGGGTGCTGTTACATTCAACGCCTGCAGCACAGTCTCATTTTTTCCGACACATTCAAAGAATACATTTGCACCCATTCCGTCTGTGTGCAAATGTACCCATTTTGTTATATCCTCCTGTCTGCTATCGCAAAATTGATTTCCTGTTAATCCCAGTTCCAGAACCTTATCCCTTTGAAAATCTTTATTTCCAACTGCAAGAATATTTTTGATGCCGCGCTCCAAAAGAAGCATAACCAGAAAAATCCCGATTGTTCCCAGTCCGCATACTACAACTGTGTCTGTCTCCTTTACCAAAACCCTGCGCATCGCATGTACTGCCACAGCCATAGGCTCAAGCATCGCAGCCTGTTCAAACGAGACATTGTCCGGAAGCTCTATCAAATTCTGCTGCGGCACTGCAGCATATTCTGCAAACCCACCGTCACGCCTTGAACCCAGATAGCTGTACTGCCTGCACATCTCATGCCTTCCATTTTCACAGGCAATGCATGAGAAGCAGGGAATTAACGGAAAAACACCAACTCGTTTATGCAGCCAATTCCTGTCTGAGCCGGTTTCAGTCTCCACCACTTCACCAGAAAATTCGTGTCCTGGTATCAATGGCATCCTGTGCGCGCCATCACGATAAATGCGTGGAATATCAGAACCACAGATACCGACAGCCCTTACCTTTACAAGAACCTCATTCCTTTTCATCTGCGGCATATCTGCATCTTCATATTGAATGTTGCCTGGCTTGTGTAATATCCATGCTTTCATAGTAACCCTGCTCCTTACCTCTATCTATCCTTATATCAATCTTTTTCATTCAGCCAACGGCAAAATCTGTCCAAATCAGCCTGCGTTGTTATCTTAAAGTTCCTTTCATCACCCTTAATCATGACAATATCCATTCCTGCCAGCACTGCCGGCTCTGTAGAACCGTTAACTGCAAGAATTTTATCCGGCAGCAGTTTTCTGTTTGCCTCCAGATATCTTCCCAGAACAAAGCATTCCGGTGCCTGCCCTGCAAATAGTTTCTTCCTGTCTAATAAGGAAGAAACAAATCTGCCGTCTTCACTTTGATAAATTGTATCCTTCATAGGAAGGACAGGAAGAACCCCTTCATGCCCCCTCATCCCCTCTATGCAGTCTGTTATCATTTGATGCGTTAACAAAGGCCTTGCCGCGTCATGGATCAATACGATGTCATCATCGGAAGCAGACTTACGAATATCCTCAAGTCCATGAAAAACGGATAACTGCCTGTTTGCTCCCGGCTTGGAAAATCCTCTGAATTTTTTATTTCTATCGGCTTTATGCAGCCATTGGATGAGCCTTTCCTGCCATGCTGCATCTGCCACAATCCAAATCGTATCAATCATATCATGCATTGATAATGTTTCGATACAGTATGCAATCAGCGGCTTCCCGCCAGCCATAAGGTACTGCTTTGGAATATCAGCGCCTAATCTTGTGCCTGTTCCGCCGGAAAGTATCAGTGCCGTGTTCATTGAATGCCTCCCTTATCAGTTTTTTCTTGCTCCAATAAGAACGAACTTTTTCCCTCAAAATCTTAAATCCCTTATCTCCTGCAGGATTTCTCCATATGGCTTCCCCTTGCCAAACAGCAAGGACGTCCCCAGCACAAAACCGTCTACCCCCTTGGGAGCATATTCCAGTATTTTATCAGCAGTACATGCCCCATCCCAGTAGAGCTCAAACTGCATCTCATCCTTGAGTGCCAGCAGCTTCGTTATTTTCTTTCCGACATACGGCATGAACATCTGTCCTGCATTACCGGGATTTACAGTCATGACCAGTACCTTTTTCACAATACGCAGCATTTCCATGACTGTCTCGACGCTTGTTCCCGGATTGATGGCAATTCCCGGAACAAGCCCGGCAGCAATAATTTTCTGCAAGGTTGCAGCCGGATGATACTCTGCCTCCGGGTGGATATAAATCGTGTCTCCTGTCCGCAGCGCATTTGTAAAAAGCGCTATCGTGTTGTTAGGATGCTCTACCATAAGGTGTACATCAAGCGGCTTTTTGGCCACAGACGCTATGTATTTTAAGTCATTCAGCGACATCGCATAATTCGGTACATACCGTCCGTCCATGATGTCGATATGAAACGAATCAATACTGCCGTCCTCTAATTCTTTGATTTCCTTTTCAAGGTTTGCATAATTGGCGCACATCATTGATGCCATTAGTTCAAAGTACATTCTTTTCCTCACAATCTTAAGTCAAAAATTTATATCCTGCATGGACAATCGTAAGCCTGTCCTTATTTAACATAAAATATAGCGTTGCTAATGTTTCAGCCATATAACCAATATATCTGTCCTTTCGTTCACAGCCCTTTGGAATACTTAATTCCTCTATCCTCTCCAATATCGGAAAAAGCCATTCACAATAATCTGCCAGAATTTTCTTTCGTGCCAGCATCATATTATAGTTATAAAAATACCGCTGCTGCAAAACTTCTGGTAAATTCAAGGCGTATTCCGGCTGTATTTCTTCTAATGCCTTAACCAGAGCATTCCAATCCTCAGCCTTTAGATATCTTTTATGATGTTCCCCAATATCCGGTTCATACGGCATAGGAAATGGCAGTACCACATCCACATCATTGTCAGCCAGTCTCAAAATATCATCCTCTGACAATTGTAATATTCTGCGGTAATGTGTCAAACCATAAAATTCATTGTTATCTTCAGCATTTTTGTAGGAAAGTCTGTTTTTCCATATCCAGTAAAGCGCTGTAAGCTCCGAATAATTACCATTTTTCTCTGATATATTTTCCCCGTCACAATCTAAGATATTAGCGACTCTTTTCTCACATAACGATGCGCCTACCTGTATCGGCGTAATCCATTCAGGCATATTGTAATCTGCAGACAATGGCTTGTCTTTATAAAACTTTGCCATAAACACATGCATTCCGGGACGATGATAACCGACAGGCAGCGCAGATAAAGGAATATAATTTTTGTCGCAGGCACAATGATACCCTATAAGCTCTGTCCATCGTGAAGATGTCAGGCGTACATGACAGTACAGTCCATATTTGTCAAGGCATTCCTCAATCTCCGGCATAACATTTTCCGGAGTAGCTATCAGAATTTCCATATTTTCTTTTTCCCTGTCTGACAGCTTGCCTGCAAAGCTTTTTAACTCTAAAACCGGAATTCCGGAAAGATATTCTGCGTTCATTTCCCGTTCTGTTATAAGAAAACATCTGATTCTTCGTTGCGGATATATGCCGTGTATTGCTTCATATGCGCCAAGGGCAATCCCTTGGGCACCGTAGATTGCTAAGTCCATTTATCATTCTCCTCTAAAACAACAGCCTTCGTTCCTCCCTGCTGCTCACCTTACTTCTTGATTAACAATATTCAATAAATTCTGTTCAAACACTTCCATAGAAAAATAATTATTATAGATTTGCCTTGCTCTTACCCCCATACCACACAGCTTATCATGATTTTCGATACACCATTTTATCTGTAAGGACAAGTCGTATTCATCCTCACTTCGGAAAACCAATCCATCCACACCATCGCTGATATATGCTGCTGTTCCGGTTACATCAGAGACAATACAAGGGACGCTGTGCATCATTGCTTCCGCAGCAACTGTCGGCATAGGGTCCTCCCTTGACGGGCAAATCATTACATCTGCACGCTCTAAAATTTTATTAATCTGATTCCTGTCTACTGTTCCAAGCAGCCTGATTTCAGGAATACGATTCAGCTCAGCTTTTAGTCTCTGCGCCATAGTTGAAGTATTCTGGCCTACCAAATAAAACACTGCTTTTTTCTTTTGTTCAATGGGTAAACATTTAACGGCTTTTACCAATATATCCTGCCCTTTTCTTTCTTCAACATATCCAATTGTTACAAAACATATCCGGTCACAGTCCTTCTCAACTTTATCAGTGCACTTACAGCAGTCTGCTACTCCATATAACAGGTTCGTCACTGGTAAATCCGGCACAAAAGACTGAATTACTTGTGCAGGCACCGGGCCGACAGCACACACTGTTAAGTTACGTCTGTCTAACCGAAACAGCATATCTTTGTCAATACCATCATAAAAAAATGCAGAATCATGAAGCCACCATATTATCGGTGTGTTCGGATACCTTTCTGACAAATATACACAAAAGTTTATTGCATTGCAGAACACTAATGAAAATCCCTGTGTCCAATCCGCGTCTTTCATTGTTTCAATCTGAAGGTTTACATCCAAAACTACAGTTATGCCAAGCTCCACCACCTTTTGTCTCAATGGTCCGTCAATCATTGTTCCCCAAATTACCTGATATCCGTTTTTTATTAATATCTCCGCTGCATGATAAAGTGCAATTGCAGGACCGCCTAATGTCATATCCTGCGACAGCAGCAATACTTTATGTGCTTTATCTGACAATGCTTCTTCCTTCTGCGCACCAAAATACACTATCTCTTTCTTCCTGCCTGCCCGATCAATGAACCGATGTAAATCATAAAAATGATATATCTTTTCCTTATCCACGCCCAGTCCCATTAACTGCTGTTTCATTGCCTTCACATAAAAGCTCAGGATAACAATCACATCAAATTCAAGCTTTACTCCATCCTCAGGCGTGAGAACCTGAATTCCATCTATATAGGTACCTGCTTTTTGGGGGGAATTATCCAAAAGCGCCGCTATCTCATCGTTGTTGAACCATTTCTTATAACGCTCATAATAATCTCCTGTCCCAAAGATAAGGTATTTCACTTTTATCATCCTCCATTCTCACGAAATTGCATATAATACCGTATCATAATAAGAAAATGAATAATGTCTCAGATATAATTTATAATCCGGGCAGTATTCCAATATTATTTTGGGAATTTCCCAAATATCATCTGTCTTATGATAGATACTGACAGCCAGTCTTGGTTTATACTTTTTTATTACTTTTTCCGCACCGCGCAATGCTTCCGCTTCCGCTCCCTCTATATCCATCTTTATAAAAGTAACTGTTTTGTTTTCCAGCAGGTCATCTAATGAGACCGCTTCTATCTTGGGCAAACCACTGTCTTGTCCGATTTCAGTAACCGAAGTCGCGAAATTCCCCTTTGCATTCATTGATAACATCATTGTTTTCGACCATAATGCTTTATTCACAACTTCATATCTTTTGTCATTACCCAAATTATTCTTAACTGATGCAATATTCTGTCTATCCGGTTCCATGCAATAAGAATAGCCCTTACCACCGCACCATTCCAAAAACCTTCTGGTAGTCAGTCCGTCATAGCAGCCTGCATCTACAAAAACCTCACCCTCCTGTGGTGTCAATTCTTCTAAGTCGAAATAAATTGCTTTCTCTGTCAGCTCATATATTACAGTTCCGGCATTTAAAATCTGAGCACCAATAATCCCTTCCTTCTGCAGCAGCTCCAGCATTTCACTTTGATTCTTATAAGAAGAAATCACTATCATTTCACCATTATAGTTTCTCATGAAATCTTTATAACCCGTTACTTGTAATGTCCCAACTCTTTTTCCTGCAGGATTGCTGTCAATCACCTTTTTCCAATTTATGAAACTGCATGTTTCGCTGTACAAAATATTCCCCCAGATTCCTGCGCCAAAAATAACCATGTCATTTTTCGCAGCACTAGCTGCCAACTGTCTGCAGAAGCTTTGCCATATATCACTCTCTCGTATTGTCCTGTCAACCATATCCTGAAGAAAATGCAAATCTTTTGTAATACTATAATTTAAACGTTCCATATAGATATACTTTGATTTCTCGTCCGCAATCCGATTATAAATTTGCTGAATACTGCTAATAATATCCATTCTCACTTCTCTCCACAACTGCCTTATAACCAATACGCCTCAATGTTATGATGCGGCTGCCTTTTGCTCTCATCCGGAAGCTGCATCCAATTCTTGCCATAAAGATTATCCAAGTATTCCTGATATCCCACCGGAACATTGACTTCTATATCCTCGAAAGGTCTCCTGCAGGTGCCTGCATAAACTTCCCGGGTAGCAGCATCGCGCTCACCATATGCCGTTCCCAGAACCCCCACATACTGTGATTTGTCAAAATCATACTTCTCTAAAAATTCTTTCTGCTTTCCATACCATTTCGAAAACACTTCCGTACTGCCGTTTGACGCATAGAAATTCTCCCATATCTGTCTGTTCAATTCCTTATATTTCTTAAAAAAAAGCTGTCTCTCCTCCTTGTCCGACGGCAGTCCTACTAATGGAAATACATCAATCCAAACCGGATTTACCTTCCGCACAGTCCCGATATCTTCATTGATAATTGTATACTTATCTACTGCTTTTGCAAAAATGTCAGAAAAGTCATTGACCTCTGACGTTCCCATTCCCATCATGGTATATTGTTCATTCTCTTCAAAGACTGATATCAGCCTGCGGTAATCCTGCAGCGGCAAAAATATATCGATATCATCGTCCCAGGGTATAAAACCCTTATGGCGAATCGTTCCAAGCAGCGTTCCTCCGCATACCCAGTATCTCAGGTTATACTTTCTGCAGAGATAATCCACATAAGCAAGAATCTTCTTCTCCGTTGCCTGCATTTCTTTTATTGTCATTCTGCGTTTCTTCAGAAAAAGCCTGTCAAGTTCTTCATCAATAAAATCATACACTTTGTAAAAGTGAATATTTTCACAATATCCCAGCCGTTCAAGTTTTTCTTTTTCCAAAAGATACGATTTAGATGCTATCAGTATTGTTGCATTTTTATCAAACGGAAGAAGCCTGTCTTCAATCGTTCTGACCTGTATCAGTTCATACGTATCATTCAAATACTTGCAGGCAAAATTCTTAATATCACAATTATGCTCTACAACTGCTGCTTCATCATCTGATATGTATCCTTCTATATTGCCGTATCCTTTATTGGATAAAATAGTCCTCATTGCAAAAGCATATCTGTCCAAACCATATAACAGTACTTTTTTATTGGAACAAATGACTTTTTGTTCGATTAGCCTATCAAGTCCTTTCGCAATCTCCTCTATCATACTTTTGATATAATACTTCTCCATTACTGCTCCCTTGTCTGTCTCTGAATGATAATCGAATGCCGAATTCCCTGTTCTATTGTAAACAATGGTTTCCATCCCAATCCTTTTAAATCTGTATTGTCTATAATCTGCTCCTTAATCGGTGATGCCTCTGCCCTCTCTATTGCATTTGCATCACTTATCAAAACCTGCGTGTGAGCCGCATCCGCGCACTGCTTTGCAAACTGTCTGACAGAGCACGTCTCGTCAGCTGCTACGCCATACACATATCCCTTCTGCCCACAGGCTGCAATCGTCAATAAGCCTGAAACACAGTCCGCCACATAAGCAAAGGAACGTACCTGCGTCCCCAGACTGTTCAATACTATGTCTTCATTCCGTACAGCTTTCCCGATAAACTGCGCTGTTGCCCTGTTATCACTCTGTGTAACATTTGCACCGAATGTATGGCATGGTCTGGCCATTACAACATCAATGCCATATTCCTGCATATAAGACAGACAAAGTGTCTCCGATGCCTTCTTACTGACCGGATAACATGCCCTTACCGTTAAATGATCCACATATTCCTGTACCTCTCCCGAAGATACAAATAATACGCGACAGCCCGGATTTTTTCTGGCAATCTCCATCACTCTATGAGTTCCCAAAAAATTGCCAAGCATGGTTTCAACCGGGGTCTCCCGAAACGCCTGCGGATGGGCATGACTTGCTGCATGAATAATGATATCCACGTCTTCTGCCATTTCCAGCGAAATAACATCACCTTCCACAAAATGCAGCTTATCTGTTCCTTCCGCAAACCGCAGCTTTAAATGCTCACGCTTTCTGCTGACTGCATAAATATCTATATTCATATTCCATTTAGAATTGGAATACAAAAAGCAATCAACCAAAAAGGAACCTATCAATCCTGTCGAACCAAGAACTAATATTCTCTTATTATCAAAATAATCAAATCCATTTACATTGGAAATCGCAGCTTCAATGTCCGCCCGATATATTTCATTTTCTAAATAATTCATATATCTACCTATGCCAAATCAATTTGCCCGTAATGAGAACTTATTCTCAAACCTAATCTTTTAACCATTCCGCTCTTTTTGCCAGTAATAACGCTTTAAAAATATCAATGTCTTCTACTGTAGTAAGCTTAATATTTTTTTCTGAACCTTTTGAAAAGTGAACCTGCTCTCCCAGTTCAATCATCAGAGTACAAGAAGCAACTGAATTTCTTATACCTTCATCTATCGCCCGATTATGAATATCTAACAGTTTTCCCAGCCGAAATCCCTGAGGTGTCTGCGTTCGTTTCAAGTAATCCCGGTTATATATCTGCTGTGAATTCTCCTGATTTTCAGACACCAGCATCGCCTCCGCACATGGAATCACCGCGATAGCGGACCCGAATTCTATGGTCTTATTAATGCAGTCTGAAATGATTTCTTCTGACACCATTGGACGAATCGCATCATGAATCAGCACAATGTCGTCCGCATCATGCGACTTCTCCAATTCTTTCAAACCATTATAAATAGATTCCTGACCACTTCCCCCGCCTGGAACAACTGTTGTCATTTTCGAAATATTAAACTGCCTGGCATATGCCCATAAAATTTGTTCCCAGCCTTCAATACAAACCACTATAACCTCATCTACAGCAGGGTGTTTCTGAAATACCTCTAATGTATATATGATGACCGGCTTTTCATTTACAGTTAAAAATTGTTTTGGTATATCCTGATGCATCCGGTTTCCGGTTCCCCCGGCAATTATCATTGCTATGTTCATATACTTCCCCCATCTGTCTTATATCGGTAACTGTATTGATCTACATTCCGATATAAAGAATAATTGTCCTTTACAGCATCTTTCTCCAATATTTGATGCCATTTCTTCTGCTACTGTTGGATTAATTACGGAAATAATAATGCCGACTGTTGGTCCAATATCCACCTGTTCAATAGTCATAACATCTGAATCCGCTTCCTCTGTGTTTGTCACAAGAAAATGCTCAAAACGCCAGCCCTTGTATTCAAAATAAACCGCCAGATTCCTACCGCATACACCATCTCCATAAATGTATATCTTTGAATGCTGATGATAAAAATTCTCCAGACTATTACATTCCTGCTCCCCGAATTCCGGAATGTAAAATTGATTTTCTATGATTTCTTCTATCAATTCCGCCGGATAAAGCTCTTTTTCTTTTAAATACTGAACTGCCCTCAAAGCACTTGAGAAACCGGGATTTCTTATAAGAAGACTTTTCTTTTTCAATATTGGAAAACGATGCTCCGCTATCAGTTCATATGGATGCTGTAAAAATGGATTTACATTTCGTTCCAGCTCAATATGCCATAAATCAATTAAGGAAGATGCTTTAAAACCGCATTTTCGCAGATACACATTTATCTGTATTTCAAAATTAATAATAGCCTGCCGAAAACTTGCGGGATACTCAAACTGATTCCAAAAATCCCGAAATGCCTCGCTATGCAGTACTGTTTTCCGGAATACAAAGAAATAGCTATGGACATGTGCTTCAAATTGATAAACAGGATTCGTAAATTCTCCTGCTGCCTGCCCTGTCATTCCCCAGAAGTCACACTCTGCTGAATTCATCTGTCTGAAATAATCCTCCACTGGAAAAAAAGGTCCCAAATAAGAATCATTCGTCAAAATCAATTCATCATACTCATATACCTTGTCCCATCCTATGAAGTCACATAAAGCGTCTTTATAGGCACCCGAATCATAGCCTGTGTTTGCACGATAATATATCCAGTTCACATATGGCTGTATGTATTCTAAGCCGCTTACACATTCAAAATAATTACATACAAAGCAAATATCCATATCGCATTGTCTGATTGCCTTGATTATATAACCTATGTATTCTTTTATTTGGTTGTTTTTGTTGTATGTTACATATATACAAAGCCGCTTCATGATACTTAACTCCTTGCATGATAAGTCTTGCAGACTTCTTACATAAACTACCGCCTTATCTTTTTATCGATGAAAAAGTTAAAACTATGTTCCAAAATCGTTTTGCCCATCATCATCACTATTCTTATATAAAATCATTACCTATAATCTGCCATGCTGCCTCTTCAGAAAAATTACGCTCTATAATATTTCTGTAATTCTCGACGGTTCTTAATATTCTCTCATCATCATAATACAAAGCTAAAATCTTATCTGCAAATCCAACTGCATCATCAGATACATCAATTACCTTATCTGCCCCTGGTATACCCTCTATCCCAATACTTGTTGAGACTAAAGGGATTCCTCTATAAAGTGTTTCGATGATTTTACCTTTAACTCCGGCACCATAACGCAATGGAACTATAACTAGTTTTACCTGATCATATAACTTATCCAATTCTTCATCGGATAAAAATCCCTTGTGAATGATTCCCGGAGCCTTCAATTCCTGTACTTCCGGCGGTTCATTAGAGCCGACTATATAAAATGGAATTTCTGCCCTTGGAGATATTATGGGATAAATCTCTTTGGCAAACCAAACTACAGCATCCACGTTAGGAGTATGTCTATAGCCCCCCACAAAAATAATCCCTTCCCGATTACATGGCTGATACTCTTTTACTTTTTTGTTCAAATCATAAGCATATAATGGTATGGCTCTAACTTCTTCTTTGCCAAACTCCTTTATTACAATTTTCTCTTCCACATTTGACGGATAATAAACAATATCTGCTTGCTCTATCAGCTTTGATTCAATACTATAATACTCATCTGATAATCTTAAATCCTCAGGATTATGACTAATTTCATATTCTCTCTTTTTTCTGAGATAATGCAAATCATGTCCATAATACCTTACCTTTATGGATGTACCTTTAAGTAAATCAATATAATGTTCTCCGGCTTTTGGATAATTTACAAATGCATAATCTATCTCATGCTGATTCTTTATTAACCATGAATCAAAATTCCTTTCATAATAGTCATCGCATAACACTTCTATTCCCATTTGTTCCAGTTCAAACACATAGTCTAATAACAGCAAAAAATCAGTCGCAGCAAATTTTACTATATATCCTTTCTTTATAAAGAGTTTTAAATAACTCATAATGGATACCGAACCTGCATCTTTATCCGGCGTCGGAATATTTGTGCTAATAAATAGGACAACTTTTCTATTTCCTCTCCTTTCACGAGCTTTATAAATTTCTGATTTATCCAAATAATTTTCTCTTGCTAAAATATTAGCCCATTTAGCTGTAAACTTCATTCTGTTAACTTCCTGATATTGCTTTATACCATTATTTATATCATTGCCATTTGACACACCTTCATAATGCACCACCTCCGACATTGGCTGATAAACAACCTTTTTCCCACATTTTCGTACTTCAAAAGCTAAATCCGTATCTTCATAGTACGAAGGTACATATCTGGTATCGAAGCCTCCTATTTCCTCCCATAACTGTTTCCTTATCATAATAGAAGCACCGGAAATATAGTCAACTTCTTTGACATAGTTATATTCCTTTAAATCAGGATTCTTTGCATTTCCAAAATTCATACCCGTTCCATCTGCCCATATTATTCCACCAGCTTCCTGCAAACTTCCATCCGGGTAAAGAAGTTTTGAGCCAACCAGTCCTATTTGACTATCTTGTTCCAGAAGATGTACTAACGGTTTTAACCAATTGTATAAGACTTGTGTATCATTATTCAAAAATAGAATATATTTCCCTTGGGCATATTGAGCAGCATTATTACAATTCTTCAAAAACAACAAATTCTCAGAATTTCTTATAACTTTTATTCCGGAAACTATATCTTTTATATTTGCAGTTATATCTGTTGAGCAATCATCTGCTAATATAACTTCATAAGATACACCTGTAGTATTTGTCAAAATGGATTTAAGACAATTATATGTAAATTCAAAATGATTAAACACAGGAATAACAATAGAAACTAAAGGCACCTCACATTCTTTAAAATAAAGGTGCTCCAAATCACTAAAACTATTTATCTCTATTTTCTTTAATAATTGATTACTTATATTTTCTCGCTTTACACGTTTCCATTCCTGGGTATCACTATATTCCGGAATTTGAAAGAGTGAACCATTACATTTCTCTTTAGCAAACGGCGCTTTGAAATTGCAGTAAACATACTTCGCAAAATTATTTTTTTCTTCTTCCTTAACCAAATTTCTATCTATATGTATATCAGATATCTCTGACAAAAATTTCCATGGATCCTTTATTAAACAAACGTCCATTTCATAGGCATTCGCTAATACAATATTGCTATAATCATCAGAACAGATAAACAATTTTCTCCTATAAAAATCTTCCCTCAATGATTTTCTAATTAGTCCATTAGAAATGGTAAGGCGTCCTATACTTTCCTGAATAATTCCGCAATAATTTCGTACTCCGATTTTTTCCAACAATTTTTCCAGCTTTATTTTTGAAAGTTTCAGTTCTGAATATATATATACTTTTTTTCCGATCCTGGATGCCTCATTTATAATATTTACCATATTATGAAATTCTATAAACTGCTCAATCAGAAAATCTTCTTCTATATCACACATCTCTTGAGAGTCATTTATACCAAAAGACACAGTTGAAAATGCCTTATAAACATCCGGAATATCATATATTCTCTTTTTGATCTTGTTCTCAATCCCTCTCCTTCTATGAGCGAACGATGTATCTTTTATTTTTTCTCCTAAAGCATTTAAAAAATCATTTTGATCATAAAAAGGAATTCCTCCCAATACTTTTAAAAGTTCAACGCAAATGACTTCAACATTTTTTATCTGTTCCATTAGCGTATCTGCTGATACATTTAAATAATCAATCTGTTTTTGAAGATATCTCTGCTTTTGCAGGATTTCATCTCTTCCATACATATTGATAAGACTTATGTTGTTTTGTACGCAAAAGGGTAAAATTCTTTCAGCAACAATTGCAGATGACTTCGCTTCTGCAGCAATAATAATAACTTCAATGTTTAGAAATATACACTCCTCAAGAGACAATACTTTTTTTCCATACTTATATTGCCCGAATGATTTTAAATCTATTAGTGCAACTATATTTTCGCCAACCAATTCATTTAAAATAAACCTGGCATTGTCCCCGATTCCGTACAATGCTATTCTCTTATTGTGAAACTTTTCTTCACTTTCTCTTAATAATTTTAAGCGATACTGTGTTTCTCCCAGATTTTTTTCATTATTATACTCCGCTTCAACCTTGTTAAGTACAGCTTCAATCATTATTTACCAATCCTCCTGAAATACATAAAAATATCATAAACATACTTTATACTTACGATTTACAATATTTCAGTTAATGTCAACTTGTTTCATTTTTTTTACAGTACGCCTTATCTCATTAAGATATGCATATCCATATTTTTTATCCGGCTCTAAATACGCACCCTCTGACCACTCATTCCATGCATTAATAAACACAAATTCATTATGTCTTTCGCAAGACTTCTTTAATGCTCTTTCCAACATGTGACCAAACCCTTTGGGATTACAATTTCTGATTATTAAACCATCTTCATCCTTTCGTGCAGTATTATCCCATCCTGAAAATACCCCAAGAAATGTTTTCATTTTTGGTGTTTCTTTTGTTAATCTATCAGTTTTTTTACAAAAGAAAGAATATGTATACATATCCTTAATCAGCAATCTCTTTATTATTTTACCTGTATTTTTGTCTATATTTTTAATTTTTTTATCTTTCCAATTATAAATTTTTTTCCTATACGAATTATCATTTTTAAAAGTATGTGCAGGTTCAAAATTCATAAAAGCATCATACAAATTAACCTTAAGATCATTGTCCTCCCATGTATCCATTGCAATTATATACAAACCTTTAAATCCATTTTGAACAGCAAGTTTCCTCCAAAACGCGAACATCTGCTTTCTGCAGATTATATCTTGAGGAAGATAAATTATATAAACAGGTTTTCCGTCAATTTTAATGTATCTGTCATCTTTAAAAAAATGTAATAAATAATTGAAATGCTTTTCCCAATCCTCTTTATTTCCATAATCCTGATTTATGAGAACTTTCCTCCCAATATTACCCCTATACCAAGTTCTCGTCCAAGATTGATTTGCCCATATTAAACAATATGGAAACTGTTCTTTAGAGTGTTCCCTATATTCTTCAACAGGTTTTTCCAATAGCTTTTTACCTTTAAAATAATAATGATAAAAGCAAAATCCTTCTATACCGGCTCTTTTTGCCAATTTGGTATGTCTTTCTAATACAGATAAATCGGATAAGTCATAATAGTCATCATTAAGTGGTTCTCTGGGCTGATAATGCCCTTGATAAAAAGGCTTTCCTCTTCTTACGTTTGCCCATTCTGTAAATCCCTCTCCCCACCATTCATCGTTTTCAGGTATTCTATGATATTGCGGCAAATAAATTGCCAGTACTTTGGGTATCATATCTTTTTCTCCATACTTTCTAAATTTACTTCGCACAAAATTTTGATTTAAGGTGCCTTATACAATGGTGTCTAACATTACAACAATGACTTAACTTGATATAACAAACCAAAACAACATCTTGTCCAACTCCATGTACCTTTTTACCGTTATAATTATACTGCATAGATAACATCTTCCAAAGATATGATTGGACAACTCATTTTATCACTCATCTCTGCTTCAATTTCATCAAAATAATGTATTGCAGTCACCACGACAACATCCACATCCTCCAGTTCATCATCTGGTGTAAATACATCCAAATCTGCATAAATTCCATCTGCATTTCTATCTATAATATACTTAATTTCTATTTCACTCCCCTGCAATTCATTCAATAATCTTTCTCCTAATTCCTTCATGCCATAAATAGCAACTGTCTTATAGTTATTTTTTATAAAGTAATCCGATAATGATTTATTCTCCTGCTTTAATGCCAACCACGCAACTAATAATTCATAGAACTCCTTCATTTTCGCTTGGTATTCCGTTTTTCTGTCAATTACTTTCTTTTGCTTTTTATATACTAGCATACTACTTGTTACAGCACCGGTAACAACACCTGCTATTGTTGAAATTATTGTATTTTTCTTCATATTCTTTAAATCCTCCATATTGTTTTATTTCAAATATAAATTAACTCGTTGTGCTAATTGTATAATTTGAACTGCATAATTTGAGTAATGGACTAAAAAAGCCCAAAAAATCCCTTCCTAATTTGGGAAGCTAAAAATTTTTAGAAGATTAGCCGCCTGATTTTTCCAATGTCACAGGGTG
>JAGAQJ010000057.1 GCA_017622845.1 Lachnospiraceae bacterium | reverse complement strand
TCGATTCCCCCTGGTCACCCCATGGATGGGTATGCCTAGCGGCGAGGGCAGCGGACTGTAAATCCGTCACAAAGAAACAGCGCAGGTTCGAGTCCTGCCCCATCCACTTTCCGTTTGCGTGTCCGAGTGGTTTATGGTGCCATCCTGCTAAGGTGGTGTGCGGTAACGCACCGAAGGTTCAAATCCTTCCGCAAACGCTTAAAAATTATATAAGGAAACAATAAAGACACTGCGGCAGATGTTTGCAGTGTTTTTGCATGAAAAAGCATTTGAGCAGATAATAAGACCAAAGAGAAGTGAATATTATGGCAGTAAGGGTATACGGGATGATGTGGACTTGTAGCGAGTTTATGGCATAGAAAAGCTGCCCGTTTTGATAAAGGCAGCTTGGTGTTGCTATACTGTTACAGCTTCATCCTGTAGACGGAGAATTTCAGCTTCAGTCATTCCTGTAACCTCCATAATATCGACGATATCAATATTACGCTTTAACATCTTTAAAGCCATTTCACGCGTTTTTTTGTTAGCATATTCAATCTTTTCTTTTTCATACATCTGTCCTAACTGTGTCATATTGATTCTCCTCCTTATCTGCTCCAGATATTCTCTGTTGATGAATTTGTCACTTGCAACGATTACGCCGGAAAGGATAAAAATTTGCTGTTCGTTATCCTTTACCTGCTCTGCCAGTTCCACGACTTTTTCCAGCATCACCTGTTTTCCTTCTGTACCGGGAATGGTCAGGGGCAGAAGGACCAGCTTCATCAGATCATCATCCTCAAGCGGTGTGCCGGAGCCAACTTTCTGCCGGATCGTATCAAAGGCTGCCTCGCCATCTATGTGGGAGAGGAAAGCCTGCTCCATGCGAAGAGTAATGCAACTGGTTTCAAAAACCGATTCTGCGCTTTTGACATCACCAGTATAGATGATAACCAGGCGCAGATTGAAGTTTTCATCTTCCTTGTAGTATTTTTCCATTACCCGTGCAATATAATTCAGGTATTTTATCTTATTCAGTTTTTTAAATTCAGCCTCGTAATCGACAATGGCGTAAGTTCCATCCTCTAAAAGGAACAGGTTGTCAATGTCTTTTTCATTTGCTGAGATTTTTGGCAGGTTGGTCGGAAGCAGTTCCCGGATAGGCGGGAGATTGATTCCGTATGCCGCAAAGCTTTTTTCTTTATAGGTTTGGCCAAGGATTTTAAATAAAATATCCTTATTTTGGTAAGCAATTCCTTATGACATCATATCATCCGTGAAATTTATTGAATAGGGTTTTTGGTGTCTGCCAGCTTTTTACATCAGTGCCATCCCCTTTCCTACATTATATCATGCCGCCGCCGTTTTGTCAGTTGCGTATAAAAATTTAATAGATTGCTGCGGCTCTGATATGAAATAAGTACCGTATAATATGTAAATACTTGAAAAAGCTGCCTTCTGCAGACAGCTTTTTCAAGTATTTTACTTATGATATTTTCAGAAAGCTGTTTACGCAGACAGCATATCCAGAAACTGCTGTTCTGTCAGCATGGGAATACCAGGCTGCTTTGCTTTTGCAAGCTTGCTTCCGGCCTTTTCCTCGCAGATTAAGTAATCCGTCTTTTTGGTGACGGAGCTTCCTGCGATGGCGCCCAGTTCTCTGAGGTTTCCGTGGAACAGCTTATCCGGCGCCCTGCCTGCTGTCCTGCCAATCATGGGAATATCCATGGCATCAATCAGCTTCTCCAGTGTGGCTTCGGAAAGTCCGGTAATGTTCGTTGCTTTTTCTCTGCAAAATGCACGAATTTCTGAAGGATACGGCTTTTGCAGTCAGTGTTGTCGCAGTGCAGGGTTTCTATCAGACGTCCGTCTTCTATTACAAGTGCCCCCGAAAATAATGTGAACCTGTTGACGGCAGAGTATCCGCATCAAAGAATGAAAGTTCTGGAAACTGGAATTGCAATCAGAAATAAAAATATAAGTTTAATTCTTGATTTAGTATGCACACAGATTATAGTGCGTTGACGAATCAGCATTGTACTTTTCCGTACGCATCATCTAAAATGTATTTGAAAGCAAGGAAGCAGAAAATCTTTATTAACACAAATACATGCAAAGTTCAGGAGGTTATGACAATGGAAAGGATGACACTGTATAATGGTGTACAGATGCCGGCGGAAGGATTCGGAGTGTTTCAGGTGCCGGATGCTACTGTTTGCAGGCAGGCTGTTTTGGATGCGATTCGGACAGGATACCGTCTGATTGATACGGCTGCCCTGTACATGAATGAAGAGGCTGTGGGTGGATAGCGCTTCTTATGAAGGTGCAAAGAAAGCGTTTACTGTATCCATGCAGAAGCTGGGGCTTTAATATCTGGATTTGTACCTGATTCATCAGCCTTACGGCGATGTGTACGGTGCATGGAAAGCCGTGGAGGAGCTTTACACGGAAGGAAAGGTAAGAGCCATTATTCCGAAATCCGTTCACAAGGAACGCATGGAGCAGAACATCAGCATCTGGGACTTTGTGCTTTCCGATGAGGACGTAAAGAAAATCGATGAGCTGGATATTGGACACAGTGAAATCATTGACCACAATGAACCGGCAGTGGTGAAATATATCCTGTCGGCAAAAATGGATGCGTAAAAGAGTGCTTGTCTGTGGAGGCTGAAATTGAAAATCAGCAGGCGAGAATGAGTATAAAGAACAGGAGATTCTTATGAAAAATAAAATGTACAGGAAAATAGCGGTGGTTTTAGCGGCAGGCATGTTGCTTATGACAGGATGCGGAAATGCTGCATCATCCAATAATACAGGGACGGAAGCATCGGAAACGGCGGCACCGGAAGCAGAGACGAAAACGGATGCAGAAGAAACAACAGAGGCGGCGGACACTTCTGGCGCACTTGTGATTAGAGAACAAGGAATGTTTTCTGCAGGAGGGACTGTGATTGCATCAGACGGGACGTTTGACGTTTCCAATTACTATACTTCCAGAGAGGGCTCCACTTCTCATGTGGATCATGCCAATGTTTTTTATCAGATACCGGAAGAAGATACCGGACTCCCCATGGTATTTCTGCACGGTTATGGTCAGTCCCGTATGGGCTGGATGACGACTCCGGACGGGCGGGAAGGCTGGTCGGACTTGTTTCTGAAAAAAGGACACAGTGTCTTCCTGATTGACCAGCCAAGACGTGGAGAGGCAGGTCAGACATCTGTAGCCGGAACAATTAATGCAGAGACAGCGGATCAGACTTGGTATACCCAGTTTCGAATCGGAACCTTCTTAGACGGGGAATTTACATATAATGAAAATTCACAGTTCCCACAGGGAGAAGATGCACTGAATCAGTTTTTCCGTCAGATGACGCCGGATACCGGAGATTTTGACCAGACAGTGATTGCACAGTCTGTTGCGGCAGCCATTGATGAAATATATGAGATGACAGGAAAAGATTCTATCCTTGTAACCCATTCTCAGGGTGGAATGCCGGGATGGGAAACTGCGAGATACACTGATCATATCGCCGGAATCGTTGCAATCGAGCCGGGTATCGCAGCAGGGGTAGACAGTGAGGATTATCAGGCGCTTCTTGAGAAGAACATTCCAATTACTTTCTATTACGGTGACTATATTGGAGAAGAATACACGGATGTTCCGGCAGCGGCCATGTGGGCAGGAATGGCATCAACAGCAGATGTATTTACAGAAGCGTATACTGCAGCAGGCGGAAACAGCACAATTGTTCGTTTGCCGGAGGAAGGAATTTATGGAAATGACCATTTCATGTTCCAGGATATGAACAATGATGAGATTGCGGATCATGTCGAAAACTGGATACAGGAAAATGTGGAATAAATAACGGAACACAAAGTTTTCGCAGTTGAAAAAAGGAGTGGCAAAGGATGATTTTATATGAGTATGCGTGTGATGCATACTGTATTGCTGATTTGACATTGTACTTTTTTCGATTTTCGTTTTATAATAAATAGGAAAACAAGTGTCTTGTTGATATTTGGCAAAACTACGCAGAATATTTGTTCATCTGAAAGGCGGATTTTCGACGGCGTAACGGTGGCTACGTCTGGAAAATCCAGGTAAAGGCTGAATGAAAAGGAGGATATATCAATGGAAAAAGTAATACTGAACAATGGAGTGGAGATGCCGCTGGAAGGTTTCGGCGTGTTTCAGATTCCGGACGCCGCACAGTGCGAACAGGTGGTATATGATGCAATCCGGACAGGATATCGGTTGCTGGATACGGCGGCTGCGTATGGAAATGAGGCGGCTGTAGGAAAGGGCGTTGCGAGAGCAATCAAAGACGGACTGACTACCAGAGAAGAACTGTTTATTACCACGAAGGTATGGGTCAATGACATGGGGAATGAAGAGGATGCGTATCAGGCAGTAAAGACTTCCCTCGGAAAGCTGGAGATGGAATATGCAGATCTGATTCTTTTGCATCAGCCGATGAAAGACTATTTTGCGGCATATAGAGGCATCACAAGGGCATATAAAGAAGGGCTGACGAAAGCCATTGGCGTTGCAAACTTTTATCCGGCAATTCTTGCAAATCTCTGTGAGACGGTAGAAGTAATCCCGGCTGTCAATCAGGTGGAGCTGCATCCGTTTTTCGTGCAGGCAGAGGCACTGGAAAATATGAAGGCATACGGTGTTGTTCCTCAGGCATGGGGACCGCTGGCAGAAGGAAAGCATGGTATCTTTACCGATCCGGAGCTTACTGCAATCGGCAGCAAATATGGAAAAACGGCGGCGCAGGTCGCGCTTAGATGGAATGCACAGCGCGGCGTCTCCATTATTCCGAAGTCTGTTCATGTAGATAGAATGGAACAGAACATGGACATCTGGGACTTTGCGCTGACGGAGGAAGAGATGGCGCAGATCGCCGCGAAGGATTTAGGACACAGTGAGATTGTAAATCATGCCGATCCGGCATTCGTAAAGCTGGTATTAAACCTGCATTGAAAGAAAAAATAGTAGGAGGACAATACGATGTCAACAAGAAAAAATTTTGGAGCAAAACCGTTTCTTTTTCCCCAGCCGGTACTGATTATCGGAACCTATGATGAAAATGGGAAGGCAAATGCCATGAATGCCGCATGGGGCGGTATTGTAGGCATGGATGAGATTATCATTGACCTTTCCCGCCACAAGACCACGGAAAATCTGTTAACAGCAAAAGCCTTTACCGTAAGTGCGGCAGATGTGGAGCATCTGGCTGCTTGCGATTATGTGGGACTGGTATCCGGAAGCAAGGAACCGGAGAAAATGGAGAAAGCGGGCTTTACCACGACAAAGAGCAGCTTTGTCAACGCTCCGATCATCAATGAACTGCCGGTGACGCTGGAATGCGAGCTTGTGAAGGTGATCGATGACAGCAAGTATCTGGGTCGGATTGTCAATGTCAGCGTGGATGAACGAGTGTTGGGTGAGGACGGAGAAATCAGTCTGGAATTGTTCAGCCCGATTACTTATGATACGGTGCATTACGGTTACTACAGGCTGGGCGAACGGGTTGGAAATGCTTTCAAAGACGGAGCGCAGTTAAAGTAGGAGGAATCGCATCCTCTCAGGTGCAGGCGGAGACACAGGAAAGTGAACAGGAAACTTCCGGGGCTTCTCAGGAGGCTGTACCGGTAGAAAGCATTGTAACCAATGGCGGTTAGGTGATTTCTCTGAAATAGGGCACAAAATTTATCTCTGCCTGACGTTTCGACCTCAAGCGGAGAGAAATTCGTCACTTTCAAGGCAGACGATTATGTGACAATTATTTTGTGAGTGCTGATGTCGTTTGGTATAAGTCGAAAGTATTTGAAAGACTCAAGGCACCCCGAAGTGGTTCTGTATGCCCTGAGTCCTGTAACAGGAAGCCGAAAGGCTCAACTGTTACAAAAAATAAAAAACACTATGAAAATGAATAGCAGCTTAAAAAAGATCCCCCTCAAGTTATAATAAGAGAAAAGCTTGAGGGGGATTTTATATAGAAAAATAATCCTGTTTTAATGTGTGTGCTCTTGTAAACTGAGGGTTATCATTAGATAAATACAAAATGAATCAGTAACATATAGGTGATGAAGAAGTTACAATAATAGAAATTGCTTCAGGTATGCTATGATTGCCGTGTAAAATACTGACATTTCTAAGGCAATATACCACGAACATTCCAAATATCGCAGGCGGAAGATATTTGCCGGGATATTGGATGGCTGATAGTAGAGCCTGAAAACCAATAAAAATGATTCAACAGAGTAACAAAAAATATGCCTGACCTGAATGAGCAGTGCCTGATTCGAAGAAACCTGCATTTACGAGTGCCCGGATGGGTACAGGCTGCGCTGACCTGGCAGATATGTCTTATGAGATTTCTGCACAGAGCAGTAAAAGGTTACATGAGCTTCCGGGTCAAGGATGGGAAGCGCCAAACGATTGGTTCGCTCTGCCCATCGTTCGCTGTGTTTTAAAGTCAGGTCTGAGGCAAAGGCAGGAAGCGCGGAAACCTGAACCAGCGCAGAGAAGGCTTCATCCTGATCCTGAAGAATGAAGTTTGTCTGCGGCATTTTCGAGATTACCCGCTCTTTCCAGATACCGATTTCCTGAAACAGCAGCATAGTCTCACCTGCCAAATCATCCAGATAAATGCCCTCTTTGCTGTTTGCAAGAGGATGGGCGGGAGGGACGGTAAGATAGAGTTGTTCGCTGCAAAACGGGTGGCATAAAATATCAGGAGCGCTCACTTCCGCATCGGTAATGATTAACTGATAGGTTCCCTTTACCAATCCGGGAAGCAGGCTTTCCGCACTGACCATTTCGGAAGTCAGCGCCATTCCATAGAAACGTTCTGTTAGTTCCGGGAGTAATTCCAACAAAGGGCCAGCTGCGCAGGAACCGATGGAAATCGTGCGAAGGCTCCGCTCATAAGCCTGGATTGCGCCTGTCATTGTATTTACATCGTCAAGAATTCGTCTGGCATACTGGACGGCAAGTTCTCCGGTCTGGTTCAGAGTGATTTTATTTTTCTGTCGGTCGAATAAAGTGACATTCCATTCGGCTTCCAGCTTTTGTATGGAGCGGGTAAGCGCCGGCTGGGAAATGTGTACAATCTCTGCGGCTTTTGACAGTGTACCGGCGTCGGCAATGGTGACCAGTTGGTAAAGCTGATTGAATTCGGCCATAGAAAGTCCCCCTTTGAAGTATGTGTCTGTATTATAACAGATATCGAAGCAAATGGGGAGACTTTTATGACCTGTTTTGTATCATAGGAAATGGTATTGCAAAAAACTGTTTGCATGGAGAATATCAGAAACAACTGCTTAGTATGTGTTAAAATTATAGTGAAGTGCAAAATCGGCATTGTACTTTTGGGAGAAAGCACGATAAGATAAGCTCAGATAAGGCAACGCAATGACAGATGACAGACTATATAGCAAGGAGGATTCCTATGGAATATATGACGTTGGATAATGGGGTAACGATGCCCCAGGAAGGGTATGGTGTGTTTCAGATACCGCCGGATGAATGTGAGAGATGTGTCACTGACGCGCTTTCCGTTGGATACCGGCTGATTGATACGGCATCTGCTTATGGAAATGAAGAGGGCGTTGGAGCTGCAGTCAGGAAATCCGGCATTCCCCGTGAAGAATTATTCATTACCACAAAGCTGTGGGTGCAGGACACCAGCTATGAAGGGGCGAAAAGGGCTGCTGAGGCTTCCATGAAACGGCTGGGACTTGACTATCTGGATTTATACCTGATCCATCAGCCCTTTGGGGATTACTATGGTGCATGGCACGCCATGGAAGAAATGTACCGGGAGGGAACGATTCGCGCCATCGGGGTCTGTAACTTCGATGAGGCACGTCTGGTGGACCTGTGTGTAAATCATGAAATACAGCCGGCAGTCAATCAGGTGGAAATTCATCCGTTTCATCAGCAGACTTCCGCCATCCAAACCATGAGAAGATATCAAGTTCAGCCGGAAGCATGGGGACCGCTTTCCGAAGGGCAGAAAAATATTTTTTGCCACCGCCTGCTAAGCAAAATCGCCGCCCGGTACCAAAAGAGTACGGCGCAGATTATTTTGCGGTGGAATATCCAGAGGGGCGTTGTTGTAATTCCCAAATCCGCCCGGAAGGAACGGATGGAAGAAAATATAAATATATGGGATTTCACGCTGGACAGCAAGGACATGGACGCAATCGCAGCACTGGACATCGGACATAGTGAGATTATCAACCACTATTCGTCCAGCACGGCAAGAGCCTTAAATGCTATGAAAATTCATCCATAACTGCCATAGTTTCCGGTACGCCGGTCAGCATGATTTTCTCTCCGATACCCAATTCAGCTTTCATCCCACTTCGAACCTTTCTTACACAGATAAAAGTCACAGCAGTCTCCACCCGTTGCCAGCGTTTTCGTCCTGTGGAGTACGCCTCCCATCCAGTCAATGGTCAGGGTATCCAGCACACACAAATAAGGAACCAGCCTGGACAGATACTGCAAACATGACCCGGCAAAGGCCAGCCAGAGGATACTTTCTGTTTTAGTATATTTCATGCGTTTTCCTCCCTGTCAAATCCACATCACAAGCAGCGCGCTGAGCGCTCCCACCGCCGCGAAAATATCCATTATAGCACTGAAAGCAAGCGTTATCAATCCCTTTTCAGGTTTTGAACCCACAGCTTTAATGCGCTGCGAATTTGATGCTCCGCGTCTTACTGCGGAGTATTTGACTCCTCTATACGGATCAAGTTGCTGATATAGGGTCGTTTGCCGGAAAGCACTTCATCATAGAAATTCTGCTTCCAGTCGATATAGGCGATGCTGTCCTCTAATTCCTGAATGGAAGTACGCAGAGCTTGCTGCTTTTTGGAGAGCATCTCTTTTCTTTGCGGAATCGTGGACTCGCCCTGCAGACAAAGCGCCAGATAGTCCTTCATTTCCTGGATGCTCATGTCGCATCTTTTCAGGCAGACAAGGTCTTTAATCCATTTCACATCCCGCTCATCAAAGACGCGGCGGTTGTTGCTGTCACGCTTTACATTAGGGATAAGACCTTCGTTGCAGTAATATTTCAAAGTCTGGTAGGTCATATTGGTTTCCTCACAGACCTGCTTCATGGAATACATAATAGAATCCTCCTTTCTGTTCACAAAAAATTCACGGATTATTAAAAAAACCCCTTGACCGATAGTAACAACCGGATAATATAATCGGTAGTATCAATCGATAAAAACAATCGGATTATAGCACTACCGCAGCAAAAAAGCAAGAAAAATCAGGAAGGAGCGAAATTATGGTATTTTATTTTATCGGAACAGGCAACAGCCTTTATATCGCAAAGCAAATCGAAGAAAATCCCGTCAGCATTCCGCAGGTTATACACAGTGAGAATCAGGAGTATTCCGCTGACAGCATTGGTATCGTCGCACCGGTCTATGGACATGAAGTGCCTTCTATGGTCAAAGAGTTTCTGAAAAACGCTGTTTTTCATACGGACTACTTCTACATGATTCTGACCTATGGAAACCGGCATGGCGGGGCGGCGGAACTGGCAAAGAAACTCTGTGACGAGTGTGGAATCGCTGTCCATTATATCAATGTGATTGTGATGGCGGACAACTGGCTGCCAAGCTTCGACATGAATGAGCAGAAAAAAATGGAGAAACATATCGAAGAAAACATGGCAGCGATACTCGCTGATCTGGGGGCACGCAGGAACAGGATTGCAGAGGTTACGGAGGCCGACCGGGCTGCACACAGGCAGTTCCTTGACCGTATGAGCCGGATGCCCGCCGACGCATGGCAGCATCTTCTGCAGGTTACGGACGCCTGCGTTGGGTGCGGTATCTGTGAAAAGGTGTGTCCGGCGACCTCTGTTCGGGTAACGGACGGAAAAGCGGTACATATTCCAGGAAACTGTCAGACCTGTCTGGCATGCGCCCATGCCTGTCCGCAAAAGGCAATCATCCTGACTGTTCCGGAGGTGAATCCGGACGCCCGTTATCGGAATGAACATATTTCACTTCAGGAAATAATAAAAGCAAATTGTCAAAAATGAAAGAAAGGAACGATGAACCATGATGAAAAAAGTAATGAGTCTTTTGATGGCCGCTGTTTTGGTTTTTGCGCTCGCAGCCTGCGGTCAGACACAGCAAACGAAACCGACGGATTCCTCCGTTACGGACACACAGCCCGGCAGTACATCGGGCAGCGAAGAAACTCCTGCGCAGAGTGAACCGGAGACGACAGAGTCATCTGAATCACCGGAGACGACAGCATCTTCTGAAGCATCGGAGACGACAGCATCTTCTGAAACACCGGAGACAACAGAATCATCTGAAGCATTGGAGACGACAGCATCTGTAGAAACGACAGACACAGTCGGCAAGACGCTGATTGTATATTTTTCCTGGTCTACATCCGGGAACACGGAAAAAATGGCGACTTATATTCAGGAGCAGACAGGCGGCGACCTGTTGGAGCTTGAACCGCTGAATCCTTATCCAACAGACTATGAAGAATGTGGGGAAGTTGCGCAGGTGGAGCGTGACGAAAATGCACGTCCGAAAATTGCGAACCTGCCCGAGTCTATTGCGGAATATGATACAGTCTTTGTAGGTTATCCCATCTGGTGGCATACCGCACCCATGATTATCGGAACCTTTCTGGAAAGCTACGATCTGACAGGTGTGGAGATTTATCCTTTCGCGCAGTCTGCTTCCATGGATACAGAGCAGTTCGACAACTCCATGGAGTTTGTACGGGAATATGCTTCCGGTGCCAATGTCCACGATGGATTGTTTGTATCGGCTTCTGATACCGAAGGAATGCAAGCGTATCTGGAAGCGAACGGATTTGCACAGTAAAGGAGGACACAATGGACAGACCATATATCATATGCCATATCTTAAGCGCACTGGACGGCAAGATTGCCGGAACTTTTGCCGGAACAAAGACAGCACAATCGGCAAGTGAAGAATATGCCCGTTTTCGCTCCGCATATCAGGCTGAGGCGTGGCTGTACGGCACAACAACAACCAAAGAATTTACACAGTACCGAAAGCCCGTTTTGGAACCGGTTTGTGAGAATGTACCCGAAGGAGACTATATCGCGGAAACCGAACTTGGATTTTATTATATCTCCCTGGATACGGTGGGGGAAATCGGCTGGGAATCCGGAACCTTTCAGAAGCCCGGCAGACCCGATGCTCATGTAATTGAAATTTTGACAGAGGAAACGCCGGCGGCATATCGTGCTTATCTTCGGAAAAAGGGCGTCTCCTACATCATTGCAGGTGATACTTCCCTGGACTGCAAAGCTGCTGTCAGGAAGTTGAAACGGCTGTTCAGAATCGACACCATTTTAATCTGCGGCGGCGGAACCGTCAACTGGACTTTTATACAGCAGGGTGTTGTAGATGAACTCAGCCTGATTCTGGCTCCGGCAGCAGACGGCAATCCTTTGACGCCTACCGTCTTTGAGAAATCTGAATTGCTTGATGCAACTGCTCCGGTAGAGTTTCAACTGAAAAATGTAGAGCGATTAAAGGATAGTGGAGTCCGGCTCACGTATCTTGTATCATAGGAAACCTTGTTTCCTATAATGCAAAATCGCTCCGCAGGAATCGCCCTGCAGGGGTAAAGAAGTAAGTACAAAGAGGTGATGATACCATGCGCCGGATAAATACCGGAGGTGCTGTTATTCTGCTGTTCTGTATGGTTCTGCTTGGCGGATGTCCTGCCGGGAATGAAACGGCAGCGGAATCTGCTGCGGAGATGCCTGCAGATACGTCAGGCACCGTAACACTGGAGTTGGTGGAAGCCGACTCCGAATCAACAGGAAATGGAGGATTTTGAAAAAATGAGAAGAATGACAGCTATTCTTTTAGCCGCTCTTATGGTGGTGGCTTTGGCAGCCTGCGGCAGCAGCGAACAGAACCAATCTGCACAGGGCGTCATTGAACGACCACAGCAAACTGAAAGCACACAAACGCAGGAAAACCCTGTAGAGTTTGAAGCTGCTGCGCAGCAAAGTAATGATGCAGACCAACAGGAAAACAATGTAACGGAAAACACAGAAGTTCCCACGGGCAGCAATATTTTGATTGCCTATTTCACGGTGCCGGAAACAGACGGCGTGGATACGGTGGCAGGCGCCAGCCGTGTTGTCACGGATAATGGGGTTGTAGGGAATACAGAGTTCATTGCCATGGAAATTCAGAAGAACCTGGGCGGCGATTTGTTTGCCATTGAAACCGTGCAGGAATATCCGGGAAGTCACGACCCTCTGTTGGAATTTGCCTACAACGAGAAGAGTGATGACGCAAGACCGGAGCTTTCCACACGCATCGAAAGTCTGGATGGATATGATTATATTTTCATCGGCTATCCCAACTGGAATGCCGATCTGCCGATGCCGCTGTACACCTTCTTTGAAGAATATGATTTTTCCGGCAAAACCATCATTCCCTTTGTGACCCATGGAGGCAGCGGATTTTCCGGCACCATCCGCACCATTCAGAGTTTGGAACCGGACGCCGCAGTCATTGAAGCGGGACTTTCCATTTCCCGGAACAGTGTTCCAAATGCGCAGGCAGATGTGAAATCATGGACAAATTCTTTGCTGGCAGACTGATTTTCAGGCAGAAAGGAGCTGAAATTTATGAAGCCTAAAATGGTTTTGAAAATAAGTGTGGAGAAAGAGGAAACAAACATGAAGCGGAAGAACTGCAGGTAATAGAAGAATTAGCTCTTGAAAAAGATAAGGATATGGTTTATAAATTATATTATAAAACATATCCTTATTATTATTTTAGATATGATTCAATAACATGTTGGAGGACACGAATATGAAATATCGCAGTGTTGGAAGAGCAGGATTAAAGGTAAGTGAGATCGCAGTGGGAAGTTGGATGACAGATTTAAAGGGTGATAAAGAGCTGGAAACGGCCGCTGAAATAATACGTCTTGCTTATGAAAACGGAGTCAGCTTCTTTGATTGTGCAGATGCATACAGCGAGGGCGAAGCAGAAAAATTTCTGGGAAGAATATTGAAAAGTTACCCAAGAAGCAGTATTGTTGTATCAAGCAAGGTATTTTTCCCTACGGGGAGCGGTGTGAACGAGAGAGGGCTTTCACGCAAACATATCATAGAAAATATAGATCGTTCGCTCAAAAATATGGATATGGACTATCTTGACTTGTACTATTGTCATCGCTTTGATCAATCCACTCCGATGGAGGAAACACTCAGAACCCTGAGCGGACTGGTTGATCAGGGAAAAATATTGTACTATGGGGTGAGCGAGGAATGGGGCGCAGCCAGGATAGAGGAGGCGGAGCGGATAATCAGCGAATACAGACTGCATCCCCTTACAGTTATCCAGCCGCAGTATCACATGATGGATCGCTATATCGAACATGAGATTATGGGCATCTGTGAAAAGTACGGGATTGGCATTACCCCGTTTTCGCCGCTTGCACAGGGACTTTTGACAGGAAAGTATAAAAAAGGACAGCCATTTCCGGAAGGCTCCAGAGCAACGCATCAGGCAGATAAACAGGTAAACCAACTGCTTACGGATGAGAATCTTGACAAGGTTTGCCAGCTTGAGAATCTTGCGCAGGAGCTTGGCACTAATATGTCCGTTCTTGCGCTTGCATGGATTCTGAGAAAGGGGATTGTCAGCAGCGTGATTACCGGAGCAAGCAAAAAGGAACAGCTTGTGAATAATATTGCCGCAAGCGGTTTTGAGATTCCGGCAGATGCTTTGGAAAGAATCGAGGCGATACTGGACTTTCATCCCTTTGAGAGACATGTAGGGTAAGCGGACAAATATATTCGGCCGGAACTGGCGGAAAGCATATCCGCGGAGTCACGGAGTCTTTCATATTTTTATCAAGGAGAAACAGCATGGATTTTGCGAAAACAAAAAAGGAAACACTGACTGATAAGGTACATAACAGTATTTTGGAGATGATTATTCAGAATGCTGCGCCGGAGGATATGGTCTTAAATGAGAGCCGGCTGGTAGAAATATTTGGAGTAAGCAAGGCGCCTGTGAGGGAAGCCCTGATACGCCTGTGCAGTGAAGGAGTCCTTGAGATCATCCCGCGCTATGGATATGTTGTGGTCAGGCTGACAGAGAAAGACGAGAAGGATGTAGCCAATATGCGGCTCATGCTGGAAACTGAGGCATTGCGGAACAACTTTGGAAAATTTTCCCAATGCCATCTTGACAGACTGCGGGAACAGATTGAGCGTTCCTGCGCTGTCAGCAGCATGAGTATATGGGATATGCTGAATTTTAATGAGGAATTTCATATGCTGCTTGCAGCGAATGGAGAAAATAAGATTATGAACCGTTTTCTGGGGGAGATTCTTCAGATACAGAAGCGGATTTATGCCAGGCATTGGTGGCGTGATCAGAAGACACTGGATACTAATACAAATGCTGTTCCCCATATGAAGATATATCAGGCTTTATGTGACGGCAGTCTGGAGCAGTGTATGGACGCATTGAGACATGATATTACCGGAGGGTTCTAAGATGTATTTTATTTTGGACAGCAGAAGTATTCCCAAGGTACGGCTGGTGGATGAAACAATTATTGAGCCGCCCTATGTGCATCGCAGAAGAATTCCGCATGAATGGATTATCTATCTCATCAAAAACGGCGTAATGGAACTGGAGGAGGATGGGATTTCATACCATTTGGTTCCGGGGGATTTTCTGCTTTTAAGTCCGGATGGACAGCATGAAGGCAGAAAGGCGACTTACTGTGAATATTTTTACATTCATTTTCAGCACGCGAATATCCGTATGGCAGAAGCGGATGAACAGCAGCTGCGTGAGCGTATGTACAGTGTGCGCAACGAGGCGCTTAGGAGCAGCAGCGGTTATCAGACATATCCATATGGGGAAGAAACAGAATGGGACCTTCTGTTGCCCAAGTATTGTCACATGACGGATGAGGCAGCGGTTTCCCTCACGCGCAGTCTGCATGACATGGAACTAAATGACAGGGATCATATGGAATATTACAAAACTCTCTGCGGCTGCCAGCTTTTGCAGCTGCTGGTTCAGGTTTCCAGATATTGTCTGTCTGATGAGCTGGAGAGCGCAGGTATGCTCAGCGCAAGAAGCTATCAGAAGGTTCTTGAAGTCCAGAATTATCTCCATACAAGTTATCAGGAGCAGATTACGGGCGACCTGCTGGCAAGCCGGTTTCATATGAATTTTGACTATCTGAACAGTCTGTTCCGTCAAAGCGTCGGCAGACCGATTTTTCAGTATCTATGCAGTCTGAGGATTGCAAGGGCGAAGGAACTGCTCACGACCACTTCCATGCGCATCTCGCAGATTAGTGAACAAGTCGGATTCACGGACGAGAGTTATTTCAGCAAAGTATTTAAAAAGTATACAGGAAGCTGTCCGGCGGATTATGCGAAGGTATCTTTTAACAACAGAGAGCCTTCTTTGTCCACTTACGGGAGTGCCAGCGGAAGTAATAATTGACACCCCGGAATGCTTCGTCCATAGCAAACGCAATCCAGCATCCGTTGAGACCAAGTCCTGCCTTTACCCCTAGAAGGTAAGAAAAAAGGACACTGATTACCCAGCACGAGCAGATGGACACCGCCATTGGGAACATAACATCTCCTGCTCCCCGCAGGGAATTTTCCTCAATGTGGTTAAAACCGCGGAACAATTCTACAAATATATCCAGAAAAAGCAGTGTGCTTCCGGCTTTTAAAATTTCCGGGTCACTGGTAAACAGTGACAGCAGCGGGCGTCCGAACAGGAACAGAAGCAGAGAGAGCGTAACATTTAAAATCAGCGTTATTTTAAGATTTTGAAGGTTCAGACGATATGCCTGTTCAAACCTGCCGGCGCCTGAGAGCCATCCAATCAGCAGGGAGGTGGACAGACCAAGCGACATTCCGAGAACATAGACATAGAATACCAGATTAGACACATAAATTTTAGTTGAGATGGCTGTCATTCCCACAATTGCAATAATTGAGGTAGTGACCGTCTGGGAAATGTTGTAGGATAGGGAACTAATGCCTCCGGGAATGCCTACTTTCAGGACGGGGAATATCATTTTCAGACAGTGTACGGAGCTGTGTCTGAAATGGAGTCCCAGTGGAAGCGTGCAGAGTAAAAGAGACATGACAAGAAGTCCGACAGCCCGGCTGATGTTATTGCACCATGCAATGCCGGAAACGCCTTGGAGGGGGAAGTCAAACGGGCGGAATATGACAAGGTAATTTAAAAGTGCATTGAGCATGTTCATGCCGAGGGAAACACTTACAGAAATCCGTGGTCTTCCATAACTTTTGAAAATTGCGGAGATAATGGAAAAAAGCGCTCCAAGGAAGGAAAAACGCATACAGATGCTAAAATAGATTTCTGCATTGCTGAGAACATCACCCTCAATGTGCATAAGCATCATAAAAGGCTTCGCAAGGGCGGCTGTGACTATGCTTACGACGAAACTGAACAGAGCGCCGAATACCAGGGCTGACAGGACAGCATCGGAAGCCTGTTCCCTTTTGCCGGCGCCAAGATTATGGCTGATAACAATGGAAGCGCCTGTTCCAATCACGGTATAAAAGGTTGCAATCATACCGGAAAACTGGCTGGCAGTGCCGACTGCCGCTACTGCGTCATCTGAGAAGAAGGAGAGCATAAAAGTGTTGACAGTACCCATAAAATTAGTAAGGAACATTTCGAGGAAAAAGGGTATAAAGACACCGGACAGCGTCATTGTCCCCTGTGAAGTTTCCACTCTGCACAGATTTTTGTCATAAAATTGAAACATAATGATTCCTCCCTGCTTAAGTATTAACAAGAATGATGAGACAAGACTGTTCACATATATTCTTATGAAGTATTCGCCTTTATTATAGAATAATAAGGAAGAAATGCAATGGAATTAAGATTGATAACTTGTAAATTAGCGGCATGTTCAGCCATGCCGGATGTGCAGTCATATTCGCCAGGAGTTATCTGCCTGACGCCATGCAATGGACAGGCAGAGATTTGGAGCAGGCATCATAGGACTGCCGCCCTTCGTCCTGACGAAAGACTGAACTGTTACGCAGGATACCTTGATATCCGGATTTTTCTTGTGGTATCATATGCTTTGTGATATTATATATAAATACATTTTAAGATGCCCGGCGCATGCCCGGGAGAGAAGAACTTTCTCCTGTTCGTCTGCATATGGGCTGTGTTCATTTCTTTAGGAGAATTCAGTGGATTATATTGTTTTTGATTTGGAGTGGAATCAGGCTGCTGATTTAAAGACAAAGCTTGAAAACAGCCTGACTTTCGAAATCATAGAAATCGGGGCAGTTAAATTGAATGAAAACAGAGAGCAGACAGATGCTTTTCACGAGCTGATAAAGCCGCAGGTATTTGAGCGTATGAATCAGGTTACGGGAGAGCTGATTCATCTGAGCATGGAGGAGCTTGAGAACTGCCGTACCTTTGAGCAGGTAGCTGCTGACTTTGTGAAATGGTGCGGAAAGGACTGCATTTTTTGCACATGGGGAAATATGGACCTTTGGGAATTTCAGAACAATCTGGATTATTATCATATGACACCGCTGTCAGAAAAAACAATCCGGTATTATGATGTGCAGAAGTTATTCAGCATTGCGTTTGAGGATAAAAAGTCAAGGCGCAATCTGGCGTATGCTGTTGACTTTCTTGAGATTCCAAAAGATATCGCTTTCCACAGGGCATATGCTGATGCTTATTATACGGCAGAGGTTGTAAAACGCATTCAGGATTCTCATGTATTTGACAATTATTCCTTTGACACCTATCATCTGCCGGGAAATAAAGCTGAGGAGATTAAGGTATGTTTTGATGATTACGCGAAATATATTTCAAGAGAATTTCCCGACAAGCTTACCGCAATGAATGACAAAGAGGTAATCTCTACGAAATGCTTTCTCTGCGGTGCAAAGACCAGAAAAAAGATTCCATGGTTTTCCAGCAATGGAAAGCATTATTATACAATCGTTACCTGTACAGTTCACGGAGATATCAAGGGCAAAATACGTATGCGCAGATCCGTGAACAATAAAATATATGTTGTAAAAACCATGAAGCAGGCAGGTGCTGATGTGGTCCGGGATATTATCAGCAAGAAAAATCAGGCGCGTGAAAACAGAAAAGAAAAGAGGCACCACAGAGCCTCTTTGTAAGGGGAAGCTTAGTATCTTCCCTTTTTTCTTTTCATAAGCTTCTTCTGGCGCCTGATATTTCTTCTTGTCTGCTTTCTGGCAGCACGGCTTTCTCTTTTCCGAATGCGGCGGCGTTTGCTGCTTTGTCCTCTTGGAGAGAAGCTGTAGCTGTTTATGACAGAGACCATAAATAAAACAAGCATAATCACAGCAGCAGCTGTCAAAATGCCGAAAATCACCTTTTTGACATTGATAAAGATTACTCTGGTGTCCTCCGGTTCTTCCTCCGGTTTTGTCAAGTCAATTGGCTCTGATGCTTCCGGATTGCCTTCAGATGCCGGGTCATTTGCAGCAAAACTGAATGCAGGTATATCGGATTTAAAGAATACAATATCACATGTCCCTACAGGCACATCGGAGTAGCTGTAGTGAATCGTGGCAATCACATTGCTGTCGGAAGCGTCGGTATTCTCGTTGTAGGTTAACGTAGAAACTGCGTCCGTAAATTCTGCAGTATTCGGCAATATGACATACGTGTCATTTTTCATGGAAATCAGCGGAGTGGAGTCGCCGAACAAATCATTCTCCGTATCAAAAAAATCCATTGTGCTGATATTATATTTTGTCTCATTGTCATTGATAGAAACGCGCTGAAAATTTTCAAATCCGTATTGAAAAAGTGTGACAGTATCTTCAAACTGATAAGGTGTTTCCTCTGTAAATATGACACAGACAAGCTTCATCCCGTTTTTCTCCGCAGCAGATACTAAAGTCTGCCGTGATTGTGACACAAAGCCTGTTTTGCTGCCAAGCAGATACTCATATGCATAAGGTTTTCCCTTAAAAAGCTGGTTTTTGGAGGATATCCATGTGTCATTTTCGTCGTCTGCCTTTAATTTAAAATGATAGCTTGCCGTTGAAGACATCTTGCACAGCAGCTCATTGGCAAAAAATTCACAGCCAATCAGCGCAAGATCGTAAGCACTGGTGTAATGGTTATCGTCATAAAGTCCGTTGCAGTTTGAAAAATGAGTATCGGTACAGCCCAATTCCTTTGCCTTTTCATTCATCAGCTCTGCAAATGCAGCTACGCTTTTCTCTTTTCCGAGTTTCTCAGCGACATGCTCACCGACAGCGCTTGCGACATCATTTGCCGACTGTACAAGTACACAGTAAAGCGCCTGCTCCATCAGCATGGTATCTCCGGTATCCACGCCGCCAAGACGGGAACCGTCGCTGGGAACGTCATAAATAGAATCATGGGAGAAGGTAATTGTTTCGTCCATGGAACAGTTTTGCATAGCTAGCAGGCAGGTCAAAATTTTTGTAGTACTTGCAGGATAATTTTTTTCGTGAATATTTTTGGCATACAATATCGTATGTGTATTCATTTCCATTAAAATAGCAGACTGGGCGCCGATGGCAGGACCTTCCGGCCAGTTGGCTATCTCGTTTGACTGGATTGGAAGAGTCTTGCGTTCATCCATTTCCGCCTGGTAATCTCTCTCGGCATAACAAATATCTAAGCCGGATGTTATGGTATTTGTAAAAGCAGCATTTGCAGATAATACTGTTGTAAGTGTAATTCCTGCAATGAAACGATATATAAATGTTCTTGTCCAATTCATGTAGTCAGTGTCCTCTTTTACCGTTTGCATTTGGATTTCCTGTAACCGAAATCAAACGGTAACTATCCTTTCCTATATTAGATTGTACACTATTTTATAAAAAATGTAAGTATGGTATGACCGATTTTTTATGATATAATGTACGCGGAAGCAATGAGCAGTGCCGGATGCTGAATGGCAGAACGGCTGCTTGCAGACGTTTCTGACAGGCAGCAGACGGATAGGGCGAAGCCCGTGAACGAGGAAATGCGAAGCATTTTCGAGAGACACTGCGAAATTTGTGAGTGCGATAGCACGGCTTTGCGGGTATACGAAACTGCTTATCAAAAATCGGAGAAGAGGTATGAAAGAAAAAGTAAGACACAGGTTTTGTCAAATAGTCAATGCTGTTATATTAGCTGGAATTATAATTCTATTCATAGGCTTGTATTATTGGGTGGTAAAAGCAGGAATTCCATATCAGGATCCACCTATAGAACTGCAGATACAATATGCCATTAATATGGGGATTGGCGATATATTGGTGGGAAAAGGTTTTGTGATTGCTGTATCCGGAGGAATTGCCCGTGTGCTCTTAGGATTGATATGGAAGAAACGTGAAAAGAAATAATACAGACGGGCTGTACGAAATTCAATGAAATGAATTTATAAAAAAGATTGACAACGACAAATCCATGTGCTTAAAATATCAATAACAATTACAGACAAAAAGCATTGACGAGGAGGAGTACATACTATTCCGGATGAACAGAGAGAAAGTGGCTGGTGAGAACTTTCGTGATGGGAGTATGGAAGTAGCCTTTGAGCTTTGAACCGAACAGATGATTCAATCTAAGTAGACTTCAACGGAGATTCCCACCGTTATCAAGGGAAGCTGTATCGGAATAATGATATCGGATAAATATGGATTATTCCCGTACGGTAATGAGCGCAGAAGTATTTCTGAATTTAGGTGGTACCACGGACATGTCAGTTCGCCCTAAGCATTTGCTTAGGGCGACTTTTTTGTCTGTTTTGTAAAATATTATATTTTATAGGAGGTATCCATATGGATAAGAAGTACGATTTTCAAAAAACAGAAAATGAAATCAAACACTTTTGGGAGCAGTCGGAGATTTATAAGTACCGGAACGGGCAAAACAGAAAAGTTTTTTCAATTGATACGCCGCCGCCGACAGTAAGCGGAAACCTGCATATAGGACATGTATTTTCCTATACGCAGGCAGAAATGATAGCAAGATTCAAGCGAATGCAGGGATACGATGTTTTTTACCCATTTGGTTTTGATGACAATGGTCTGCCAACGGAACGTCTGGTTGAAAGGGATGAAAATATTCGTGCCAATGCATTGCCGAGAAGTGAATTCCGCTCAAAATGCATGCGTACTATCTGCAAATATGAAGATGAGTTTAAGAGTTTATGGAAGCGGTTAGGATTCAGCGTAGATTGGAGTTTGGAATATCAGACAATCTCAGATTTATCACAAAAAATATCACAAAAATCCTTTCTTGAACTTGCAAAGCATAACAAGGCATATCTAAAAGAATCGCCGGTTTTATGGTGTACAGAGTGCCGGACCTCTATCGCACAGGCAGAGCTGGAGACAAAAGAATGTGAAACAACTTTTAATTATTTGAACTTTCACACACCAATCGGCAGCCTGCTTATAGCAACGACCAGACCGGAATTGCTGGCAGGGTGTGTATGTATATTTGTACATCCGGAGGATATCCGATATAAAGAATACGTAGGAAAAACAGCAAAGGTTCCTCTGTATGATTTTGAAATTCCCATTTTAACGGACGAAAACGTTTCCATGGATAAGGGGACAGGCGCAGTAATGTGTGCGACTTTTGGCGACTCCACCGATATGGAATGGTATCAAAAGCATGGGCTTCCTTATAAAAAGATTATTATGCCGGATGGAACGATTCATCAGGAGACAGCGTTTATTGGAGGAATGACGGTCCGGAAAGCAAGAGCGTATATGATAGAGCTTCTTTTGGAAAAAGGGCTGCTTGTAAAACAGGAAACAATGAACCACATGATTGCAGTTCATGAGCGCTGCGGAACGGATGTGGAATTGATTCCATCTAAACAATGGTATATTGACGTATTGTCTGATAAGGAAAAATATCTTAAGGCAGCAGATGAAATAAACTGGCATCCGGCGCACATGAAAAACCGATATAAAATCTGGGTAGAAAATTTAAAATGGGATTGGTGCATCTCAAGGCAGCGGTATTTCGGAGTGCCGTTTCCGGTTTGGTATTGCAGGAATTGCGGAAAGGCTGTATTTGCAGAGGAAGAACAATTACCTGTAAATCCCTTAGAAACCGAACCACTACATGCCTGCGGCTGTGGGTGCAGTGAATTTGTTCCCGAGGAAGCGGTTTTTGATACCTGGGCGACTTCTTCCGTAACGACAATGATTAATGCAAGATACGGAGAAGACAATGACATTTCTAATGAGATATTTCCAATGGGCATGAGATGTCAGGCTCATGAAATTATCCGTACATGGGCATTTTATTCTATTGTAAAAAGTTTGTATCATACTGGACAGATACCGTGGAAGGATATCATGATTAGCGGATTTGTTTTAGCAAAGCCGGGTGAAAAAATAAGCAAGTCAAAAAATAATGCTTCCAGTTCGCCAATGGCTCTGGCAGAGAGACATTCTGCCGATGCAATCCGCTATTGGGCAGCTAATACCAAGCTTGGAACAGATACTTTTTTCAGTGAAGATGAATTAAAGATATCCAAAAGATTTATTAATAAATTGTACAATGCTGCTAAGTTTGCCGTTATGCAGCTCGATGATTTCAAAAAGCCGGAAGCTTGCGAGGAATCAAAATTACTGCCGGTTGACAGGTGGATTTAAGAAAGGTTGTATCAGCCGGAGAAACACGGGGAAGCGCAGCGGATTTCAGGACAGACTGCAGTATACTACAGTCTGCTTGGAATTTTGAAATTATATGCAGTTTATACTCCTTATGTAACAGAATATATTTATCAGGATTTCTATCGAAAGTACGAAAAAGAAATCTCTCTGCACCAGACGATTTGGGAAATAAAGCCCGAAGAAAGAATTTATATTGAATTCGGCGAACATCTGAAAGAAGTAATTGCTCGTGTACGCAAAGAAAAGACGGAAAAACAGATGTCCATGAAAGATTCGATTCCGGAGCTTATCATTACCTGTCCGAAAAAGTTCAGAGACTTTTATAAAAAGTCCGAGAAGGATATCAAAGCCTGCACAGGCGCACAAAACATTATTATCAGGACTTAAATTGGAAAGGGCGGCAGGAGAGCCGCCCTTTATGCATTGATATCCAGACGAAAACTGCAGATAGTATCCCTCCGGCAGCCATTGGTTCCGAATGGGAATTTCCTAATACGATGAATCAAGGCTCTCTAATGAGGACGGAGCCGGCTCGAGTCGGCGTCCATGCCTCCATCTCGCCTAAATTTGCTTCCGTGCAAATTTACTCCTGGTTACTTATCATCGTATAAGGAAATATCACCATTCTTCACCGAGGCATTCTACGGGATACTATCTGCAGTTTTCTGTTCATCGAAAGCAAAAAACTGTGTTAATAACGAATAAACTTTACTGTATTTAGAAATCTAAAACAATAAATAATGGCAAGCTTTAAGATAGATAACAAGCAG
>JAGAQJ010000056.1 GCA_017622845.1 Lachnospiraceae bacterium | reverse complement strand
GTCTGTCACGAGTGTGCTTCCCGTTTCAGCAAATGTCAAGAGCAAATCTCGATAATATTCATATTGTTTTTGACGTGCTTCAATCTCGGCTGGCAATCCAATATTAAGGTCGGTACAGATGGATTCAAAGTTGTCAAGGACATTCACTATATGTTCCTGCACATTCATATCCGGAACTGGCATATACATTTTTGCTAATGAAGATAATGCAATTGTCTTTTGTGCTGCTCCTTTAGCCGATTTATCAGCTTGTATTTTGAAATCTGTGCTCTGCATCGCATGAAACAAATATCTGGATTTCACAATGGCATTATTCGGACGCAATATAGCTATATGTCGTTGAAATACAAATTTTTTATCATCCTCAATACATACCGGTATTCCATAAGAACCAACCACTGTATATAAAATATCCCCTTTACGTGGTCTACGTTTTTCCGCTAAAGAATTATAATATGATTCAGGAACATACATAGTATTTTCAAAATCAATATCGTAATATTCTGTAACATTAGAAATCGTTATAAATGGAATTCCGTCATCTGATTTTGGTGGTGGCATATGATCTCCATCAGCAATCGAGTCACACAATTCGGATAATCGATAGATTGGTGCCTTATCGCCAAAATTCAACATTTTATCTCTATAAAAACTATACTGCTTCTTCCGAGCTGTGAGCTCGGCTGTAAGTAACGCGAAAGAGTCAAGCACACGGACTATTTCACGTTGTACCTCCAAAGGAGGTACGGGACTAACAAATCCAAAAGAGCCTTTTGGGTTACATGTTTCAGTGTAGATCCTGTAAATTTTTTGCTGTATTGCAAATATGCATCATTACCTTCAAGATAGTAATAAAGGAAACGGCTCATTATTCTTGCACAGACAGGCTTAATGACATAAATTCCCTCATTAATGCCCCAATTTTTTGGTGTTTCTTGTACCAATGCCATTTTACCTACAGTTCCTGTATTCGAAAATAAAATATCTCCTTTTTTAATATTAGCACGACTATTTATAAGATCTACCGCTTTTCTATTTATTTTATCTGTCTTATCATATTGCTTAACACCAAGCAATCCATTTAACTCTCTTACTGTTACATAAAAGCAATCTGCATCATCAGGATTCAATTTAAAAAATTTTCTAGGATTTATTCCTATGGTTATGCTTTCAACAAGATCATTTAATCTACAAAATTTCACACCCTCTGGACACAATTCCTTTACCAACTCATCTAATTTACTCATCCCCATCACCGCCACTCTCCTGCAGCGCAGGATGCTGCATATAAAATATCTCTTTCTGCCGTTCAATCTCCGTTCTAAGCTGCTCTTTTGTCGGCAGATAGGTCAGGTATTTCGACATAAACAACCTGTCATTGTCATGCAGTACAGAATATCTGGCAATATCCTCATCCGTTTCTGTACAAAGCAGGATTCCAAGAGTGGGATTATCTCCTTCTTTGCACTTTAACTCATCATACATACGGACATACATATCAATCTGACCCACATCCTGATGCGTAATTTTCCCCATTTTCAGGTCAATCAGCACATAACATTTTAACTCGATATTATAAAACACCAGATCAATAAAATAATCCTCTGTTTCTGTAACGATATGCTGCTGTCTTGCAACAAAAGCAAAGCCTCTTCCCATCTCCATAAGGAAATCGCGGATATGACTCAGAATCGCTGTCTCCAAATCATTTTCAAGATAAGAATCTTCGTTCTTAAATCCAAGAAATTCCGCAATCATCGGATTTTTCAACAATTCAAATGTATTTTTTTGATATTCGTTTGTCTTCTGCTTCATTTCCGAAATGACTTCTTCCTTCTTAGGTGACTGAAGAAGCCGATAATAGTATTGTGTGCCGATATTACGATCCAATGTCCTGTAATTCCAGCTTTCATCGGCAGCTTCTTTCATATACCAAAGCCTTGCTTCTTCATCCTTCACACGTAAAAGGCTTCTAAAATGCGTCCAGCTTAAATTGTGAACGCACGCGTTCACAATTTGCTCATCAGGAAAATACAAGTAAAATTTTCTAAAATATTGAAGATTTCTTTTTGAATAGCTGGTGCCATATTCTGCTGTGAGTTCATAAGATAAAGTATCCATAAGCGCCTTGCCATATTCCGCCCTGTTTTCTCCATTCTGTTCCTGTTCTACGATTCGCTTCCCAATCTGCCAATATGTCAGGACGGACGCCTTGTTTACGGCATTATAGGCCTGTTTCCTGCCAAACAATATAATATCTTTTATATCGGAAATCATCGTCTGAAACCTGTCATCAGGATAGTTTTTCTGCATCGGTTTGTCTGATTTGTTCAACAACTCTTTCTCCATATTACACCTCAATTTCTGCAATAATCTTGTCAATCTCATCCCGAAGCATCTGTTCACGCGCCACTATTTCCTTTATCTCCGCATTCAGCTTCACAATATCAATTTTCTCTCTGGTATCCTCAGCTTCAACATATGTGGACACCGATAAATTATAATCATTGCCAGACACTTCTTCATAACTTGCCAGATGTGCAAAATGCTCTACTTCTTCACGTTTTGCAAACACATCAACAATATGTTCTATATTCGCAGGCGTCAGCTTATTATTATTCGTAACCTTAACGCACTCCCTTATTGCATCAATGAACAACATCTTGTTATCTGCCTTATTTTTCTTCATTACCATGATACAAGTAGCAATAGAAGTTCCAAAGAACAGATTGCCCGGCAACTGAATCACACAGTCCACATAGTTGTTATCGATCAGATATTTTCGGATTTTCTGCTCTGCACCGCCGCGATACATAATCCCCGGAAAGCATACGATGGCAGCCGTTCCATTAGACGCAAGCCATGAAAGACTGTGCATGATAAATGCCATATCTGCCTTACTCTTTGGTGCCAGAACTCCTGCAGGAGCAAAACGAGGATCATTAATCAACAACGGATTATCGTCTCCCACCCATTTGATCGAATAGGGCGGATTTGAAACAATCAGTTCAAATGGCTCGTCATCCCAATGCTGCGGACTGATGAGCGTATCCTCACAGGCAATATTGAATTTATCAAATCCCACATCATGCAAGAACATATTAATTCGGCACAGATTGTAAGTCGTAATGTTAATTTCCTGTCCATAGAAACCGTTGCGGATGGCATCTTTCCCAAGAATTTTTTCAGCCTTCAAAAGCAGAGAACCAGAACCACAGGCCGGATCGTATACTTTATTGATCTCTGTTTTTCCCACAGTTCCAAGTCTTGTGAGCAATTCTGACACATCTGCCGGAGTAAAAAATTCTCCACCGGACTTTCCGGCATTGGACGCATACATTGTCATGAGATATTCATACGCATCACCAAAAGCATCAATGGAGTGGTCTTTCACATCTCCGAGGTTCATTTCGCCCACGCCATTTAACAGTTTGACCAGTTTCTCATTGCGCTTGGCAACCGTAGAACCCAATTTGTTGCTGTTCACATCATAATCATCGAACAGTCCGGCAAAATCGTTCTCTGCCTCGCTGCCCTTCGCAGATTCTTCAATATGGCGGAACACTCGTTCCAATGTTTCATTTAAGTTTTCGTCATTCACAGCATTGGCACGAACATTGCAGAATAATTCGCTTGGCAAAATGAAAAAACCTTTTTCTTCTACCAGTCCATCACGGGCTTCTTCGGCATCCTCATCCGGCATTTTTGCAAAGTCAAAATCGGAGTTCCCTGCATCCGCTTCTCCGCTGTTTATGTAATTACACAGATTTTCAGAAATATATCGATAGAACATCGTTCCAAGAACATAATTCTTAAAGTCCCATCCATCAACTGCACCCCGCAGTTCGTCTGCAATTGCCCAGATGGCACGGTGCAGTTCGTCACGCTCCTGTTCCTTTTTGGTATCAACCATTCCCTCTCCCTCCGTTATCCTCCGGTATAAATTCCAGAATATCGTCCACACCACAATTCAGAACACTGCAGATGCTTTCCACACTTTCAAGGGAAATATACCCGCCTCGTTTCAACCGTGTGATAATATTTGCGGAAAAACCTGCTTCCTGCTGTAACTGTGCATTCGTCATGTTTTTCTCTATCAATAAATGGAATAATTTCTTATAGCTGACCGCCATGTCGCACCTCCATTTTCTATCTGTAAATATAAGAAAAATATATCACGAAGTAGTGAATTCTTCAATTCGAGAATACATTTTCAAATACAATTTCTCTCTCAAATAAGCCGCTATTCGCAACAAAACGGCATTGCACTTCCAATCAGTTAAAGAGAATGCAATGCCGCTCTTATTTTCCAGTTTTGTGAAAACATATCCTTTCGCCAAAATGTATACCTTCTGTTCCCCACAGCCTATCCCCTGGGTAAATCAATTCCCTCATACCCATTCTACGGAAACTTAAAACACACAACCATTTTCGCCCCAAATCGGCGAAAACCTTTGATTTACCGGGCTTTTCTCGTCAGCAGAGCGACTGTCTCAACATGATCTGTAAAACTAAACATATCTATCGGCCATGCCTCCTCGGCAGCGTATCCTTCGTTAGAAAACCACTCTAAATCCCTGCCCAATGTCTCAGGATTGCATGATACATAGATAATCGTTCGCGGGCACAGTGCACTGGCGGCCTTCACAAACTCCTCTGTGCTTCCGCTTCTGGGCGGGTCCATAACGATCACATCTACTTTCTGCCTGGTGTCTGCCATATTGGAAATGTAGCGCGTCGCATCTGCTGCGATGAAATGAATATCCCAGATACCGTTCCTCCGCGCATTATCCTTTGCATCCTTTACTGCATGGCGGTTCTGTTCAATGCCAATCACACGTCCGGAATTTAAGGACATGCACAACCCAATTGTGCCTACGCCGCAGTAGGCATCAAGAATCGTCTCTGTTCCTGTCAGATTTGCTGCCTGTATAATTTTTTTATACAGCACCTGCGTCTGTTCTGAATTTACCTGATAAAAAGAATCGGGCGATATCCGGAAACGCAGTCCGCACAGCACATCTTCAATGTACCCCTGGCCATACATGATTTTACTTCTTTGTCCGAGCACCATACTTGTCTGTTTATTATTGACATTCTGCACAATTGTTGTAATTTCCGGATGAAGTTCCAGCAATTTTTCGACAAAATTGTTTTTGTGGGGAAACTCCAGTTCTGATGTCACCAGCACGACCATAATCTGCTTGGTTGTCATACCCTTCCTTATTAAAATGTGACGCATAAAGCCTCTTTGGGTGTCCTCATCATAAACCCAAAGCTTAAAGGACTTAATCAGCTCTGTCACTGTCTTTATAATCGCTGATGCCTGTACATCTTCGATTAAACAATCATTGATAGGAATAATTGTATGGGTGCCCTCCGCATAAGTGCCTGCAACCACTTCGTCTTTTATCCGTCCGAACACTGCATGTACTTTGTTTCTATAATGATACGGATAATACATTCCGATTACATCATGAATGTTATTGCAGTATTGTCCGATATGCTTCTCGACAAGCTTCTTCTTCTCTACCAATTCCTCCTCGTAGCTTTTTTCGCCAATATGACAAGCTCCGCATTTTGCCACATACGGGCATTTTTTCTTAATTTCTGATGTTTCCATTTCTCTATCCTTTCCCTATCACTATAAGCATAAATTTTGTGTTTTCTGTATTATGCCCTTGTACACAAATCGTTTTGGGCGTCCGAATACAATATTCCGCCTTATGCTTTACACAAGTGATGCCTTCAAATAATTATGACGTCTATTGACATTTTATCATGTATCTCAAAAATGTTCCATATCAAAAAGGCGAAAAAAGACATTTTATGGTCTTTTTTCGCCTTTTCAGTCAACAGCGATTACATTGTCTTTGTATTATATTTCCCTGCAAGGAACTTAACAACTGCTATAATTCCCAGGAATCCTGAAAGATAGCCGATAACCTGCTGTTCCTGCTCAGAAGTTCTGTCCAGTCTGGCAAACAACTTTACATAACAGTTTCCTAAAAAGATAATCTTGATTACTGCCGATGCCAGAGAGCCGATAACAGGAATGAAAGAAAGCACAATTGATACTGCCCACCAGAATTTATAAAGCGCTGCCGGAACGGATAATGTGCCGAAAAGATTAACCTTATCCTGATGATCTGCTGCTGCATCTGCAAGAGCGTAATAATTTGCAAATGGAATCCACGCCATCCATGCCTTATCGTAGCCTGCTGCCTTGAGTGCCTTCATATGCGCCAAGGACGATACTACATAATAGGCAAGTGCGATAACCACTACAACCAAAAGATACGCTCCAAGAAATGCCAAAGCTGCCATTGTTTCCATCGTGTCCATATTTTCCCTCCTCATAATGAACATAATTGCTTTCAGTGATTACTGTGCCTGAACGCTTCTGAATCAACGGGGAATCTCCATCAATATCTGTCGAACGGATGTCGAACCGCATTAATATATAGAAGCGATGCACATTTGCTATAATATAGCATTTTATGGGCTATGTCAACAAAAGTTGACAATTTTGTCGAAATTTCAATTCTTCTTTGTGTCCTCTAATAAATTTTGGCTTTTTTATTAGTACTTTATCTACAGTTCTATCGTTCGCCCACCACCTGAAAAATATAGAATTTCAAGTAGTAGCTCTCATCCGCCGCCCACAGAATCGGGTGGTCGGGTGCCTGCGTCCGAAATTCAACCTGCCTGAGGCGCTTATGCGTTGCTTTTGCTGCCTCTTTCACCGTCTTGGCAAAAAGCTCCTGTGTCATGAAATGCGAACAAGAGCAGGTCGCAAGATATCCTCCGTCTTTTACAAGCTTCATTCCTTTCATATTAATCTCACGGTAGCCTTTGACTGCATTCTTCGTGGCCTCCCTCGATTTGGTAAAGGCAGGCGGGTCCAGTATCACTACGTCATACTGTTCACCCTCTGCTGTAAGCTTTGGCAGCTCATCCAGCACATTCGCACAGCGGAAATGTACCGTATCCTCCAAGTGATTCAGCTTCGCATTCCTCCTTGCCTGTTCTATGGCATATTCGGAAATATCCAGTCCGGTAACCTCCCTTGCTCCGGCAATTCCGGCATTCAATGCAAAGGTTCCCATGTGTGTAAAGCAGTCCAGCACCCTTTTTCCTTTACAAATTCGCTGCATGGCAAGTCTGTTGTATTTCTGATCCAGAAAGAAGCCTGTCTTCTGCCCGTTTGCAACATCTACGAGGTAATGCACGCCGTTTTCCACAATCTCAAGGTCTGTGTCAAACGCCTCCCCGATAAAGCCCTTTACCCTCGGCAGCCCCTCCTTGTCGCGCTCTTTTGCATCACTGCGCTCATACACGCCGCGGATTCTGATCCCGTCTGCCAGAAGGATTTCCTGCAGAAGCTTCACAATCGTTTCCTTAAAACGGTCCATTCCCAGTGCAAGCGATTCTACAACAAGGACATCCTCATATTTGTCTATGACGATGCCCGGCAGGAAATCCGCCTCCCCGAATACCACACGGCAGGAGGCAGTATCCACTGTATCCTTGCGGTAATCCCACGCTGCCTGCACGCGCCTGCGCAAAAAAGCCTCATCAATCTGCTGTTCCTTATCGCGTGTCATCATGCGCACTCTGAGCCTGGAATTTTGATTGATAAAGCCGCGTCCCATCATATATCCGTCAAAATCATGCACGATCACGATATCTCCGTTTTGAAAGGTTCCCATGATGGTGTCAATCTCATTGTCATAAACCCACAGACCTCCTGATTTCAGGCTCCTTCCCTCTCCCTTTTTTAAAGTAACTACTGCTTCACTCATATTTCATAACAATTCCTTCCTGTCATATATTATTGTATTCACGTACGAAATTCCGGCGGCTGAGATCAAAGAGTCAGAAACAGCAGATTAAAATAGAATCTCCAAATACGCGTCATATTGCCTCATCACGCTTGTCCTGTTAAACTCCGCAAGCTGCTCTCTGATTGACCTGTAATACCACTCCTGCTTCTTCTTATCCGTCTGGTTAAATTTTTTCCATACCGCTTCTCCCCGGTATTTATGTTCTTTTACAAGCGACTCCAGATTCGCAGTCTTATCCGCAAGAACAATTACTTTTGCATCATACTCTCTGTTTTTCAGAGATGCGATTGTTTCCCTCTTCCTGATTTCCCATGTTACCGGGGCAGGCAGATTATGGCGCTTATTCTCTGTCTCTGCCTCCACCAGCTCTGCTACCCGTGCGCCAAATTCCCTCCTGAGGTCTTCAAATGTCACCCACGTGTCCTCCACCGTATCATGCAGAATCGCCGCCTGAAGCACTTCCATATCGTCTGTCAGCTCCACCACGTAATTCATCGTGGTGATGATATGGGTAAAATAAGGAATATCTGTTCCTTTTCTGCACTGCCCCTTATGAGCCTCCGCTGCGTATGCATATGCCTTATAAAGCGAATGCTTCAAGCCCTGCACAAACGGAAAAAGGGCTGGTTCATTTCCCACCCCTTCTTCATAACAGCACACAAACTTCCCACAGTAATTCTCTGCATTATTTATAAAGCAGGGACACCCTCTGCCGCACACCTGCTGCTCCATTTTATAATTCAGTATACTATCCACTGCCCTGCAGTAAAAAAATCCCTCACCATCTGCAATTACAACATGTTCATTTCTGTTCATTGCTTAATCCTTTTTGGTAAATTCTATTGTCCAGCCTTTCCCTGTGCTACCGTCGCTTGTCTTATAGTCGCCGTATTTCATACTGTATGTAAATGTGACACCCTGCTCCGCTTTGATCTCATCTGCTATATTATCCATGGCCTTCTTAATTTTCTTTTCATCGCTTCCGATATTGGAGTTTCTGTATATTGTCCCGAATTTGCTGATGTCATAACGTATCGCACGGTTCATCGCCAGCTTTAAGTCTTTCTCATTCCGAAAGGGTCCTGCAAGACTGTCGCTCAGATAAGTGTTTCTATAATTAATCAGATATGCCTGCATTGTCATCGCAGCGACCTTCTGGTCCGTCTTTGCCTCACTGTCATAGACCTCCTTCAGAAGCCTGCCGCTGTCCTGCAGGATACAGTAATCCAGCATTGCATAACCCATCAGAAAAGAATCAAGGTACTTAATATACGTATTCTCATCCATATCCTCAATATCGTTCTTATCAAAATCGCTCAGCTCGGGATTTTTAAAGAACGAAAATGTTCCTTTTGTGAGCTGTGTGATGTCGGTGCCCGTTACCGCTGCATTGAGCGTTCCCGTGCTCTTGGATACAAGCCCGTCTCCCTGTACATAATACGTGCCGTTTAGCGATATTTGAAACCACCCGTTTGAGGTCACTCCTGTCACATTGACAGGGATGTCCTGTGCAATCACTGTTACAACGCCGGAATTGACGTCAGGCTGCTTATATACCTTCGTATTTCCGCTGCTGTAAAGAACTGCCTGATTCTCCGTCACGGTAAACTCCACCGCATACACCTTTCCGATGCTGCCGTTTTCTCCTGCTGCCGGAACCGCTGACACGGCAAGCACTGCCGCTGTCAAGACTCCTGCCAACTTCCTCCCTGATTCTTTTGTTATCTTCATATGCTGCCCCTTTTATTTCCAGATTCTTATGCTGTTCCCGGACGCTGCATTTATTAATGCTGCCGTTTTACTTTCAAATTCCTGCCCTGTTCTGAAAAATCACATGTTTCCAATACTGCGGTTTTACTTCCAGATTCCTACCCTGTCCTCAGGCGCCACATACATGCCATCTGTTTCTTTAATATTGTAAATCTGATAGAAAGCGTCGCAGGAGCTTAAGACCGCATTCACTCTTATCTTGTTGGGAGAATGCGTGTCAGTATTGAGCAGATACGTCATAAAGCTTGCAGTATCCACGCTCGCCCAATTGTAGGTCATCTGCCCGAATGCCTCATCAAGCGCCCCGGCGTCATCGCCTATAATAGAGGTGATGCAGGTCATCGCCCCAAGGTCCGCAATATTTTCCATCAAGGTCAGCTCTCCGTTGACCGGAATGCCCATCATTTCATAATTGCTGTAATAATCCACGATAGACTGTGACATTTTCTGGTACTCGGCAAGCTCCTCATCTGTCCACCATACATTGTAATTGCCGTACTCGTCATATAACGCTCCGCTTGAGTCAAATGCATGGCTGACCTCATGTGCTATGACGAAGCCGATGCCTCCCAAATTCGCGCCGTAGCTGTTATCGCTGTCATAAAACGGCGCCTGCAGGATTGCCGCCGGAAAGATAATTTCATTATTCAGAGGATCGTACATGGCATTGATGGTCTGAGGCGTCACATCCCACTCAGACCGGTCAACCTTTGTCCCGAGCTTATTGAGGCTGTCGTCAATCGCTACCTGCATGCTTACCAGCAGATTAGACAGCAGGCTTCCGCCCTCCGATATCGGTGTCACCTGCATCATATCGCGGGCTGCCGGCCATTTGTCAGGATAACCGATTTTGACCTGCATGGTTTCCAGCTTCCTGATTGCTTTCTTTTTGGTCGCTTCGCTCATCCACTCCTGCCGGTTGATGATCGTCTCATATTCCTTCAATATCAGCTCAATCATCTCTTCAACTGATTCCTTATCCTCTGCCGAAAAATGCTCCTCGACGTAAATCATGCCGAAATCCCAGGGGAGCAAATCCTGTGTCAAATCCTTCCATGTCTTTTCATCGCCCCAGCTCTCCGTAATGCCGTAGAGCGCATTTTTCATATCATCGCTGAGCTTCGCGTAGGCGGCATTTGCATATTTTGCCGTGTCATTGAGCATGACAAAGGTGGAATAATCCTTTAATGCCTGCAGATTTTCCTCTACAAGCAGGGAATTAATTTTCTTTGCCTGCTCCACATCCATCACGATATATTTATCCTGTCCGTCTACTCTGAGTGTCTTTAACATTTTCGGAATGTCTATATTGGTATATAAATTCTGCAGCTCCTGCTCTGTATACACATTATAAGTAAGCGCCGGATCATACATCTGCTCGGTTGTCAGCGTTGAAGCGCAGATGTCACGAAGCAGTTCCTCTATCGAATCCGTACTCTGAGCCGCCTCGTCAGCAGACATTCCAAACTCCATAAGCATATCATTGATATAGTCAAGATACAGACTGACATATTCCTGTGTGTTTTCACCCTCTATGTACTCCTTGCCAATCAGGGTATCCGCATACATCATGTACACGGCATATTCGCTTGAATCAGCCTTATCCTGCATAATGCTATAGCCGCCCACAATGCTGCTGAAGCCGAACTCTCCGCTAAGCTGCGCCAATGCATCTACATATTCTTCAATATTGGACGCATTCCTGATGCTGTCCATATGAGGCTTCAGCGGACCAAGACCAGTCTCATTGCGGTTCTCCATATCGGTGACGCACTCGTACATATCCTTAATTTTCTGCTCAGAACTGCCTTTTTCATAAGTCTTGCCGTCATTTGCAAGCTCCTCAATGATTTCATCCATCTCGCTGCTCACAACTGCACTCAGCTCGCCGAACCAGTCCCAATGCGCGTCTGTTGCGGCAAGCTCAATCTTAGAAAGGAGGTTCTGGTTGACAAACTCGTAATAGTCATCCTGATACCTGACCTCTTCCTTTTCCGCGTCTGATTGACCTGCATCCGTTTCCTGCTGTCCCTGCGTTTCCTGATGGTCCTTTTTTGCTGCGTTAAAGCTGTCCTTGATACTGCTCTGCGTTCCCTTCGCTTCTTCGACAATATTTTCATTAATCTTCATGGTACAGCCCGTTGCCGGAAGGGCTAATATTGCTGCCATAAACAACGCAAGTATTCTTTTCTTCATGCCTGATAACCTCTCTTTTCCATGCAGCTTATACCTGGAATTTATAATACTACACTGTTTCGTCATCATTATTATATGTATCCCGAAGCTGTACAATCACAAGTACTTTTCCTGTTACAGCCCAGCCTGCTTTCCTATAAAAAAGCGGCTACTTTTATCTTATACTAAAATTCCGCAAAACACAACTACTCTTGCGAAAAATACCATTCAGCTGTAACAGCTCAGCCTTTTATGCATTCTTATCCGGACGAAAACGGCAGATAGTATTCTTCTGACTGCCATGGATTCCGAATGGGAATTTCCTAATACGATGAGGAAGGCTTTCAAATGAGGACGGAGCCGGCTCGAGTCGGCATCCATGCCTCCATCTCGCCTAAATTTGCTTCCATGCAAATTTACTCCTGGGTATCAATCATCGTATAAGGAAAT
>JAGAQJ010000055.1 GCA_017622845.1 Lachnospiraceae bacterium | reverse complement strand
TGGAAGTCAAAACGGCTGCCTGCAGACGTTTTTGCCATGCAGCAGACGGATAGGGCGAAGCCCGTGAACGAAAAAATGCGAAGCATTTTTGAGTGACACTGCGCAAATATAATGTCATTATAGCAACATATTTTGGACTAATCAAATAAAATTTCTTCTACTGTCACAAATGTGTATCCCTGCTTTGTCAGTTCGTCCACGACCATGACAGCGGCCTCGACAGAGGTGTCATAATAGTCGTGCATCAGAATAATGTCATTTTCGGTCACCTTGCTGATAATGGAGCGGGCAACACGGCTTGAATTGGAGGTGCACCAGTCAAGAGGGTCTATATTCCAAAGGACAGGAAACATATTCAGGTCGGATTCAAGCTTTTTGTCCCATGAGCCATAGGGAGGGCGTACATACTCCACTTCATCTCCGGTGATTTCGTAGAGAATTTCATTTGTCTTAACCAGCTCTTCCCGGAATTGCTCCCGATTTGAGCTGGTGAGCTGTATATGGCTGTAAGTATGGTTTCCAATGAGATGACCTTCGTCGTGCATTCTTTTAATGATGTCAGGGTGAAGCTCGGCATGCTCTCCGGTTACAAAAAAGGTAGCATGGACATTGCGCTCTTTTAGCGCATCTAAAAGCTGTTCGGTGTACTGCGGATGCGGACCGTCGTCAAAGGTGAGGGCGACATGCCTGATGACATCTGATTTGTTCTTGCCGGATTCCGGACGCTTCAGGCTTGCCGATGCCGAAGCAGACGTAAGCGGAATCAGCTGTCTTGCCATAGCAAGCAGAGTCAGGCAAAGGCATATAATGTACAACAGATTAAAGATAAAATGAAATCGTTTCACTTACAGAACCACCACATTTATTTCATTATTATATCAAGCATTCACAGTGTCAGCCCGAATTAGCGCTCCTTGTATCGTTATTGGAATTTCTCCAATTTTCAAGGCAGATGACAGAGGCGTACACTGGTTTATTCTATGCAGGCTGACTTGTCTTGTTGTATGCAAATCGAAATAATGTTATACTGTAATTGTTCAGTACAGCACTGCGCACTTGCTGCGGAGTGCGTGAGAATGTGTAAATTGCATTAGGCATCAAGTCACCACAAAGTGGTTTTGCATGACTTGATGCTCGTAACTATGATGGTACTGAATCGTTACATTATACTAAATAAACAGCCTGCGCCGCCCGGCAGGCGGAGAATCCGACAAGTGGGATTCTTTCTTTAGAAGCAGGGTGTGTAATATCGTATGCCGGCATTGTTTCATGAGTTACACGCATACTGTCAAAGACTGGAAGGAAACAGACAATGGAAAAATAGTGCGGACCTTTCAGTAAGTGCGAATGCTGGTGCAAAGCGGACATACAGAAATATAGGAGGCAAAAATGCTGGAGAAAAATATAAAATTAGAGGGAAAAACAATACTTGTGACAGGAGCAGCAGGTTTTATCGGGTCAAACCTTGCGCTTTCACTGATGAGAAATACGCAGAATGTGCATATCGTGGGCATTGACAATATGAATGACTACTATGATGTGGCACTTAAGGAGTTTCGGCTAAGACAGCTTGAGGAGTCTGCGGCTTCGGGCGGATTTACCTTTATAAAAGGAAGTATTGCAGATAAATCACTGGTTATGGAAATCTTTGCACAGTACAAGCCGCAGGTTGTTGTAAATCTTGCAGCTCAGGCAGGTGTGCGGTACAGCATAGAAAACCCTGATGCTTATATTGAGTCTAATTTAATTGGCTTTTACAATATTCTGGAGGCATGCCGGCACAGCTATGACAATGGTGCATCCGGTGTAGAGCATCTGGTATATGCAAGCTCATCCTCTGTGTATGGCAGCAACAAAAAAATTCCTTATGCGACAGAGGATAAGGTAGACAATCCGGTGTCTCTCTATGCAGCAACAAAAAAGTCAAATGAGCTGCTTGCACATTCGTATTCCAAGCTGTATGGCATTCCGTCCACGGGACTTCGTTTCTTTACTGTGTATGGACCGGCAGGACGCCCGGATATGGCATATTTTGGATTTACCAATAAGCTTGTAAAAAATGAAACCATTAAAATATTTAATTACGGCAACTGCAAGCGTGATTTCACATATATTGATGATATTGTGACAGGAGTACAGGCTGTGATGCAGTGCGCTCCGCTTCCCAATGAGGATGGCGTCAGATATAAGATTTACAATATCGGAAACAACCAGCCGGAAAACCTGCTTGATTTTGTGCAAATATTGCAGGAGGAGCTTAAAGCGGCAGAGGTGCTTCCGGAGGATTATGATTTTGAGGCGCATAAGGAGCTTGTAGGAATGCAGCCGGGAGATGTGGAGATTACTTATGCTGATGTGAGCGGGCTGGAACGCGACTTTGGCTTCAAGCCTGCGACCAGCTTAAGGGACGGGCTGCGGAGCTTTGCAAAATGGTATAAGGAGTTTTATGCATAATACTTTTTGAATACCAAACAGTTTTTGTATTTAATGCATAATAAAATATTTCATTTTTGGTTAAATAAAATGTTGTTTTCTTTTTCTGTTTATGGTAAATATATAGTATCGGTTGATAACGTCAGGATACAAGGACAATACGGCTCCCTGTACACTGACAAACATATATGTCAAAAAATATATAATATTGGAGGTTACCATGAAAACAGGAAAAAATTACAAATTTTGGTTTGCAACAGGTTCACAGGATTTATATGGTGATGAGTGCCTTAGAAAAGTAGCAGAGCATTCGCAGATTATTGTAGATGGTCTGAACAAGTCAGGCTTACTGCCGTATGAAGTGGTATGGAAGCCTACCCTTATCACCAATGCAGTGATTAGAAAGACCTTTAATGAGGCAAATGCGGATGAAGAGTGCGCAGGCGTTATCACATGGATGCATACATTTTCACCTGCAAAGTCATGGATTCTCGGCCTTCAGGAGTACAGGAAGCCTTTGATGCATTTTCATACACAGTTTAATGAGGAAATTCCTTATGATACGATTGATATGGATTTTATGAATGAGAACCAGTCTGCCCATGGCGACCGTGAGTATGGCCATATTGTAAGCCGCATGGGAATTGAGAGAAAGATTGTAGTCGGCCACTGGCAGAATCCCGAGGTGATCAAAAAGATTGCCCGGTGGATGGTGACTGCCGTAGGCGTTATGGAATCCTCACATATCAGAGTATGCCGTTTCGGCGATAACATGAATAATGTTGCCGTTACTGAGGGTGACAAGGTGGAAGCACAGATTCAGTTTGGATGGGAGATAGACCATTACAATGTCAATGATCTGGTTGAGTATGTCGATGCTGTTTCTGCTGCTGATATCAAAAACCTTACTGATGAGTATTACAGCAAGTATAAGATTCTGCTTGAGGGCAGAGATGAAGCCGAGTTCAGAAAGCATGTTGAGGTTCAGGCAGGCATTGAGATTGGTCTTGAGAAATTCCTGGAGGAGAGAGACTATCATGCAATTGTTACGCACTTTGGTATGCTTGGCGGCTTAAAGCAGCTTCCGGGTCTTGCCATTCAGAGACTTATGGAGAAAGGCTACGGTTTCGGTGCTGAGGGTGACTGGAAGACAGCAGCGATGGTTCGCCTGATGAAGATTATGGCTTCTAATGTAAAAGACGCAAAGGGTACTTCCTTCATGGAAGATTATACATATAATTTTGTTCCGGGAAAAGAAGGTATCTTACAGGCACATATGCTTGAGGTTTGCCCTACCATAGCAGACGGCGATATTTCCATCAAAGTCTGCCCGTTGTCAATGGGCAACAGGGAAGACCCGGCAAGACTTGTATTTACATCAAAGACGGGACCTGCTGTAGCAACCTCACTGGTTGATCTCGGTAATCGTTTCAGGCTGATTATCAATGCAGTTGACTGCAAGAAGGTTGAAAAGCCGATGCCGAAGCTTCCCGTAGCAACTGCATTCTGGACACCGCAGCCCAATCTTACTGTTGGCGCGGAAGCATGGATTTTAGCAGGCGGTGCACATCACACGGCATTCTCCTACGATCTTTCTGTTGAGCAGATGATTGACTGGGCAGATGCGATGGGCATTGAGGCTGTTGTCATCGACAAAAACACAGACATCAGAATGTTTAAGAATGAGCTTAGATGGAATGCCGCTGCATACAGATAAGCTGCAGAAATTTTTGCATTATTCGAAGTACAGGCGCTTAGGCTTTTCAATGTATTCAACTTCATCAAGGTCGGCAAAGGCATCAATAAAGTCTTCTCTGACAGTGGCGATGGCATAACCGTTTACAAGCGGCTCAATATGAATGACTGCTGATTCCAGCCGTTCCAGCGCACCGTTGTATTTGACAATCAATTCCCAGGTTCTTGTGGCAGGTGTATATCCGGTGCCGAGAATCTGGGATTTTTGTAATTCCGCTTCTGTAGCAGATAAAGCAAGATTTAAGAGATTTTCCAGTTTGGCGTTTGGCATAGGGCTGTTACTCCTGTTCTGATACATGTGTTCCCTTTTAAACGAAGGACATATCTGAGTTTGGGAGCAGCTATCATAATATATGCTCTTCGAAGGGGAAAGGTTACTAAAGGATATAAAATATTCATAAAGTATGTTGCGCAATAGATGCATTTTTGATATATTATAATCCATATATTATTATCTTGGAGGAAATTTAGATGGACGACACCGACAGCGATGCCGACATGTGTAAAAATCACAATATTATATTTGAGAAAGTTAACAGGCATGGTCATTATCTTTGCGGAGAGAATGGTCATGCTTTTTGTCGTCTGTTTGTACCCGGACAGTCAGGACTTACCGGAATATTCAGCATGATGCTTGTGCTCTGCATCATTCTGTCGCATGGATATATGAACATAAAAACAGACTGCCTGGAGACTGTTGGCGGGGCGGCTTTGCCGAACAACGAAAGCTCACGAAAATCCGATACGGAAATATCTGTAATACGGAAATCAATGGAGTACGAAACTTTTTCAGGGCAGTACGCTGTGCTCAAAAATATCAATCAGAGGAGGGCAGAGAGACTTCCGCTGCAGGTATTGTTGATGGCAGAGGGCGAAAGACGGTCGTATTGTGTTTTCTATGCCAGGCTGCATTTGCTGACGGCCAGAACAAGCTCCGGTGCAATTTTATTGTATATTCATGATAAAGATGGAAAGAAAAGGCAAACCTCTCTTAATACAGGGATTTTCCTGTTGCAGTGCCGGATAACGGCATAGGGGCTTTATTTTGTACTGACCGCGTGTAATTTATGGTAATTACCGGATGGACAGTACACTGGGAAAGGATGAGAATAGTTGGAATTAAATAAAAATAATATAAAAAAATTGATTGGTATCATAACCGTTTCACTGCTGATATTTTGGGGGCTGAATCATTTTTCGGTTCTTTTGGAGCTGCTGAGGGGCTTTTTGGTAATCATTTCGCCGTTTCTTTTGGGACTTTGCTTTGCATTTCTGATTAATGTGCTGATGCGGAAAATTGAAAAAGTCTGGGATAAGATGTTTCAGAAAAAGCGGGGGAAAGTGTATCAAAGGATACAAAGACCTGCCTGCCTGTTCCTGAGCCTGCTTTTGATTGTTGGTGTGATATTTGTGATTCTGTTTATGATCATTCCGGAGTTTCAGAAAAATATCATTGCAATGTGGGATATGTTTCCGCAGTATATGAACAATGTGATGGAGTGGTGGAACAGCCTGACACAGGCGCTGCTGAAATATTCGATCGTATTGCCGAGTATGGAGCTGAACACAGAGGAAATCGGGAAAGTCATCGCTGATTTTGTGTCACAGGGAGGGGCATTATTTCTGAACAGGACAATGGATATCACTGTGTCGATTGTATCAACAATCGTTAATGCAGCAGTGGGGCTGGTTTTTGCGGTCTATGTCCTTCTGCAGAAGGAGAAGCTTTCAAGGCAGGTCAAGAAGCTGCTTTTTGCCGTTTTGCCAGCCCGCAGGGTTGATTCGGTTTTAGAATTATGCAGCCTCACAAATAAAATTTTTACGAGTTTTGTAACCGGCCAGCTTACAGAGGCAGTGATTATCGGTACGCTTTGCTTTTTGGGGATGCTCTTGCTGCGAATCCCATATGCCGCAGTGATTTCCGTATTAGTCGGGTTCACGGCGCTGATTCCGGTATTCGGTGCATTTTTGGGAACAGCTGTCGGCGCAGTTCTGATTTTAGTAATCAGTCCGCTTAAGGCTTTGGAATTTGTGATTTTTATTATCGTATTGCAACAGCTGGAGGGAAATATCATTTATCCCAAGGTCGTTGGAAAATCAGTCGGTCTGCCGGGAATCTGGGTGCTGGCTGCAGTGACAGCAGGCGGAAGTATGTTTGGGTTTATGGGAATGCTCTTTAGTGTGCCGGTATGCTCGGTTTTATACTGCATTGTGCGGCAGGCAGTGAACCATGAGTTAGATAAGAAAGGAATTGAAATTGATGAATAGTGACAGTATTTCTCTCATGATTATTGTTGTCTGCATTGTGATGTCGGCTTATTTCTCGGCGACCGAGACGGCATTTTCTTCTTTGAACAGAATCAGAATAAAGAACATGGCGGAGAAAGGAAATAAAAAGGCAGCTCTTGTCATGCGGTTGTCGGAAAATTATGACAGCCTTCTGTCAACGATTTTGATTGGAAATAACATCGTGAATATTGCCAGTGCGTCGCTTGCTACGGTTCTTTTTGTAAAAATGCTGGGCGAAGAAGCAGGACCGAGCGTGTCGACCGCAGTTACGACAATTGTAGTGTTAATATTTGGAGAGGTTTCCCCCAAAAGTATTGCCAAGGAAGCGCCGGAGAAATTTGCCATGTTCTCCGCACCGCTTTTGAATATACTTGTATTTTTGCTGACACCTTTTAACTTTTTGTTCAGACAGTGGAAAAAACTTCTGGCTTTGTTATTCCGGACGCAGGAGGATCGCTCTATCACAGAAGAAGAGCTTTTGACGATTGTGGAGGAAGCAGAACAGGAGGGCGGTATTGATGAGCAGGAGAGTACATTGATTCGCAGTGCGATAGAGTTTTCGGAGATTGAAGCGAAGGATATCCTCACGCCGAGAATCGACCTGACGGCAGTGTCCCTTGATATGTCAAAGGAAGAAATTGCAGAAGTTTTTGCGAAGACAGCGTTTTCAAGGCTCCCTGTTTATGAGAACAGTATTGATCATATTGTGGGAATTATTTATCAGAAGGATTTTCATAACTATGCATACCGCATGGAAAAGGATGTGGCGTCCATTCTTCGTCCTGCGCTGTATATTACAAAAGGGAAGCGTATCGGAGAGCTTTTAAAGGAGCTTCAGAAGAAAAAGTCCCATATTGCAGTGGTTTTGGATGAATTTGGGGGAACGGTTGGTATCGTGACAATGGAAGACATATTGGAGGAGCTTGTGGGAGAAATCTGGGATGAACATGACGAAGTAGTGGAGGAAATCCAAAAGGTTTCAGAGAATGAATATATCGTATTAGGAAGTGCCAATATACAGAAAATATTTGAAATGCTGGACATTGATGCCAAAACGGATGCCGTGACAGTCAGCGGATGGGTCATGGAAGAGATAGGGCGTGTGCCGGAGAAGGGAGATGCTTTTGCATATCAGACGATACAGGTGTGCGTGCTGGAGATGGACGGGAAACGTGTAGAGAAGATACAGTTGAAGAATTGACGCTTAAGACACACAACCTGCTCAAAGGACATATGATGATATAAAGCATACGCTGCGGAGATGGTATGAACGATTTTGAAAAGTCACAGTCCTGTATCCTGCAGGTGACACAACAGGAACCGTATCTTACAGGAGATGGTGTGATTCTTGCGGTGCTTGACAGCGGAATTGACTACTTCCTTCCTGAATTTCGTGATGCAGACGGAAAAACACGAATTATAGCAATATGGGATCAGACACAGCAGCCTGATGAGGCACAGGGGAGATTTGCCCCTGAAGGATATCGTGAAGGTGTGTTGTATACAAGAGAAAGAATAAATGAGGCACTGGCTTTAGGACGGGAAGACGGTCTGAAGCTGGTGCCTGTTTATGATACATCGGGACATGGAACAGCAGTTGCCGGCGTGGCGGCAGGAAGCGATACGGGGGTGGCTCCCCAAAGCGAGCTTCTGATTATAAAACTTGGATATCCGCAGGCGGATTCATTTCCGAGAACAACACAGCTCATGAGAGGAATCAACTATGCTGTCAATCTTGGAACTGCACTGAACAGACCAGTTGCCATTAACATCAGCTTTGGAAACACATACGGCGATCATCAGGGAAATTCATTGCTGGAGCGTTTTATAGACAATGCCTCAGAGGTAGGCAGAAGCTCGATTATCATAGGAAGCGGAAACGAGGGCGCATCAAGAGGACATACGGCAGGGGTGGCAAAAGAGAACAAAATCATAGAGCTTGCGGTGGCAGACTATGAGACAGGACTCAGCATACAATTGTGGAAATTTTATCAGGATGTATGGAATCTTGTGATAACCTCTCCTGGTGGGGAAAAGCTGACCTTGGAGCTGACGGATATCAGAGATGCCCGGACTGTAAGGCGGACTCTCGAGCAGACAGAACTGCTGTGCTATCTTGGCAAGCCGCTTCCCTATAATGTACAGCAGGAAATCTTTATTGATATGATTCCGTCCGAACGCTATGTGAACAGCGGTGTGTGGCGCCTGGAGCTGCAGCCTGTGACAGTAGTGACAGGGGAATACAGGCTCTATCTTCCCGGATATGCAGCGCGCAATGCGGGAACCGGATTTTTCCTCCCAACACCTGAAATGACCATCACAATCCCATCGACATCAAGGCGTGCCGTGACAGTAGGAGCTTATGATGTGTCACTCAGAAGCTATGCTGATTTTTCCGGCAGAGGCTATGTATATCGGTATGATGACGGCAGGACTGATACAGTGGGAAATCAGGAGATTGTCGCAGAAGTAAAACCCGACCTGATTGCTCCGGGAGTAGATATCACAGTTCCCATACCAAATGGGGGTTATGAACAGGTGTCGGGAACTTCCTTTGCGACACCTTTTGTAACAGGGGCGGCAGCACTTTTGATGGAGTGGGGAATCGTGCGCGGAAACGATCGGTTTCTCTATGGTGAACGCCTGAAAGCCAGCCTGATTCGTGGGGCGCAGGCCCTTGCCGGCATACCGGTGCGTCCCGACAGCAGAATCGGCTGGGGAACGCTTTGCGTCAGAGAAAGCCTGCCGTTTTCGTCCGGATAGGAATGCATAAAAGGCTGAACTGTGAAAGTACTCTCAAAGAATAAAAGAAAATAGCTGACTTTTTACGCTGGTTCGTGTATACTGAAATAAAGTACGGCAATGCTTACAAAGGAGTGAGTAAGGTGGTTAAACGAAGATATGTGAGGACACGCTCACTTAAGGAAGGCATGGCGATTGACCAGGCGATTGTGGACAGGGCAGGGAGAATACTGATATCAAGAAGAACAATGCTGGATTCATATCATATCATGTCTCTCATCAAGATGGGAGTCCCCGGCGTGTATATACGCGAGGGAGAGGACGATGAAGAACCGATAGAAGCATCTTCCGGACAAATTTTTGTGGCGCCTGCAGTGCAGAGGGAAATCGATAAAAACACTGTTCAGGACAGGGCAAAGGTAAGGCTGTCAGAGAGTGTGAAGGCGAGAGTAGCGGAGGGAATACAATATCTGTATAATGATACATCGTCAGAAGGATTTGCCTCCGTCACCAAAAACATTACCGATGACTTGATGAAGGCGATCTCTGACAATGATGCGATAGCAGTGGATATCAGCACGCTGAAGATTAGTGATGAGTATACTTTTAAACACAGTGTTGATGTGGCAACCATGTCAATGATTGTTGGAAAAAAGCACGGATTGAATAACAAAGAGGTCTATGAGCTTGGAATATCCGGCCTGCTGCATGACGTGGGCAAATCAAAGATACCCAATGAAATATTGAATAAAGCAGCAAAGCTTACGGATGAAGAATTTGCGATGATGAAGCAGCATACACTGTTTGGGTATGGAATATTAAAGGACAAAAAGGAGCTGTCAAATTCCATTAAGCTCGGCGTTCTGCAGCATCATGAAAAAATGAACGGAAAAGGGTATCCTATGGGAGTTGGCTCTGACAAGATAAATCTCTTTGCGCGTATTATCTCGGTGGCTGACATTTATGATGCGCTGGTTACGGAGAGGCCGTATAAAAAGCCATTTTCACCCAGAGATGCGGTAGAAATGATTATGTCCATGACAGAAGAGCTTGATATTCACGTTATGAGAAGCTTTCTGGAAAGTGTGATTCTGTATCCGGTTGGTACGGATGTGGAGCTTAGTACCGGAGAGAAGGCAAGGGTGGTAGAAAATAATCTCAAGTATGTGTTAAGGCCGAAGGTAATAGGATTAAAAACCGGAAAAACATATGATCTTGCAGACATTTCCAATGCAAGCATCGTAATATTATAACAGAATAAAAAACGACATTGCCTGTAAAGGCATGTCGTTTTTTATTCTGCATATGGAAGGGACCTTTTCCAGCCGGATTATAGGATATCGCGCCAAGTGCTTATGACGTCCTCGCATGCATCAGGGTCGAGGTCGGAGACTGCTTCGCAAAGCTTAGTATATAGAGGCTGATTCGTCTCATCAAAGCTGTATTGGTCAAGCTTTTGAATACAAGCTTCCATTTTGTCCATGTCCAAATCATTGACTGCCTGCGTCATAGCGGCAAAGACTTCCGCCAGAGCCTGTCTTGTAATGGGCGGCTTGCCTTCTGCAGATGATTTCTCAGGGAACAGCGGGCTTAGCACATCAGCATAATGAGAATACAAAGTAAGCAGTTCATCTGTATTCGCAAGGATTGTGTCCGTGTCGTTTGCATTTCCGGCAGCCTCCAGCGCAGCAGCCTTGAGGGAAAGTTCATCGGCGCCGATTTGCTTCGAAGCGCTTTTGAGTGCATGGACTTCCACAGTATAATTTTTCCAGTCTGCCTGTTCTTTGTATGTCCGTATCAGCTTTAACTTCTTTGGAATGGAGCGGTAGTAATCCTTTAAGATGGTCAGGAACAGCTTCTCATTTCCGACCAGCTTTAACGCCTCCTTCACATTCAGCTCCGGTATCTTTGGAATTGCAGCAGGCTTTTCAGACAAAACCGGTTTCGTTGATACGGAACGTTTGTTGATTTTTTCCTTTGGCAGCCAGCGGCGTATGGTATTTACAAGCGTACGCACTTCAATCGGCTTTGCCACAAAGTCATTCATTCCCTCCTGTATGAACATGTTCCTGACATCTCCGATGGCATTTGCCGTGAGCGCTATAATTGGCACTCCGTCATACTCTGAGTGAAAGCGCCTGATGATATGCGTTGTCTCGACGCCATCTAAAGCAGGCATCATATGATCCATCAGAATCAGGTCATACATGGTTTCCGATATTTTAAGAATCGCTTCGTTTCCGCTTAAAGCTGTGTCAATCTGCATATTCAGCGGTTCAAGGAGTCCCTCCGCTACAGTGAGGTTTATGGAGTTATCATCTACAATCAGTATTCTTGCCGTCTCAGCAGTGAAATCATAATTTTCATCGGAGGAATTGCTGTCATACTGATTGAGCGTTTCATTATTATAAATGGCGGCGATAGACATAATGGATATCGGTTTGTTTGCCACCAGCACGTTTGATATATTATAGTGTGCGGATACACCGTAAGGAACAGTAATGACAGCGTTAATATGCTCATGTTCTTTCACAAAATCCTGAAGGGGCTGGTCAAAATCCTTCTGGGAAATAAACAAATAGGTGTCGTTGAGCGTTCCGGCGTTTTCTTCTAAATAAGGTAGGATTCCTGCCTCTTTTGCCTCTTTGATATCAGTGTATTTGATGCCAAGCTTTTCCATATCCTTTTTTAACTGGTTATGCGCATAATCGTTGTCCAGATATCCGGCTGCGCATGCCGTTGGAGCTTCCGGTAATGATATTGATGGTTCAACGTCGACAATCTTCTGAGGAACCGTGAAGGAAAACGTGGAGCCTTTGCCATATACGCTTTCCACTTTGATATCGCCTTCCATAAGGCTTAGAAGCTGTCTGCAGATGGCAAGGCCAAGACCGGTGCCTTCAATGTTGCGGTTGCGTTTGCTGTCGACCTGCTGGAAGGACTGGAAGATTTTTGCAACATCCTCCGGCTTTATGCCAATACCGGTATCCTGGACGGAGCACAGCAGATTGATTTTATTGTCAGAGAGCGTTTTATAGTCAAATTTTAAAAGTACCTGACCGGATTTTGTAAATTTAGCAGCATTGTTTGCCAGATTAATGATAACCTGCTTGATGCGGATGCTGTCACCGCACAAAAGCCTTGGAATCTTCGGATTGATATCCAGCACAAATTCTACCGCTGCATTATCAATACGCGTGCTTATAATTGTCGACACGTCATTGATCATGGACATTGGCTCGTACTCAACATTTACGATAGGCATATTTCCTGATTCGATTTTGGAGAAGTCAAGAATATCATTGATAATGGTAAGCAGAGATTTTCCGGCAGCCTTAATCTGATTAATGTAATTTTTGGCAGCAGGCGTCATTTCCTCGCGAAGAGCCATTTCTGCCATGCCGATAACGGCATTCATAGGAGTGCGGATTTCGTGGCTCATGTTTGCAAGAAAATCAGACTTCATGCTTGCAGCCTTTTCTATCTCAATATTTGCCTCTTTCATGATGTATTTGTGATAAGCGATGCTTGAGAGTGCATCAGTAAGGGTATAGAGAAAGGAGGCGGAATTATCAAGCTTTGATTTTTCAATATGAGGGACACTCATTACAGACTGCAGGTAATTGATTAAGTCAAGCCCGATTTCTGCTGCTACCTGCATAATTTTGGTGATATCAGGCGGCGAGGTCAGCACCTGTCCGCCGACAAAGCAGCCTACCATTTTATCACCTGCCATGATAGGGGCTGCAAAATCCATAAGTCCTGCATGACAATAATAGGTTACGGACGATCCTACTTTTAATGCAAGCTCGGCGCCCCGCTTATCACACTGCTGGCACCGCAGGCAGCCGATGGGCGAGCTTCTGGTGTACTTGCTGCAGAAATCGGTGAAATTTGTTCCCTTTGTGACAGGGACGCCGTTTGCATCGGTAATAATGGCAGCAAGTCCTGTCATTTTGGCAAAAGCGTCTTGCAGACGCTGGAGCATTTCTACCTCAAAAAGGTCGGTAAGGGTTATTTCATTGTTCATGTCATATGCCTCCCAAATGGAAACGGATCATTATTTGATCAACTCGCGTATTTTGCTGAGGAGTGCGTTTTTATCAACAGGCTTTAACAGATAACCCTGCGGCTTCAGCGCGAGTGCATTTTTCGTTTTCTCAACATCATTAATGCCTGTCAGGAATACGACAGGTATTTTTGCAAGGTATGGATTTTCACGGAGTTTTTTGAGAACTGCCGGACCGTCCATCTCAGGCATCTCGTAATCAAGCAGAATCAGGCTGACTTCCTTGCTGCACAGATAACGCAGTGCGACTTTGCCGCTGATGGCAGTCGCGACTTCATATTCGGCATCAAGATGTCCCTTTATCGTCTTGTGAATGATGGTTGCATCATCAATCACAAGAATACGCGGCCGTCCCGGAATTTCAGGCTGCCTTGGGACAGGGCTGAAAGCAGAAGACGCCTTGGGGCTGATTCCTTTCTCCATCATTTCAATCTCTGCATCAATCTGTGCAAGCATGTCAACGGTACTGGATGAAGAGAAATTAGAAGAAGTCATGGCTGATGAGCTTTCTGCGATTGCTTCATGAGACTTATAGCCTTGGATAAATTTCGTAATTTTTTCCTGAATATCGGCTGTATTGATGGGAAGCTTGAGACTCAGCTCAGGCTCCGCGTTAACGATTTTTGACATAAATTCCATTCCGGCGGCATCACCGATTGCGGCATAGGGTATCTTTTTTTCAATCAGTAACTTGTGAAAGCTTGCAACTGTGACGATATCATCTCTTGTTTCCGCACGCATGCAGAAGATAAAGATATCAGGCTCAAAGTACTTGATATGATTTTTCAGGTCATCATAAATCATTGATGAAGTAATGCATTCAAAGAATAAATCCATCTGAATAAAGAACTCGTTGATAAGCTTTTTGCTGTTTCCAGCCAGCAGCGCCTTATATTTCATATAATCTGCCCTCCCTTTTGCTGATAAGCCGGTATAACCCACTTTAATGAACCTTACGTTTGACTTGCCTGAATTTCCATCTGCTGCGTTATCGTCAATCGCCTGACCACCGCTGCGCCCCATTCCTCCGTCTTGCAGGCTGAAAATTTATCCTGCGCCAAATATATAGGTAATGAAAGCGAATTATACTTGATTTCTGACTTTATAATTAATTTTAACATAAAGACAGAAAATAATAAATACAAAAATAAGATATTGGTAGTCAGAAGCAGAGAAAAGTGATACAATTCTAATGTACAGCAAATGAAGAAGGGCAGCAGGAAGCAGTGAGGCCAAGCTGCTGCAAAAATGAGGAATATATGGAGACAAGAATTGCTCTGATTGGCATTATCGTTGAAAATACGGACTCTATCATGCAGTTGAATAACCTGCTTCATGAATACGGTGCATACATCATAGGACGTATGGGAATACCATACCGGAATAAGGGCGTCAATATCATAAGTGTCGCCATCGATGCGCCACAGGATATTATCAATGCATTGTCCGGTAAAATCGGACGGCTTGAAGGGATTACGGCAAAGACGGTATATTCCAATATAATTTAATATTTTATAGTCAGTAACTTTTCTGATGCGTGAAAAGGTTGGAGACATTTTATGAAGATAAGGGAAATAACAGACCGGCTTTATGAAACGGGTCTGTTTACGGCAGGAGAGCGCGGAATCAGGGAACTGGAAGCGTTGCTTACGACACAGGAGGAAGAGGAGCTTGCATACCTGAGAGAAAAAGCAAGGGCAGTGACTAATCAAATATACGGCAAAGAGGTTTATATCAGAGGCCTGATTGAATTTACGAATTACTGTAAAAATAATTGTATTTATTGCGGTATTCGCAGGGATAATACCAATGCGCAGCGCTACAGGCTTTCAAAGGAACAGATTATGGAGTGCTGTGAGACGGGATATGCGCTTGGTTTCCGCACTTTTGTACTGCAGGGCGGTGAGGACGCGTATTTTACGGATGATAGAGTGTGCGGTATTGTGTCTGACATCAAGGCAAAATTTAGCGATTGTGCGGTAACGCTTTCAATCGGTGAGAAAAGCAAAGAGAGCTATCAGGCGTATTTTGATGCAGGAGCGGACAGATATCTGCTGCGGCACGAAACTGCCGATGAACAGCATTACAGACAGCTTCATCCGCCTGAAATGAGTCTGGAAAACAGGAAGCGATGTCTGTATGATTTAAAGGAAATCGGCTATCAGGTGGGATGCGGTTTTATGGTCGGCTCGCCGCACCAGAGCTTTGATACACTATATGAAGATTTGAACTTTATCAAAGAATTAGAGCCGCATATGGTGGGCATTGGTCCGTTTATCCCGCAGAAGGATACACCTTTTGGCGGTGAAAAAGCAGGAACGCTTGACAGGACGCTCAGACTGCTGAGCATTATAAGGCTGATGAATCCGCATGTGCTTTTGCCGGCGACAACGGCGCTTGGCACGATACACCCTCAGGGACGCGAGATGGGGATTCAGGCAGGAGCCAATGTGGTGATGCCGAATCTTTCGCCGGTTGAGGTGCGGGATAAGTACAAGCTGTACGACAATAAAATATGCACCGGGGATGAGGCGGCGGAGTGCAGGCATTGCATGTCGCGGCGAATGGAAAGCATAGGATACCGGGTAGTAGTTGCCAGAGGCGACTTCATATCATAAATAACAAAACAAATCAACTAATCGGAAAGCGCAGGTACCTGCCCTGACCGAAAAGAAAGGAATGGAAAATGATGTACAATGTAAAATCATTAAAGGCAGAGGAATTTATCTCAGATGAGGAGATACAGGAGACACTTGCCTACGCAGACGCAAACTGCGAGAACATGGAGCTTGTTGACAGGATTATTGAAAAGGCGAGGCTTAGAAAAGGATTAAGCCACAGAGAGGCGTCTGTCCTGTTAGCCTGTCAGAATGAAGAAAAAATCAAAGAAATCTACGAGCTTGCCAATCAGATTAAGGAGGACTTTTACGGAAACCGTATCGTAATGTTTGCTCCTTTATATTTATCTAATTACTGTGTGAACGGCTGTGTATATTGTCCGTACCACATGAAAAACAAGCATATTGCCAGAAAGAAACTGACGCAGGAGGAGATTGTTAAAGAAGTAACGGCATTACAGGATATGGGCCATAAGCGTCTTGCCATAGAAGCAGGCGAGGACCCTGTCAACAATCCGATTGAATACATACTGGAATGTATCAGGACTATATACAGCATCAAGCATAAAAACGGAGCGATTCGCCGCGTTAATGTCAATATCGCCGCAACGACGGTTGAGAATTACAGAAAGCTCCATGAGGCAGGAATCGGCACATATATTTTGTTTCAGGAGACGTATCATAAAGAAAGCTATGAGAAGCTTCATCCGACAGGACCTAAGCACGACTATGCATATCACACGGAGGCAATGGACAGAGCCATGGAGGGCGGCATTGATGATGTCGGACTTGGCGTGCTCTTTGGGCTTGAGATGTACCGTTATGAGTTTGCCGGACTTTTGATGCATGCAGAGCATCTGGAAGCAGTGCATGGGGTAGGTCCGCATACAATCAGCGTGCCGAGGGTTAAGCATGCAGACGATATTGACCCTTCTGCCTTTGACAATGGCATCAGTGACGATACCTTTGCAAAGATTTGTGCGCTGATTCGTATCAGTGTGCCGTACACAGGCATGATTATCTCTACGAGAGAAAGCCAGCAGGTGAGAGAGAAGGTACTTCCTCTTGGTGTATCACAGATTAGCGGAGCTTCCCGTACCAGCGTAGGCGGATATGCAGAGCCTGAGACGCCGGAGGAGGTCACAAGCGCGCAGTTTGACGTCAGTGACCAGAGAACGCTTGACGAGGTTGTCAACTGGCTGATGAAGCTGGGATACATTCCAAGCTTCTGCACTGCCTGCTACCGCGAGGGCAGGACAGGCGACCGCTTTATGGCGCTTTGCAAAAATATGCAGATTTTGAACTGCTGCCACCCAAATGCATTAATGACATTGAAAGAGTATCTGGAAGATTATGCAAGCGGGGAGACAAAGAAGCTTGGTATGGAGCTGATTGAGCGGGAGCTTGAGAAGATACCAAATCCCAAGGTAAAGGAGAGAGCTGCCGCATATATTCATGATATAGAGGGCGGACAGCGCGATTTCCGGTTCTAAGGAGGTGTTTGGATGAGTACATTGAATGAAACACCCGGCGCAAACCGTCTCCACATCGGAGTATTCGGGCGCACAAACAGCGGCAAGTCGTCTTTTATCAATGCGTTTACAGGGCAGCAGGTATCGATTGTGGCGGATGTGGCAGGAACGACGACGGACCCGGTCGCTAAGCCGATGGAGATTCAGCCGTTGGGAGCCTGTGTCATTATCGACACTGCCGGCTTTGACGACAGCAGTGCGTTGGGAAAAAGCAGAGTGGAAAAGACAAAGCAGGCGGCGGAAAAAAGTGACATTGGTGTCATATTGTTCTCAGATGAGGACATGACAAAGGAGCTTGAATGGTATCAGCTTTTTCAGAAAAAAAATACGCCGGTTTTACCGGTTATAAGCAAGTCTGACAGCAGAAGCAAGGAGGATATACAGGCGCTAAGCGCTGCAATTCAGGAAAAAACAGGAGTCTTGCCTCTGGTTGTCAGCTCAGCCACAGGAGAGGGCATGGATATGGTTAGAGAGCAGCTTGCAAGACGGATACCGGAGAGCTTTGACGCACGCACGATTACAGGAGGGCTTGTCGGCGAAAGCGACACAGTGCTTCTGGTTATGCCGCAGGATATACAGGCGCCCAAGGGCAGGCTGATTCTTCCGCAGGTACAGACGATTCGCGAGCTGCTTGACAAAAAGTGCCTTGTGATGAGCGTTACGACAGATAAAATGACAGAAGGACTTGCAGCCCTGGCAAAACCGCCGAAGCTGATTATCACGGATTCACAGGTGTTTGGCTATGTGTATGAGCAGAAGCCAAAGGAGAGCATGCTTACATCATTTTCGGTGCTTTTTGCAGCCTACAAGGGCGATTTGCCATATTACATAGAAGGCGCAAGGGCAATCGACAGCCTGAATGAAAATTCAAGAGTGCTGATTGCGGAGTGCTGCACGCATGCACCGCTGGCGGAGGATATCGGCAGAGTAAAGCTGCCGCGGATGCTCAGAAAGCGTTTCGGGGAAGGACTGCAGGTGGACATGAAAAGCGGAACGGACTTTCCGCAGGATTTGTCAGGGTATGATTTGATAATCCAGTGCGGCGCCTGTATGTTCAACAGGAAATATGTGCTGTCAAGGATAGACAGGGCAAAGGCACAGCATATACCAATGACAAATTACGGCGTAACGATTGCCCATTTGACAGGAATCCTTGATAAGATTACATTTGTATAAAATTGCAGAATTTGGGAAAGGCATAGGTGAAAGATGGAATTTAAAGGCATTAAAAAGAGAGAAGAAGGCAAGTTTATCACGCGCTATGACATTGCTTACGAGACTGCTGACAAGCAGGAAAAAATCTATGAGATTATCAGCCGGAACAAGGAGCTTGACTCCATTGAATCCTTAAACGGCAGCAAGCCTGACTCCGTTGTCATAATTGCAACGGATGAGAGCGGCGAAAGGCTGCTGATTAACAAGGAATTCCGCATGGCAGTGGGCGACTGGGTTTATAATTTTCCGGCAGGACTGATAGATGAGGGTGAGGAGCCTGTGGAGAGTGCAAAGCGCGAGCTGTGGGAGGAGACAGGACTTGAGCTTTATGAGACAGACGATTTCATCGGACCAAGCTACAGTGCGGTAGGCTTCAGCAATGAGATTAACGTGTGCGTGGTGGGAAAGGCAAGGGGCGAATTCCGCAAAAGCACTTCTGTGATGGAAGAGATTGTGCCGGGATGGTATACGAAGTCAGAGCTTAGGGAGCTTTTGAAAACCGGCAGATTTGCGGCAAGGACGCAGGCATACAGCTATTTGTGGAGCAGAGAGGATTCATAAAACGGATACCATAATTGAAAATGGTTTTCAACGAGGGGAATCGGACCAGTTGATGAAAGAACAATTCATCAATTCATAAATAAGGGAGGTATCGCATGAAGCAGAAGTTGGATAGAACATTGGGAATGTACTCGGCATTGATGATTAGTATCGGAACAATGATTGGTTCTGCAATCTTTGTGCTGGCAGGAACAAGCTACGATACAGCAGGTCCGGGGGCATCTCTGGCAATTTTTCTGGCAGGCATTGCCGCGGTTTTCACCGGACTATCCTTTGCAGAGCTGGTAACCGTTGTGCCGAAAGCAGGAGGCGGCTACGTCTATGTGAAGGAGGCGACAGGCAACAACATTATCGGATTTATCTGCGGGTGGGGCTTTTGGCTGGGCTATGCCATGTCCTGCGGTCTGTTTGCCTTGGGATTCGGCAATTTTATTAATTACATTTTTCCATTTATTCCGCAGATGACAGCAGCTTACCTGCTGGTGGTCTATGTGGCGTTTACCAATATCAAAGGAACAAAAAGCTCCGGGACATTGCAGAATGTTATCACGACTGTTTTGATAGCGCTGCTGCTGCTTTACGTGATTGTCGGTATATTTCACATTGATATGGAAAATCAGAAGCCCTTTACGCCTCATGGCATGTCAGGTGTGTTCAATGCGATGGGATTTTTGTATATGACATACATCGGCTATGGGTTGATTACCACTGCAAGCGAGGAGGTCATTGAGCCGGAAAAGACGATACCGAAGGCGATTATGATTTCTATTGCAGCGGTTATTTTTATTAAGACTTCCGTATTCTTTATCGGCAGCGGGATTCTTCCATGGACGCAGCTGGTGCCGGAGGTTACTGAGACACCGATGATTGATACGGCTGTATATATAGGAGGAGCTGCCGGAGGGTATCTGTTTGCGTTTGCCGGAATTTTGGCAACTTTGTCTTCAATCAATACAGCGGTTATGGCGTCCTCCCGTACTTCGTTTGCAATGGCAAGAGACCAGCGCCTGCCGAGCCTGTTCAAGACAATCAACAGGACGACAAAGACGCCGGTTTTTTCGATAATTGTTACTTCAATTATCGTTTTAATTGCTGTTTCCATCAAAGACCTTGAGCATATCTCAACAGTGACAAGCATCTTTTCACTGACCGGATATAGTCTGGTCAATGTTGCGCTAATGATCTTCCGGCAGAAAAAGCCGGAGCTGGAGCGGAAATTTAAGGTTCCGCTTTATCCGCTGACACCCATACTGGGAATTGCGGTCAATCTGTTTATGATTTACCAGCTTGCGATATCTGACCGGATTGCACTGATCATTGCAGTTGCCGTGATAGCAGTCGGCATCCTGTATTATTATCTGGTGATGCCCCGGCTAAAGTATGCTTCCAAGGGGCTGTCGAATGTCGATATTCCTGAGATTAAGGAAAATAAGAAGGTCAACAGAAAGAATGAAATTATTATTCCGGTATCGAATCCTGATACGGCAGACGGTTTGCTGAATTTTGGAAGAAAAATTGCAGTGGCAGAGAAAAATACAACGGTTGTTCCGGTGAAGGTCAATGTCTTTCCTGATAACCTGCTGACCATTGCAGACTATGATACGATGATGCAGACGATGAATGTGCAGGATGGCATTATCCAAAAGCTCAAGGCGTATGAAAACGAGCCTTACATGAAGCCGGTGCTGATTAACTCCAGAGATGTGTTCCACGCAATTATGACAGTGGTGAAAAGAGAGCGGAATCCGCTGGTGATTATGGGCTGGCACGGTTCCGGTCTTGTCAAATACATGCATGGAAACATTACATATCAAATGCTTCAGAAGGCGCCTGCAGATGTCGGTATCTTAAAGATGGCTGACGCTAAAACAGAGTTCAAAAATATCCTGTTTCCGTATGGAGGCGGACGCTATTCCAAAATGACTGCGAAGGTGGTAAACCGGATTGCCAATGCTTATGGCGCGCGTATCACGCTTTTAAACGTGGTGGACAGGGACGAAGACATTGAGGAGACAAAGGAATATCTGAAAAATTCTGCTGCCAGGTTCGACCAGCCGACAGAAATTAAAGTATGCAGCGGAGGACTGGTGGAAACAGTTGCAGGGTTCTCGGACAGCTATGATTTGATTGTTGTAGGAGCGTCTCTTGACTGGGGAATCCAAGAAGTTGTGACCGGATTCCGGACAGACAAAATAATGGAGCAGGCAAAGTGCTCTGTCCTCATTGTCAAGAGCTATGATTTATTTTTACAGAAGAAAAGAATCCGCGGCTTTATCAATAAAACACGGAAAGCGATACATCAGTAAGCAAACTGTACACCCTAAAATTCTTAAAACTGACACTTTTAACAGTGTCAGTTTTTGCGTATGATAGTTACAATTCAGTCAGGCGGATTTCCTGTAGTGGAATGCAGCCCGTTTGAAGTTTGCTTTTGGTGAAGGACTGGATTCTTTTCAGCCGCTTTGCTTTCTCACGGACTTTGCAGCAGGTGAAAAGCCGTGAGATGCACAGGCAGAACACAAGAATCAAAAAATCAGAAATTGGAGGAGAACAAGATGGAGAATGAAAGATATGAATTGAACAAGGAACTGGCGCAGATGCTTAAGGGCGGAGTGATAATGGACGTTACGACTCCTGAGCAGGCAAGGATTGCAGAGGAAGCAGGCGCGTGTGCGGTTATGGCGCTGGAGAGAATACCTGCCGATATCAGGGCAGCAGGCGGTGTGTCGCGTATGAGTGACCCCAAGATGATTAAGGGAATACAGGAGGCGGTTTCCATTCCTGTGATGGCAAAGTGCCGTATCGGACATTTTGCAGAGGCACAGATTCTTGAAGCGATTGAGATTGATTATATTGATGAGAGTGAGGTTCTCTCACCGGCAGATGATGTATACCATATTGACAAGACAAAATTCAAGGTTCCGTTCGTGTGCGGAGCAAAGGACTTAGGCGAGGCGCTCAGACGTATTAATGAGGGAGCTTCCATGATTCGTACAAAAGGCGAACCGGGTACAGGCGATGTGGTTCAGGCAGTCCGCCACATGCGAATGATGAATCAGGAAATTGCACGGCTGACATCAATGAGGGAAGATGAGCTTTATGATGCAGCAAAGCAGCTTCAGGTTCCATATGACTTAGTAAAGTATGTACATGAAAACGGCAAGCTTCCTGTTGTAAACTTTGCAGCAGGCGGTGTGGCGACTCCGGCAGACGCCGCACTGATGATGCAGCTTGGAGCCGAGGGTGTCTTTGTCGGCTCCGGAATTTTTAAGTCAGGCGACCCGAAAAAGAGAGCGGCAGCAATCGTAAAGGCAGTCACGAACTATAACGATGCAAAGCTTCTGGCAGAGCTTTCTGAGGATTTGGGTGAGGCAATGGTAGGAATTAACGAGCAGGAAATAAAGCTTCTTATGGCGGAAAGAGGAAAATAGTGTGAGAAGAAATATGAAAATAGCAGTTCTTGCAGTACAGGGAGCCTTTATTGAGCATGAAAAGATGCTTGCGCAGCTTGGTATAGAGAGCTTTGAAATCAGGCAGAAAAAGGATTTGGAGCAGGACTTTGACGGACTGATCCTTCCGGGAGGCGAGAGCACCGTGATGGGAAAGCTTTTAAGGGAGCTTGAGTTACTGGAACCGCTTAAGGAGAAAATACAAAGAGGACTTCCGGTGCTTGGAACCTGTGCGGGGCTGATTCTGCTGGCGGAAAATCTGTCAAACGATGACAGGATTTACTTCGGGACACTGCCTGTGACAGTAAAACGAAATGCCTATGGCAGACAGCTTGGAAGCTTCTTTACAAAAGCCGAGGTCAAAGGGGTCGGAGAGATTCCGATGGCATTTATCAGAGCACCCTATATAGAAAGTGTCGGCGAAGGGGCAGAGGTCATCGCCCGGGTAGATGGAAATATTGTCGGTGTCCGATACGGCAATCAGATAGGGATATCCTTCCACCCGGAGGTGACAGACAGCCTTGCGCTTCATAAATATTTTACGGCTATGCTCTGATATTGCCGCTGTTTACGCCGGCAGAGGATTCATCCAAAGGAAGCCAGTCGAGAGCTTTTTTTATCCATGTGTCCCAGAAATCCCAGTCGTGGTCGCCTGTGCCCTCATTGTAAGTTAAGTCAATGCCGTTTTCGAGGAAAATACTTCGATAAGTCCGATTAACTGCAAGCAGATGGTCCTCAGTACCGCATGCCTGAAAAATTCTGGGAAAGTGCACAGAATTCTCTGTCTGCATCTGATGCGCTAACTGTTGAATCAATATGCGCGGATTTTTATCGCTTTTTGCTGCTTCCCGGATATTTCCGAAATAGAATGTTTCAGAGGGAATAATCCCTTCATGGAGTTCATCGGGGGTTTCCAGGATATGCAGGGCGCCGGATAAAGTGATAATGTGGCTGTATGTGTTATAATATTTTAGCCCGTTTCGCACGGCGCCATAACCGCCCATGGAAAGACCGCCGATAAAAGTATCCTCTCTTTTGCGGGACAGAGGGAACATTTTTCTGGTGATTTCTACCAGCTCTTCACCGATAAAGCTTCCATATATGCTGCCGGATTGGGGGTGGTCCACATAAAAGGAATTATCACCGGAAGGCATTACAACTGCGAGATTTTTTTCCTCTGCCCAGCGCTGGATTCTGGTGTTTGCTGTCCAGTCTGTGTAATTGCCAAATATCCCATGCAGCAGATAAAGCGTTTTGAAAGGTTTTTCCTCATGCGGAAGGTTTTCTGAAAATGAAAATTTGTCTGCAGGTAATATTACCTGAATAGGAACAGTTCTTAATAAACTGCGCGACATAAAGTTTGCCTGAATAAGTGCCATAACGACTCCTCCTTGGTTAATTATTATTATTTTAATTTGTTATCTTGTTTCTAAATTCAATCGGAGTTATGTTGGTAACCTTTTTAAAGAGGCGTGCATATCTCTAAGCTGAGCTGCAATCTCTACGGCTTTTTCCTTTCATTCCAATTCTATCATTTTCACCACGCCTTTCAAAGCATACGAGCTTATTCTTCTCTCTTGTAAATTCCGATTGTGATTTAATGATTTTTAAGGGAAATATCATTTGTTATATTTGTTTATTAAAATACCCGCGAACCCTTGAAAACACTAAGCTTATTGCAGGTGAGATTTCCCTTAAAGTTTCCCTTGTGTTATATCTTCCCATAGGGCATTACGAACCCTGATAAGGGAAAAATGAGGGAAACAAAATCACATAAAATAGTATAACACAAAACATGTGGAAATCGGTAAACTGATTGAAATGCTTTCAATAAATCAATGGAAAGAGGACAAATAAAAGAAAGTATAGTACTCCTATTTTCAATATGGCAAACTACAATTTTCATTTCCTTAATAGCAAATAAGTAGATTTACATCTGCTTCCGAAATATGTATAATAGATGTAATGTTCAATACAGCACTACGCACTTGCTGCGGAGTGCGTGAGAGTGCGTAAATTAAGTCACCACAAAGTGGTTTTGCAAGACTTGATGCTCGTAACTATGAGGGTACGGAATAGTTACTAATAGACATGAATTATACTGGAATATTATTTGGGATACAAGTGGTCAGTACGCTGGAGGTGCAGGATGACAGGATATGAAAAATTAGCAGAAGAATTTGTGCAGGGAAGCAAAAACATTTTAGGCAGCAGTCTTGTAGGAGTCTATTTACACGGTTCTGCTGCCATGGGGTGCTTCCGGCAGGAAAAAAGTGATATCGATTTTCTGGTGGTTGTAGGAAATGATATCTCAGATGAGAAAAAGAAACAGTATATGGATATGGTCGTGGAGCTGAATAAAAAGGCTCCCGCAAAGGGAATAGAGCTAAGCATTGTAAAAGAAAAGGTATGTACCCCTTTTGTCTATCCTACCCCCTTTGAACTGCATTTTTCCAATGCGCATCTGGCATGGTATCTGTCGAACCCTAAGGAATACGTAGAGAAGATGAAGGGAACCGATAAGGATTTAGCGGCGCATTTTATGATTACTTATCACAGAGGAAAAACCTTATACGGAAAAGAAATTAAGGAAGTATTTTCTGAGATAGACAGCACATATTATTTTGACAGTATTTGGAGTGACATAGAATGCGCAGGAGAAGATATTCTTGACAATCCGATGTACATAACGCTGAATTTATGCAGGGTGGCTGCATATGTAAAGGAGAACCTGATTCTTTCCAAAAAAGAAGGCGGAGAGTGGGGATTATCAAATGTTCCGCATAGGTACAGCAGCCTGATTCTGGCAGCGCTGGAGGAGTATGCCTCAGGGAAAGAAATGCCATGTGACGCAGCGTTGGAACAAGAATACGCAGAGTATATGCTGGAGCAGATTAGAAGGCTTCCGGTATTTATGAGTTAGAGGAAAATGCTTTATCTATGGATGCTTCTCTGACAATGTTCCTTCCAAAAAGACTGCACTCAGTCAGGGCTTTACATATATTGGAAGCAAAGACGAGATACGGCAATGGGACAACCACCCGTATACGTCCGATTATTATATCATTTCTGTAGACCCGGATGCAGATTACGCTGATATCATTGGAATGCAGTGACAGAGGTTAGAGCATAGATGCAGAGATGATAATCTCCGTTGGAATGAAGCAATGAAACGGAAAGCGTGCAGGCAATGAAGGATAAACACATGGAATTGAAAGCGGCGGGGGAGAATGACGGAAAAGTACTGAATCGTTACGAATCGTGTTGAAGAAGGAGTATAAAAATGAGTGAAATAAGGGAGCTGTCTGTCACAGAGCTTGCTTTGTGGCAGACAGGCAGCTATGTTTTGATTGATATCCGCGACGAGCTGTCATTTTCATACGGACATATTTCAGGAGCTGTAAATATTACAGGTAAGGAATTTGAACAGTGGGACGAGGGCTTGAATAAAAAAATGACAGAACTGTCACAAAATGGACAAAAGAAGCTGGTCATTTACTGTAAAAAGGGAATTGCAAGTATTAAGCTTGCTTCTGAAATTCAAGAGAAAGGATATGAAGTCTATCATCTTGCAGGTGGTTATCTTGCATGGCTTATGACGAATACAGATGTGACACATGTGTCAGAAAATGACAAGTCCTGTCAGGAAATTGAGCAGGACTTAAGAAAAAAATACAGGAAAAATATATGGTGCAAGTTTACCAAGGCAATACGGGATTATGATTTGGTGCAGGAGGGAGATAAGATTGCAGTCTGCATCTCCGGCGGCAAGGATTCTATGCTGATGGCGAAGCTGTTCCAAGAGCTGAAAAGACATAATAAATTTGACTTTGATGTTGCATTTCTGGTAATGGACCCGGGCTACAGTCCTGAAAACAGGCGGTTGATCGAAAATAACGCAAAGCGCCTGAACATACCGGTGACAATCTTTGAATCCGATATCTTTGAATCGGTATTTCATATTGAAAGCTCGCCGTGTTATCTTTGTGCCAGAATGCGGCGCGGACATTTGTACAGCAAGGCAAAGGAACTGGGCTGCAATAAGATTGCCCTTGGTCATCACTTTGATGATGTGATAGAGACAATTCTTATGGGGATGTTGTACGGAGCACAGGTGCAGACCATGATGCCAAAGCTTCACAGCACGAATTTTGAGGGAATGGAGCTGATACGCCCCATGTATTTGATACGCGAGGAGCATATCAAGGCGTGGAGAGATTACAACAACCTGCATTTTCTGCAATGCGCATGTAAGTTTACAGAAAACAGCACGTATCTGAGCGACATGGAGAATACCTCAAAGCGTCAGGAGATTAAGCAGCTCATCAGGCAGCTTAACCGCGTCAATCCCTTTGTGGAAGGCAATATCTTTAAAAGCGTTGAAAATGTAAACCTGAGTACCGTAATTGCCTATAAAAAAGATGGAGTGCGTCATCATTTCCTGGACGATTATGAGATAAAGAGCACTGGTTTGCATCAGCAGGACTTAAATGGGAAAGATTTCGAGGATAGAAAGCCAGTGCCTGAAAAGGATGCATCAACCGGCAGCAATCTTGATGAAAACTCTGGAATAAATACTGGCGATTTCGTACATGACAAGCTGGATAAATTAAAAGAATATTTATCAGAGCTTGGAAGTGTGGCAGTGGCATTTTCAAGCGGAGTGGATTCCACATTTTTGCTCAAGGTGGCACACGATGTACTCGGTGATAAGGCAGTTGCAGTTACTGCAAAATCCTGTGTATTTCCATGCAGAGAGCTTGATGAGGCAAAAGCATTTTGCGAACGGGAGGGTATTGCGCAATACATTTATGAAGCAGATACGCTTTCTGTTGAAGGCTTCTGTGAGAATCCCAAGAACCGCTGCTATCTTTGCAAAAAGGAGCTGCTAAAAGGTATAGAAGCGATTGCGCATACACATGGCATACAGTATGTAATTGAAGGTTCGAATATGGACGATTTGGGGGACTACCGTCCCGGCATGCAGGCAGTAAAGGAACTTGGAATAAAAAGTCCGCTCAGAGAGGTGAAGCTGTATAAACAGGAAATCAGGGACTTGTCAAAAGAATACAAGCTGCCTACATGGGACAAGCCGTCTTATGCCTGCCTTGCATCGCGGTTTGTGTACGGTGAGACGATTACGGCAGAGAAGCTTGACATGGTGGAGAAGGCGGAGCAGCTTTTGATGGATAAGGGATTTTTGCAGATGCGCGTCCGGATTCACGGCACGCTTGCGCGGATTGAGGTGCCTGCCGCGGATTTTGAGCGCATCATGCAGGAGCAGGTTCGGACAGAGCTTGTCACAAAACTGAAGGAGTACGGCTTTAGCTATGTGACCTTTGACCTGCAGGGATACCGTACAGGCAGCATGAATGAGACACTGCCCCGGTAAGCTACAATAGTAAGAGGTCATTCATGATAGAGGACATTTACAATATTTAATATATAAAATGAAAAAAGAAGGATTCTGGATATGTGCAGTCAATTTGCGAGAACAGAGCTTTTGATAGGCTCTGATGGTATGGAAAAACTGAAAAATGCGCGCATAGCGGTATTTGGCATCGGAGGAGTGGGCGGATATGCAGTGGAAGCGCTTGCCCGAAGCGGTATCGGCACATTGGACCTGATTGATAATGACAAGGTTTGCCTTTCTAATTTAAACCGCCAAATCATTGCATTACACAGTACGATTGGGAAATACAAGGTGGACGTGGCAAGGGAAAGAATCCTTGACATCAATCCCGAAGCAGCAGTCAATATTTATAAAACATTCTATATGCCCGACACAGCAGAGCTGTTTGACTTTTCCCAGTATGATTATGTGGTAGATGCCATTGACACTGTAACCGGAAAAATCCAGCTTGTTTTGCAGGCTGATGCCGCGCATACGCCGATTATCAGCTCTATGGGAGCCGGAAATAAGATGAACCCGGCCGCATTTCAGGTGGCGGATATTTATGAGACAAGTGTGTGTCCGCTTGCAAAGGTCATGCGGCATGAGCTGAAAAAAAGAGGCATCAGGAAGCTTAAGGTGGTTTATTCAACGGAAGCGCCAATCATGCCGTGCAGTAAGGAAGAATCAGGTGTGCCTGGGAAAGAGGACGCTGCAGGCAAAAATGACACTGCTGTCAGAAAAAAGGCTACGCCCGGAAGCAATGCCTTTGTGCCATCCGTAGCAGGTCTTATCATGGCAGGTGAAGTAATCAAGGACCTTTTAGCAAAGCAGGAGGGGGTAAAATGATTTATACAGTAACCTTCAATCCTTCATTGGATTATATAGTATCGGTCGACAATTTTCAGATGGGAATGACAAACAGGACAAGCTCTGAGATGATGCTTCCCGGCGGCAAAGGAATCAATGTATCCATTGTATTAAAAAATCTTGGATTTGACAGCACAGCGCTCGGGTTTACAGCAGGCTTTACTGGTGACGAGATTGCAAAGTCGCTGATGAATATGGGGGTGAAATCCGGCTTTATACGCATTGGTGAGGGGATATCGCGGATCAATCTCAAGCTGAAGAATATTGAGGGCACAGAGATTAACGGCAGAGGACCTGATATCAGCAAGGAGAGTCTTGCAGAGCTGATGGAGCAGCTTGAGCAGCTTGAGGCTGGCGATGTGCTTGTGCTTGCAGGAAGCATTCCGCCGTCGATTCCCGGCGATATTTACAGTCAGATTTTAAAGAAACTGCAGGAGCAAGGGATTCTTACCATTGTCGATGCTGTAAAGGATTTGCTGCTTCCGGTGCTGGAATATCGTCCATTTTTGATAAAACCAAACAATTACGAATTAGGTGAGCTGTTTGGTGTGAAGCTTTCTGCAAGGGAGGAAGTCATACCATACGGAAAGCGCCTTCAGGAGATGGGAGCGAGAAATGTACTGATTTCACTGGCGGGCGAGGGAGCAGTGCTGATTGCAGAGAACCAGGAGGTATACAGCGCTCCGGCGCCCAAAGGAACACTGATAAACGGAGTAGGGGCAGGCGACTCCATGGTGGCAGGGTTTCTTGCTGGCTGGCTTGAGAAGCATGATTATAGGCATGCTTTTCATATGGGTGTGGCGGCAGGAAGCGCCAGCGCATTTTCAGAGCAGCTTGCCGCCAGGGAAGAGATACAAACATTATATGAACAGATTTCTTGACAATGGGACAAACGTTAAGAGAAATCCATTATTTCCGGAGTGTGCAGTTTCATTCCGGATAGGATGGCTGTTTGAAAGGAGAAGAAAAAGACATGAATAAAAACAATTTTGCAGTGACACCGCCGATGGGCTGGAACAGCTATGATTATTATGACACGACTGTCACAGAAAAGGAAGTTAAGGCAAATGCAGACTACATGGCTGCAAATTTGAAACAATACGGCTGGGAATACGTGGTGGTTGATATTGAATGGTACTCCAATGATGCCGGAACAAAAAGAGACAAGTTCCAATATATTCCGTTTGGGGATGACGAGATGGACGCATATGGAAGACTGCAGCCTTCACCAAACAGGTTTCCTTCCTCTGCAGGCGGAAACGGCTTTGCGCCGCTTGCAGATTACATACACAGTTTAGGACTGAAATTCGGCATTCACATTATGCGCGGAATACCAAGAGCAGCGGCACAAAACCACATGCCGGTATTGAATAGCAGCTTTACGGCGGATGAAGCGGCAGACCCGGCATCAATCTGTGGCTGGAATCCTGATATGTATGGCGTCCGTGACAATGAGGCAGGGCAGGCATATTATGACTCCATCATATCAATGTATGCAGACTGGGGCGTTGACTTTATCAAATGCGATGACATTTGCGACAGCTGGCTGTACAGGGAGCCTCTTGAATTTTCCGGATGGCATGAGACGGAAATGATACACCGGGCAATAGAAAAATGCGGCAGGCCGATTGTGCTGAGCCTGTCGCCGGGACCTGCCCATGTCGACCGTGCATGGCATTATGCCAAGAATGCAAATATGTGGCGCATCACGGACGATTTATGGGATAAGTGGGACTTATTAAAAGAAATGTTCTGGCGCTGTGAGAATTGGCAGGACCATGTGAAGCAGGGCTGCTATCCCGACTGTGACATGCTTCCTCTGGGACATCTCGGCAAAGGCTTTGGGCATGAGTGGGAATGCAATCTGACACAGGATGAACAAAGGACTATGATGACCTTGTGGTGCGTATTCCGTTCGCCTCTGATGCTGGGATGCGAGCTTACGCTGCTGGATGCGTGGACCAAATCGCTTCTTACCAATGAATCGCTGCTGTCTCTGCTGAAAGGCGACAGGCATGGACGGCAGATTGCAAGAGATAAGGACTATGCGGTGTGGGTTAATGAAAGTGATAACGGCGGAGCAGTCTGTGTGGCGCTCTTTAACCTTAAGGATACCCCGGAAAAGCTTTCTGCAAATCTCAGGGAGCTTACAGAGGGAATCCGGGAGGACAGAGAATACAGTCTTTGTGAGCTTTGGGATGGTACAAGGCTTCAGACAGCCGGACAAGCGTTTGAGGTAAGCGTGGCACCGCACGGAGTAAAAGTATTTTTTGTATCATAACAATGGGGAGGGCAGTACGATGTATCGTGAAATCGCAAAATTAATAATGTATGGAGATATGGATAAGGACTGTATCCTTTATCAGTTTGGAGAAATTTTCCGCCGTTTTGATGAGAAGACAAGCTCAAAGCCGGAGCTGATAAAGGATATTTATACACAGCTGAAACGGCTTTTGATTGTTGCAACGGATTACGGCTTTAATTACAACCTCTGGCATAATTATCTCACCTTTTATCTGGTGACAAATGAAAATCCGTTCAGTATTACCTGTGAAAAGGTAGGGGCAAATGACGGAAGCGTCAATCATTTTGCAAAAAACGATTTCAGAGTGTTTAAAAATCTGTTTGATTTTGACTTTTCCGGGATAGAAAGAGAGCTTGGCATTGACTGCTTCTCACAGCTCTCAAACTACAAGGCAATTGGAAAAAAAGAGCTGATGTACAATAAAAATGTAAGTGAGAAAATTATTGACCTGAGCGCAAAGCTTGAGAAGGCGGCTGATGAAGATGCGTTTTTTGACTGTGTGACTGCATTTTACAAGGATTTTGGCGTGGGCATGTTCGGACTTAACAAGGCATTCCGAATCAGGGATAAGGCTGATGGCGGAGTGGAGTTTCTGCCGATCAACAACATGGACAAGGTGATGCTTGATGACCTTGTGGGCTATGAGATACAGAAAAAGAAGCTGGTTGACAATACGAGAGCCTTTGTGGAGGGCAGGAAGGCAAACAACGTACTTTTGTTTGGCGACAGCGGCACAGGAAAGTCTACCAGCATCAAGGCGATTGTCAATGCCTTTTATCCGCAGGGACTTCGCATGATAGAGATTTATAAGCATCAGTTCAAGGACCTGTCCAATGTCATCGCTCAGATTAAGAACAGGAATTACAAGTTTGTCATTTATATGGACGATTTGTCTTTTGAGGAGTTTGAGGTGGAGTATAAGTTTCTCAAGGCAGTGATAGAGGGAGGCGTGGAGACAAAGCCGGACAATATCCTCATCTATGCGACCTCCAACCGCAGGCATCTGATTAAGGAGACATGGAATGACAGAAGTGATGTAGAGGTTGACAATGGCATGCACCGTTCTGATACAATGGAGGAGAAGCTTTCGCTTGTAAACCGTTTCGGAGTCACGATTAATTATTCCAAGCCTTCGCAGAAGGAGTATTTCAACATCGTTATTGAGCTTGCACACAGACAGGGAATCGATTTGCCGGACGAGGAGCTTAAGGCGGAGGCGAACAAGTGGGAGTTAAGCCACGGAGGAATTTCAGGACGTACTGCACAGCAGTTTGTGAATTACCTTGACGGACAGCGTAGATAATCCGGCAGCAAAAAATTCGTGAAAAAGTACACAAAGTGAGGCAAAGAAACCGTTAATTCTTGTAAAATGTAGGTAAAGGTGGAGTAAAATATAAAGATAGGATTGTAAAATGCCTGTAAAGTGAGTTATAATGTTTTGCAACGGTATGTTGAAAAGTATTACGAAAAACTTAAGAGAAGGAATCAGATTTATATGGGTATCACATCTATCTTATCATTACTTAGCGGAGTGGCATTGTTCCTCTTTGGCATGTCGCTTATGGGAGACGGTCTGAAAAAGGCAGCAGGAGAGAAGCTGGAGCTGATCCTGTACAAGCTTACCAGCACGCCAATCAAGGGAGTGCTTTTGGGCGCGGCAGTCACGGCGATTATACAGTCCTCCTCTGCAACGACAGTTATGGTAGTCGGTTTTGTCAATTCGGGTATGATGAAGGTGGCTCAGGCTATCGGCATCATCATGGGAGCAAATATCGGTACGAGTATCACCGGATGGATACTTTGCTTATCCTACATAGATGGCTCCGGCGGCATTGCGCAGCTCTTATCAACGGCCACAATTTCCGCAGTTGTTTCCATTATTGGCATTTTGTTTAAGATGATTTCCAAAAAGAGTACCTACAAAAATATCGGTGACATTATGCTTGGATTTTCCATACTGATGTTTGGTATGCAGACCATGAGCGGTGCAGTCTCTCCGTTAAAAGAAAATCCTCATTTTGTAAATATGCTTACGATGTTTTCCAACCCGTTTATGGGTATTCTGGTCGGTATTGCATTTACGGCAGTTCTGCAGAGCGCATCGGCTTCCATCGGTATTCTGCAGGCGCTATCCGTGACAGGCGCCATCAGCTTTGCGTCGGCCTTTCCGATTACGCTGGGTATCGGTGTAGGTGCAGCCTGTCCCGTCCTGCTGTCATCTATAGGAACCAACAAAAACGGTAAGCGGACAGCCCTGATCTATCTGATGAATGACCTGTTCGGCATGATTTTCTGGTCAATTGCCTTTTATTCTGTGAATGCAATTGTGCACTTTCAGTTTATGGATATGACAATGACGCCTATTGCGATTGCAATGCTCAATACCGTGTTCCGGCTGGCAACCGTTATAATCCTGTTTCCTTTTATTAAGTGGATTGAGAAGCTTGTATTTATGCTGGTCAAGGATACGGAAGAGGACAGGGAAGAGCAGGCGGACTTTGACCTTCTCGAAGAACGTTTCCTGAATTATCCGGCGCTTGCGATTGGCCAGAGCCACACTGCCATGAATGGCATGGCAAAGAAAGCAAGAAAAAATATTCTGCGTGCGATGGGATTGATTGACAATTACTCGGAGGAACGATACAATAAGGTTCAGGAAAAGGAAAATCTGATTGATAAGTATGAGGACAAGCTTGGCACTTACCTGATGCAGCTTACAGGGCGCGATATGACAGAGATGCAGTCCAAGCTGGTTTCGATATTCCTGCATACCATCAGTGATTTTGAGAGACTCGGCGACCATGCGGTAAACCTGTCAAGATCGGCAAATGAGCTGTATGAGAAGAAAATTTCTTTTTCTGATGAGGCAACCTATGAGTTGTCTGTCCTTGGGGGTGCCGTAAAGGAAATCCTTGAGATTACCGTGGACGCTTTCAGCAATGATGATGTGGAGGAAGCGATAAAGGTAGAGCCATTGAGAGAATTGATTAATGTTCTGTGTAATGAGCTGAAATCAAGGCATATCGTGCGTCTCAGAAATGGTAAATGCGAGCTGAAGCAGGGTTTTGCGTTTAACAATATTTTGACAGACTTTGAGCGGATCGGCGCACACTGTTCTAATGTCGCAGTGGCGCTCTTAGAGTCTGAGGCGGAGGACTTTGATACCCATGAGTACCAAAAGAGCATTCGTGAGATGAATAATGAGATGTATACGGAGCTTTTTGAGGCGTATGAGCTGAAATATGATATCAATAAGTTTAAGAAGGTAAAAAAAGCAAATAAGGATAACAAATAAAAAGTAAATCAGACAAATCAAGGAGACAATAAGGACAGTTCTTCTTCAGAAATGAAGACAGGCTGTCTTTTTTCCCTTTTCTGATGTTTTGCAGGGTTTGTAAAACATCAGGCTTTATAGTAGATATTTATGTTTATGTCTGTCAGAGGATTACTCCTGCAAACTGAAGGAACGGAAATCGGAGAAGGGCTGCCGGAGGCGGCATGGGGGATTATATGAACAAGAAACGGTATGAAAAGCTGGACGGCATCAGAGGCTTTGCCCTGCTGAATATGATTGTGTATCATACAGTATGGGACTTGGTTTACCTGTATCAGTTCCCATGGGACTGGTACCGCTCTGAGGGAGCATATGCATGGCAGCAGGGAATCTGCTGGACTTTTATCTTTCTTTCCGGCTTTTGCTGGGCGCTGGGAAAGCATACATGGAAAAGGGGCATCACCGTGTTTTTATGCGGTGCAGTAATTACCTTGGCAACACTGTTAGTAATGCCGCAGAACAGAGTCGTTTTTGGCGTGCTTACGCTGACTGGCTCCTGCATGCTGCTGATGAATCTGCTTGACAGGCAGCTGCAAAAGCTGCCGTCATTGGCAGGACTATGCGGAAGTATTTTGCTGTTTCTGCTGACAAGAAATGTCAATGATGGATATCTGGGTTTTGAGCGGATGAATCTGTTAAAGCTTCCGGAGGCGCTGTATGAGAATTTGTTTACAACCTATCTTGGCTTTATGGAAGAGGATTTTCATTCAACGGATTATTTCTCACTGATACCATGGTTATTTCTGTTTTTGTCAGGTTATTTTATGTTCCGTTTTTTGAAGGGAAAAAGGGTGATGGAGTATCTGAGAGGCAGCCTGCTGCTGCCGGTTGAGTGGCTTGGAAGGCATTCTCTTGTGATTTATATGCTTCATCAGCCCCTGATTTATCTGGGATTGGAGCTGATGCTTTGAAAATGTCCGGCTGTGAGAGCTTTATTGCAAAATTCAGACTGTTTAGCTGAAGCGGATACTTTGAAAATGTCTGGAAGGAACATGAATTTCATATGAAAAACAAAAATTTATTGGAACAGTTGAGAAATGGAGAGCAGCTTCGTTTTCAAGAGCAGCTCTTATTGACGATACAGCTTAGTATTCCTGCAATACTGGCACAAATCTCCTCTATCATTATGCAGTATATTGATGCTGCCATGGTGGGACATCTAGGCGCGAATGGTTCTGCTTCTATCGGACTAGTGTCATCAAGCACTTGGCTGATGGGAGGCTTATGCACTGCGGCAGGAACAGGCTTTACGGTGCAGGTTGCCCAAAAGATAGGTGCAAAGGAGGACCAAAAGGCAAGAAGCATTGTCAGGCAGGGGCTTGCGGCTGTCTTTTTATTCAGCTGTGTTCTTTTATTGACTGGCGTAGGAATCAGCAGGCGCCTCCCGGTCTGGCTTGGAGGAGATACCGTAATCTGTCCGGACGCTGCATCATATTTTATGGTGTATTCTTTATTTATCCCTGCGCTGCAGCTCAACAGCGCGGCAGGCGGAATGCTGCAGTGCAGCGGAAATATGAAGCTTCCGAGTATTCTGCATATTTTAATGTGTTTTCTTGATGTTATATTCAATCTGTTGTTGATTTTTCCGACACGACAGATTTGGGCTGCCGGTGTGGAGCTTACAATGCCGGGAGCAGGGCTTGGCGTTACGGGAGCAGCGCTTGGGACGGCGCTTGCCGAGCTTGTGACAGCATGTCTGATGCTGTACTTTCTGCTGGTCCGTTCTCCAATGCTGCATCTGCGCAGAGGGGAACGGCTTGCATTGGATACAAAGGATTTGAAGAGAGCGCTGAAAATTGCGGTGCCTGTAGGGTTTGAGCAGATTGTGATGTGCGGAGCACAGATCATGTCTACAAAGATTGTCGCACCGCTTGGTACGATAGCAATAGCGGCAAATTCACTGGCTGTGACAGCAGAGAGCCTTTGCTATATGCCGGGGTATGGAATCGGCTCGGCGGCAACAACACTGATTGGCCAGAGCATCGGAGCAGGGCGGAAAGATTTGACGAAAAGGCTTGGCTGGCTGACTACGGGACTTGGCATGGCGGTGATGACAGGAAGCGGTGTGCTGCTTTTTATCTTTGCCCCTTTTATGATTGGAATGCTTTCTCCGGACCCGGCAATCCGCGAGCTTGGCGCAAGGGTGCTTCGCATTGAAGCATTTGCCGAGCCGATGTATGCAGCTTCTATTGTAGCCTCCGGTGTATTTCGCGGTGCAGGAGATACCTTTGTGCCAAGCTGTATGAACTTTTTCAGCATGTGGCTGGTCAGAATACCGCTTTCGGCATTTCTGGCAGCAAGGCTTGGGCTGGAGGGCGTGTGGATTGCCATGTGCACAGAGCTTTGCGTCAGGGGAGCGCTCTTCCTTATCAGGCTAAAAGGAAGACGCTGGCAGCATGCTGTCTGAAAAACAGGAGGAATCAGTGATGGGATATTTTCCTTTCTTTATGGAACTTGAAGGAGAGAAGGGGCTTGTGGCAGGCGGAGGAAAAATCGCGCTGCACAAGGTTCGTAAGCTTTTGCCGTATGGAGCCAGGCTTGTGGTTGTTGCCCCTGAGGTATCGGCAGAGCTGGAGCAGCTTGCCCTGGAAAATGACATTTGTGTCATAAAAAGAAAATTCGAACCCTCCGATTTAGCAGACACAGGCTTTGTGATTGCTGCTTCGGATAATACGGCAGTCAATGCAGAAATCAGCAGGCTTTGCAGGGAAAAGCGGATTCCGGTCAATGCGGCGGACTGCCTTGAGGAGTGCAGTTTTTTATTTCCGGCGCTTGTCAAGGAGGGAAAGCTGAGTGTCGGCATCTCAACAGAAGGGGCAAGTCCCGGAGCAGCAGCAGCTGTCAGGAGCCGGCTTGCCTCACTCATACCTGCCAATATGGACGAAATACTTGATTATCTGAGCGGACTGAGACCTCTTGCAAAGGAATATATAAAGGATGATAAGAAACGCGCTGCATTTTTAAAGGATATGGCAGACATATGCATGGACAGGAATGCGGTGATGAGCGAGCAGGAAACAAGGATAAAGCTGAAAGAATATATCAAAGAAGATGCACAGAAGGTACTGGAGGGAGTGCTTCTTGTAGGAGCCGGATGCGGCTCATATGATTTGATTACGTTAAAAGGGCTTCGTGCTGTCAGACAGGCAAAGGTTCTTGTGTATGATGATCTGATTGACCAGCGTCTTTTAGCACATGCCTCTGAGAGCTGTGAGACAATTTATGTGGGAAAACGAAGCGGCAGGCACAGCATGAAGCAGGAACAGATTAATGAACTGTTGATAAAAAAGGCGCAAGAAGGCGGTCTTGTGGTGCGGCTGAAAGGCGGAGACCCTTTTGTGTTTGGCAGAGGCATGGAGGAACTGACGGCACTGAAAAAGGAAGGGATTCCGGCTGATTATATTCCCGGAGTGACTTCATGCATTGCTGTCCCCGGGGAGGCCGGCATCCCTGTGACGCACAGGGAGCTTAGCAGAAGCTTCCATGTCATTACGGGACACACTGCTTCGGGAAGCGGCGCGCTTGCGGATAATATTGACTTTGAGACACTTGCAAAACTGGAAGGGACGCTTGTTTTCCTGATGGGCTTTAGTCATCTCAGGGAGATAACCGGGGAACTTGTCAGAGCAGGAAAGGACGCAGCAACGCCCGTGGCTGTGGTGCATGGCAGATTTGACAAATCTTCTGATATTGTAAAAGGAACACTTGCCGACATAGCCGCGAAAGCGGCAGAGTCAGCGATTGAGGCTCCGGCAGTCATTGTGGTCGGGGCAGTTGTGGAGGCGGGACTGGAAAAGAGTGAACAATAACCCTGCTCTCATAAAAACCGTAACAGTTCAGCCTTTTATGCATTCCTATCCGGACGAAAACTGCAGATAGTATCCCTCCGGCTGCCATTGGTTTCGAATGGGAATTTCCTAATACGATGAATCAAGGCTTTCTAATGAGGACGAAGCCGGCTCGAGTCGGCATCCATGCCTCCGTCTCCAACCTGGGTATCTATCATCGTATAAGGAAATATCACCATTCTCCACCGGTCAGCCTGCAGGATACTATCTGCTGTTTTCTGTTCATTGAAACCATAAAGCTGAACAGTTATCAGTACACAGAAGGTCGGCATAGGACTGCCGACCTTCGTCCTGATAAAATAGTCCATACGGCTGAACTGTTACTAAAAACTGTATGTCCGCACCGCAAAATACTTGTTATCACGGCGGATTTTTGATATCATTTTAATTAGTTAGTGGGGACAGATGTGTTTGCAGGGGGAAGAAGAGGGCAGTCGCTATGAATGGACAATCAGAAAGAATGAAATGTAGATGGAGTGTGCTGTTGCTTGCGGCGATTTTGGTGTTTTGCGGTGCGGCAGGTGCACTTGGCATACAAAAGGTGCATGCGGCACAAAGGCGCACCGTGAAGGTTGGTTTTTTTCCGATGGAAGGCTACCATGAGAAAAAGGAAGACGGAAGCTTTACAGGCATGGATGTGGAGTACCTTGAGGCTGTCTGTGATTATGTGAATTGGAACATTGAGTATGTGGAATGTGAGAGCTGGGACGGTGCGCTGCAGCTTCTGGCTGAGAAAAAAATAGATTTGGTCGGTTCTGCACAGTATTCCAAAGAACGGGCTGAGATTTATCAGTATGCAAATCTTGCAAGCGGTTATACCTTCGGTACGATTGCAGTCAATCCTGACAGTACACTGGCATATGAGGACTTCAATGCGATGAAGGATATCACCTTCGGAACAGTGAAAACTTATATCAGAAAGCAGGAATTTTATGAATATTTATCAGATCATGGAATCCAAAATCCTGAATTGAAAGAATATGAGAATACAGCAGCTTTGCAGGAAGCGCTTGCCGGAAAAGAAATTGATGCAATGGTACATTCCCTGACAGAAATCAGAGAAGGGCAGCGCATTATCGGACGTTTTGCACCGATGCCGATTTATTACATAACTTACAAAGGCAATGATGAAGTCATGCGTGAACTGAATCAGAGTATTGCTGATGTCAAGATGAACCGTCCTGATTTGGAAAATGAGCTGATTGTGAAATATTATGACAGCAGGCTGGATCAGACAATCATCTTGACAAATGAGGAAAAAGAGTATATCGCTGAGAAGAAGCAGATAACCGTTGGCTATTTTGACGGTTATTATCCATTCTCTTATGTGAATGAGGGAGAATATCATGGACTTGCAAAGCAGGTGCTTGATGAAATGTCAGAAATCACCGGTCTGAGCTTTACATATGTTAAGATGGATAATCTGGATGAAGCAAAGCAGGCATTGCAAAACGGCAGGATTGATTTGCTTGATTACTGTGGGGAAAGTCCCAAAAGCATGAAAGCATATGGAGCTGCGCTGACAAAAACATATGCCCGGGTGCCTCATGTTGTTATTATGAAACGGGACAGCAAGGCAAATGAGATTCATGTGCTTGCAATGGTAAAAAGTGATGAGGAGGACAGACCGGATATCGCAGGGGAAGATACACGGATTCTTACCTTTGACTCACAGCTGGAATGTCTGTATGCCGTGAAAGAAGGTACAGCGGATGCAGCCGTTTGCGACGGCTATCTGTCGGAATATCTGCTTGGTTCGGATTTAAGACTCAACAGCCTTGAGATTAAGAGCGTGCTCAATGATACGCACACAATTTACATGGCAGTGAAAGACGAGGCGGATTCACTGCTTCTGGGCATATTGAACAAGGAACTTACGGAGGTAAGTGACAAAATGGTAAGCGAGTACATGCTAAGGGATAATTTTTATTCCAAAAACAGTGTGGAAAACTTTATCAAAACACATAGTATGCTCATTGCTTTGATTGTCATTTTGATTGCATTTATCATCATTGCAGTGATGCTCCATATGCTTCGGGACAGCAGGCGGATACAAAAGCTGATGTATAAGGATTCGGAGCTGAATATCTGGAATCTGAACTATCTCAGGTACAGGGCATTGAATAAGCTTGCATCGGACAAAAACCAAACGTATGCAGTTGCTTATATGGAGGTCTGTCAATTCAGAAGATACAATACATTGTACGGCTGGAATGCAGGTCAGAAGCTTCTGGAGCTTATGGTTCGTGTCCTGTCAGAAAGTACAGATGCGAATAAGGAGCTGTATGCCAGAAGCCATGGTGATAACTTTGTACTGTTTATAAAATATGACAGTCTGGAACAGCTTGAAAAGCGGCTGTCAGAGATGGAGGATAAAATTTCCCAGCGTATCTATGATGAAGTAGGAATGCGCATGCCGGTTGTAATGGGGGTATGCTGTATTCCTCAGGGAGGGAACGATATACAGCTTGCGATTTCCTATGCGCTTCAGGCAGCTGACTTGCTGAAAAACAGCTACAGCAATGTGATACAAATATATGATGATACACTGCGCCTGCGGCTCAAGGAGAATCATGAGAAGGAGAAGCTGCTTGAGTCGGTCGATATCAATAAGGATTTTGTGGCGTATTATCAGGCAAAGGTGGACATCCGGAGCGAGCGCATTGTCGGCGCAGAGGCACTGGTAAGATTTCGGGATCCGACGGAAAACGGAGCGATAAAGGCACCGGGATATTTTGTCCCATATTATGAGCAGACCGGAAAAATCACGGAACTTGACTTTTTTGTTATGGAATCCGCCTGCAGAATGCTGAGAAGACGTATAGATGAAGGAAAAGAGGTCGTTCCGATTTCCTGCAATTTTTCAAGGATTCATTTTACAAAGGAAAATTTTCCGGAGCGCTTTGAGAAAGTGATGGACAAATACCGGATTCCCAAGGAATTGATTGAAGTCGAGATTACAGAGACGCTTGTTGTGGAGGAGCTTCAGCAGCAGAAGGTCAAGGAAACGGTAGCAATCCTTAGAGAGAAAGGAATCCGGCTTTCAATCGATGATTTTGGCTCGGGTTATTCGTCGCTTGGGGTGTTTGAACAGATTCCTGCCTCTGTCATTAAGCTTGACCGTTCCTTCCTGCTAAATAATGAGAACCGTGTCAGACAGGTCAAAATTATGAAAAATATTGTAAAGCTTGCACAGGATTTGGACGCGCAGGTAGTATGTGAGGGCGTGGAGAATGAAGAGGACACGGAGCTTATGATGGAAATCGGAGCTTATGTCGCACAGGGCTACCGCTACGCTAAGCCTGTTCCGGAAGACGTATTTGAAGCAAAGCTTGACCGGAACAAGAGCGCATGACAAGGGAAGGTTATGCAGTGATGGAAGGTATCAGTTGATACAGATATTTTTCAAAAGGAATGCCATGATTTCGGGGAAGCTTTTCTGCGGTTGCTTCCTCAATGGCAGGCAGCAGGAAATCAACAGCCCTTTGGACTGCATCGGAAATCGACAGCCCTTGGACGAGGCTTCCGCACAGAACAGATGCAAAAAGGTCTCCCGTACCGGAGAAGCTCTGTCCGGTATAGGGTGTTTCGTAGTAATAGGTTCTGTCGGCATTGGCGGTGACAGCAAGATTTCCCATAAAAGGCTGACCGCCCTTGTGACACAGGATACCGGTTATCAGGATTGTCTGTGCAGCAGGTTTGTCAGGAACAGACCTGCTGTTATTTTGGATATGATTTTGAATACTATTTTGATATAGAAGCTTTTGTGCAATTTCTTGTATATACTGCATATAATCACAACTATCCGCATATGCGGTCAATGCATTATAATCGGAGTCGGTGAGCAGGCACAGTTCTGTCAGATTGGGTGTGCAAACGGTGGCACGCGCGCACAAACTTTGCATACCTGCAAGGAGCTGTGGCGAGAAAGACTTTATCTGCTGCCCGTTATCTCCTAAAACAGGGTCAGCCAGGTAGATGATATTGTCTGTCTGAAATACATCAAGAAAATGAAGCACCTTTTTTACCTGCTCAGCGCTCGCAAGATAGCCTGAGTAGATGCCGTCAAAGCTGACATCAAGCTTTTGCCATTCCTGCGTAAAGTAATCCATCCTGTCAGTATAGTCGTCGCAGTAATAATCCGAAAAACCTGTCTGTGAGGTGAGTACGGCGGTTGGGAGAGGACATGCCTGAATCCCCATTGCGGATATTACGGGAATGGAGGCTGTCAGAGAGCATTTGCCAAAGCCGGATAAATCATTGATTAAAGCTATTTTTTTCATTCTATTTTCCATATATAAAAGATATCCTTTCGTAACGATTCAGTACCCTCATAGTTATGCGCATCAAGACATGCAAAACCACTTCGTGGTGACTTGATGCCTAACACAATTTACGCATTCTCACGCACTCCGCAGCAAGTGCGTAGTGCTGTACTGAACAATTACATCCTTTCAAAAATAATCCGTTGGTAACAGACGTTCTTATTTGTTTATTTATTAATGTACAAGAGAAATACAGCGAAAAGAATGTACAGTTTTTATTATTTTTTGGGTGACAGTTTATAGCGTTTGTTTTTTTGTCCTTTCTGTGTTATACTCAGGCAGTGATGTTTTCTGGTACAGACCTGGGAAGCTTATACACGCCTGATATCGAAAAGATTATCTCCTTAGAGCCGGACTTAGTGATTGTGTCGACCCATTTTGATGAGGAAAATGCCAAAAAATTAGAGGATTTGGATATTCCGGTGCTGACTCTTTATGAGGAGCATGATGTGACGGGCGTATATGACATGATTGATATACTTGGTACTGCTGTCAATCGAAATGCCAAGGCGGCAGAGTGTGTCAGCGAAATGCAGTCAGTGATTGAGGAAGTGAGTGCAGCAGTTGAGGGACTTGAGATTCCAAGTGTATACTATGTAGTCGGATATGGCGAGTACGGGGATTATACTGCAGGCGGAGATACTTTTATCGGCGGACTTATCGAGCTTGCAGGCGGTAATAATATCGCAAAAGAGGTAAGCGGCTGGAATATTACACTGGAAGAAATTGTGGAAGCAGACCCTTCTATTATTGTTATCTCTGAAAATGATAAGGAAGGCTTTATGAGTAATGAAAACTATGCGGACCTGACAGCAGTAAAGAATGAAAACGTTTATACAATTGACACGAATCTGCTGGACAGGCAGGGATACCGAAATGCTGAGGGCATCAGGGAGCTGGCTGGGATTTTCCATCCGGAGGCGTTTCAATAAGTATGCAGAGCATTTTACACAAATTCCGAAGACAAAGTGTGAAATTCAATATTATCATATTATCTGCCGTATTGCTGGCTGTGATTATTTTTTCCGTGTCGGTTGGCTCTGCAAAGCTGTCCTTTGCGGAAAGCTTAAAGCTTGCTGCTGCAAAGCTTCCGTTTGCAGGCAGATTTGTGGACAGTGCGTATCTTGGTACGAAATATGAGACAATCGTGTGGAAGGTGCGTATGCCAAGAACTTTAACGGCGGCGCTAGTGGGGGCATCGCTTTCCCTTGTGGGAGCCGCTTTTCAGGGAATTTTCAGAAATCCTCTCGCAGACCCTCATATTCTGGGTGTTTCATCAGGGGCAGCCTTTGGCGCGACGCTTGCCATGCTTACAGGAGCAGGGGCAGGCTTTATGGGACTTGGCACCGTAGGCATTTTTGCCTTTGCGGGGGCATTGGCAGTTGTATTTCTGGTATACAGCATTTCTAAGATTAGCGGAGAGATATCTGCCACAAGCATGCTTCTTACGGGGACAGCGATTAGTACTTTTTTAAGTGCGCTGATATCGCTGCTAATGACATTCCACAATGACCAAATTGAAAAGGTATATATGTGGACAATGGGAAGCTTTTCCTCGGCTGCATGGGGAAAAGTCGGATTTTTGACTCTTTTTGCAGCAATCGGGGCAGGGATTCTTTTGATGTATGCGAGAAAGCTGAATCTTATCTTGATGGGAGATGATGATGCAAAATGCCTTGGAATCGATGTTGACAGAACACGCAGGCATATCATTGCGGCAGCGTCAATTTTGGTTGGCGCTTCCGTTGCCGTAAGCGGTGTAATCGGATTTGCAGGACTCATGATACCGCACTGCATTAGGCTTGTTGCAGGGGCGGACAACAAAAAGCTGATGCCTTATTCCTTTTTGCTGGGAGCCATCTTTATGACTTTATGCGATGTGGCGGCAAGAACCGTGGCAGCTCCTACAGAGATACCGGTCGGAATTATTACCGCAATGTTTGGCGCACCGTATTTTATCTTTTTAGTGCTTAGAAGAAGAAAAGGAATCGTATTGCAGCCATAGCTTTTAAGCGGAGTATAAGCGTTATGGGAAATAATTTGGACAAAATACAGATAAATGGGCTGGTCTGGCAGCCGGACAAAAACGCAGAACCGGTACTTTCTGATGTGAATGCCATGCTGCATTCAGGGAGCTTTTATGGGATATTAGGACCAAACGGAGCGGGGAAATCCTCTTTTGTCAGGCAGCTCTTAAGGCTTCAGATGAGAAATTCCGGAGAGCTTGCTTTTGAACAGAATGGTATTAAAAAAGATATCAACAGCATCACAAGAGAACAGCTTGCAGGAATGATTTCCTTTCTGCCCCAAAGCATTGTCTCTGATGTGGATTTTACGGTATATGATGTGGTAGCTATGGGAAGAGAGCCGCACAGGAAGCGGTTTACGCCGCTGAACAGAGAAGACAGGGATAAAATTGAGGAAGCGATGAAGTTTACGAATTGTTATCACCTGAAAGACAGAAGAATACAATTCTTAAGCGGCGGAGAAAGACAGAGAGTAATGATTGCAAGAACCATTGCGCAGGATACGCCGTGGATTATTCTGGACGAACCTGTGTCAAGCCTGGATATGAAGCATCAGTATGATGTGATGCTGGTTCTGGAGCGGTTAAGGACAGAAAAAGAAAAAACGATTATCGCGATTCTTCATGATATCAATCTTGCGTCTGCCTTTTGCAGCAGGTTCATTTTGATGAAAGAAGGCAGTGTATATGCAGCAGGACCTGCAAAAGAGGTACTGACCAGGCAAAATCTGAAAGAGGTGTATGACATGGAGTTTGACTTTATAAAAAGCCCGGAACATGATAGAATTTATATTACAGCGAAATACAAGACTGATATAAGGAGGAACAATTCGAATGAAATTAAATGAGATACTGTTAAAAGATGATGTGACCTTGTCCTTCGAGGTTTTTCCGCCTAAGGTGACAGCCAATTATGAAGCCGTGAAGGAGGCAGCATATGGGGTGGCAAAGTTAAAGCCCAGCTATATGAGCGTGACTTACGGTGCAGGCGGAAGCACGCGCGGCAATACGTTAAAAATTGCAAAGGGAATCCAGGATACCTATGGCGTCACAACGATTGCGCACCTGACATGCGTCGGCGCGACAAAAGAGGGAATCCGGCAGGCCGTTATGGATATGAAGGAGGCAGGTATTGAGAATGTGCTTGCACTTCGGGGTGACAGGCCGAAGGATTTTGAGGGAGAGCCGTTTACAGATTACCATTATGCATCAGAGCTTGCTGCGGATATCAGGGAATTTGGCGGCATGTGCATTGGCGGCGCGTGCTATCCGGAAGGACATGTGGAATCGGAAAATACACATCAGGATATCTTAAATCTCAAGAAAAAGGTGGATGCAGGCTGTGAATTTCTGACAACACAGATGTTTTTTGATAATAATATTTTTTATAATTTCCTTTGCAGAGTGCGCGAGGCAGGAATTGATGTTCCTGTGATTCCCGGAATTATGCCGATTACCCGACCTGCCCAGCTTCAAAATGCTGTGAAGCTGTCCGGCTGTAATGTACCGATGCGGTTTCGAAGCATTGTGGACTGCTTTAGTGATAATCCGGAGGCGATGCAGCAGGCAGGCATTATCTATGCCACGGACCAGATTATTGATTTGATAGCAAACGGCGTGAAGCATGTCCATGTATATTCGATGAATAAGCCGGAGGTTGTGAAAGGAATTCAGGAAAGTCTGTCTAAGATTATTTAATTCGCTCAGGAAGTTCCTTCAGGTGGGAGGATTAGGATTTTATCTAAGACCTATTGACGTATGTAACAGTTCAGCCTTTTATGCATTTCTATCCGGACGAAAACTACAGATAGTATCCCTCCGGCTGCCATTGGTTTCGAATGGGAATTTCCTAATACGATGAATCAAGGCTTTCTAATGAGGACGGAGCCGGCTCGAGTCGGCATCCATGCCTCCGTCTCGCCTAAATTTGCTTCCATGCAAATTTACTCCTGCTTTGCATATCATCGTATAAGGAAATCTCACCATTCTCCACCGAGGCATTCTACGGGATACTATCTGCAGTTTTCTGTTCATCGAAACCGTAAAGCCGGACAGTTGTCAGTACACAGAAGGTCAGCAGTTCTGTACTGGTATAGGACTGCCGACCTTCGTCCCGACTAAAATAATCCATAAGGCTGAACTGTTACTGACATATTGAAAATATAAGAGTATATTATGGATAATATAAAGCCTATTGGATTAGTAGGAATATGTTGTCCATAAGCAGGTAATAAGGAATTTTTATATTTCATGAGAGGGGTCAGAGAGATGGCGCTTACAGACGAGCAGCGTGAGAGATACGCAAGGCATATTGTATTGAAGGGAATAGGTGAAGAAGGACAGAAAAAGCTTCTTGAGGCAAAAGTATTGATTATCGGGGCAGGAGGGCTTGGCTCGCCTGCTGCGATGTATCTGGCGGCAGCCGGAGTGGGAACGATAGGTATTGCAGATGGTGACGAGGTTGACTTATCGAATCTCCAGAGACAGATTATCCATCGTACTGCTGATGTTGGAAAAGCTAAGGTAAAGTCGGCGGCAGAAACCATTGTGCAGATGAATCCCGATATCAGAGTGAACACTTATCAAGTGGCTGTATCAGCAGAGAACATCAAGGAGTTGATACAGGCGTATGATTTTGTAATCGATGCGACAGACAACTTTGCTGCCAAATTTCTGATTAATGACGCATGTGTCATGGAGAGAAAACCCTTTTGCCATGCAGGAATCCTGAGATTTCAGGGACAGCTTATGACATATGTGCCCGGACAGGGACCATGCTATCGATGTGTATTCAAGAACCCTCCGCCTAAGGAGGCGGTACTGACCTGTAAGGAGGCAGGAATTATCGGAGCTATGGCAGGTGTTATCGGAAGCCTGCAGGCGATGGAGGCCATCAAGTATCTTGCAGGAACGGGTGAACTGCTCACCGGCAGACTTTTGACATATGATGCACTCAATCAGGATTTCAGAAAGGTGATACTTCCAAAGTATGATGGAAAGTGTCCTGTATGCGGTGAAATTTCCGCTGCCGCCCTTCGTCCTGACTAAAATAATCCATACGGCTGAATTGTTACAACTATACTTGAAAGTTACAGTTCAGCCTTTTATGCATTCTTATCCGGACGAAAACGGCAGATAGTATCCTTCCGACTGCCATGGATTCCGAATGGCAATTTCCTAATACGATGAGGAAGGCTTTCAAATGAGGACGGAGCCGGCTCGAGTCGGCATCCATGCCTTCGTCTCGCCTAAATTTGCGTCCATGCAAATTTACTCCTGCTGCATGTATCATCGTATAAGGAAATATCACCATTCTTCACCGGGCAGCCTGCAGGATACTATCTGCCGTTTTCTGTTCAGTGGAACCATAAAATGGAACAGTTGTCAGTACACAGAAGGTCGGCAGTCCTATGCCGGTACAGGCTGGCGGAGAATGCTGACATTTTCTTATGGGTGATTCGATACATCTGCGAAAATCCGCACGGACGCGGATTTAGGACGAAACGCGTCCATGGACGGCGCGTAGAGTCCGGTCGTGGGCACATTCAAAGACTTTTGCATCACCCATTAGAAAATTCGCATTCGGAGTCCAACCGCCTGTACCAGCATAGGACTGCCAACCTTCGTCCTGTCTGAAGTTGCTTATACTTTAAAGCAGCTTCCCCCCACAAACTCCCTGACAATAGAATTCATAGGAAGTTCTTCTGTGCTGACTCCCAGAAAATAACTCAAAAATTTCAAAAGTCTTACAGCCTCAAAATACTCAGGCTCTCCCGGCTCGATATTATAAAGCAGCGGTTCTGCAAATTGTTTCAATACTGCAAGTTCATAAATCAGCGCAGAGTTAAACATAGCATCCGCACCCTCTTGAAACGGGAAAATATTCTCAGTCTCCCCTTTTCGTACAGAGGGCCACATCTGTATGGTACGTTTTGCACTGGCGCCCCTTGTTCTTGCATCTCTTACCAGACGCCTGAGCAGTCTGCCGTCTGTTGTCGGGATGCGATTGTGCTCGTCGATGTTCAATGTTGTCAGCGCACTAATATAAATCTTATATTTGCTCTCTGCCGGAAGCGCATAGGACATCTTATCATTTAACCCATGTATACCCTCTATTACAAGAACATCATCAGCTCCAAGCTGCTTGAAATTTCCTTTATATTCACGCTTGCCTGTCACAAAATTAAATGTTGGAAGCTCCACCCGTTCCCCTGCCAGCAAAGCACACATATCATCATTAAATTTTTTGGTGTCAATCGCTTCCAGGCATTCAAAATCATAATCGCCGTTTGGCTGCCGCGGAGTCTTTTCCCGGTCAACGAAATAATCATCGACCGCAATCGGATGCGGCGTCAGTCCATGTGTTCTCAGCTGCACTGATAACCTGTGGGAAAATGTCGTTTTTCCCGATGAGGTAGGTCCTGCAATCATGACAAATTTAATACCGCCCCGGGATACAATATCTGAAGCAATTTCGCTGATCCTGCGTTCCTGAAGCGCCTCCTGCACTAAGACAAGCTCGTTAAATCCTCCCTGGCGAATCTGGTCATTGAGATCGCTTACGGTATCAATGCCAAGCTTTTCCCCCCAGTCAGAAGCAATTTCCATAGAGCGGAAGAGCTTCGGAAGCGGCTTAAACGCTTCAATGACAGTCGGATTTTCTTTTTGGGGAAGAATCAAAACAAGACCATCTTCATATTTCTGCAAATCAAAATATTTGACATATCCGGTGCTTGGAAGCATAAATCCATAATAGTAGTCATAATAGCCGTCAAGATTATACACATTGACGCTGGAGCTTCCTCTGTATTTAAACAGCCTTACCTTATCTGTCATTTTCTGCTGTGTAAAAATTGCGTTTGCCTCATCTAAAGGCATGGATTTTTTGATAATATAAAGGTCCTTATCCACATACTCCTGCATCTTGGCTTTTATCTGTTCCACAAGCTCATCCGTTATCTCAAAATCACCTTTTTTGGAACAGTAATACCCATTTCCGATGGCAAACTCCATTTTTATCTCCTCAATCTTATCAGCGCCGACTACTTCACTGATTGCTTTCATGAGAATAATGGTTGCCGTACGGTTATAGGTCTTGTTTCCTGTGTCATCGACAAGTGTCAAAAAATCTACTGTACAATCCTGATCCACCTTTTTAAACAGTTCTCTTATTTTACCGTTTCTGACTGCAAGCGCTATCTGATGCGGGTAATTCTTCTGATATACACTGGCAATCTCGCCAAAGGTAATGCCTGCCGGATACTCTCTGGTCTTTCCATCAACTGTTACCATAACGCTCTGTTTCCTGCTGTTCTGATTATCCATTCTCAATACCCCTCCTACTTTACTTTATGCTGAACTGTTACTGCTAAACCACCACAAAAGGCTCCTTAATCTCAGCTTTATATACAGTAAGCTCCGGTAACTCTCTTTTAATAAATTCTTCCATATAAGAAATAAACAGCTTTTCTATTCCATAATGTCCTGCATCAATGAGCGTAAGTCCCTGAGACACCGCATCAATCCCCTCATGATGATCAATGTCCCCTGTTATCATCACATCTGCGCCCATTTTCAACGCATCTTTGATATAGCTGCCGCCCGACCCGGGCATGACTGCCGCCGCTTCAACAATATCTCCTAAATCGCCGTATACCCTTACATTCGGCACATGAAACCGCTGCTTTACAAGCTCTGCAAGCTCCGCTACACTCATGCATTGATTAAGCCTTCCGATCCTTCCGCAGCCTTCCTTGGAAATATCATCTTCATAGGTAACATTCAGGACTTCTCTGTCCTTTAATGAAAGCTCATCCGCTGCCGCATCTGCCATTCCCATGACATCAAAATTCGTATGCATGGCATAATAGCTGATATCATTTCGAATCAATTCATAGACACGCTTTCCGATAAAATCGTCCGTATCAATCCTGTCAAGCTTCTTAAAAATAAGCGGATGATGGGTAAGCAGCATATCCGCCCCAAGGCGGACTGCATCTTCTATCACATCATCCGAAGCATCCAGCGCGATATAAATTGTCTCTACTTCCTTGCCGCGCCTGCCCGCAAGCAGTCCGATATTGTCCCACTCCTCTGCAAAAGCCGCCGGTGAAAGGGATTCGAGTTTCTCAATAACCTCATAGCATTTCATACGCTGCCTCCAATATAAATTATAGTAATAACCCATCATTTCAGCTATTTATAATAGCGGTACAGGCAGAAAACAATGTCACTCAGCCTTTCCTCCAATTCCGCGATACGATCCTGCTGCCTTGCCGTAAGCTGCTTCTGGCTCAGCAGATTTTCCCTGATGTTTTCAAGGTTCTTCTTTTGCCGCAGCAAATACTGCTTTAATACCGGGTGTGCCATTTCCAAAAGGCATGGTCCATATGTATCCTGAACTCTTGTCAGTCTTTGTACTTCATCGCGTGATATCTCTGAAATGTCAAACGGCTGCCTGTATGCCGGAATCCCGTTTACATGCACTCCGCTTTTCCTGCATTTCTGCTCTAAGCTTCCGCCAATCTGTTTTTCCAGCTTTCCGAATGCCCCGGGCAGTGCACGCATCATGGGATAATATTTCCCGTCCTCCCGTACCATATCCTCCTGCTCGATAAGAAAGCCGTTCCCTCTCAGATAGCTTCTCACTTCGTCCAGCTCGGACTGCGGCTGCAGAATAACCTGTCTCATATCTCTCACAAGCTCTTTTCCCTGTTCAAGGATTGAGATAATCAGCTTTCCACCCATTCCGGCGCAGATAATCCCATCTGCCTCTCCTGCGTGCAAAGCCTGAACGCCATCGGACAGACGCGTCTCAATATAATCCTGCATTCCATATTCCGAGATATTATGCTTTGCCCTGTCCAGCGGTCCCTTGTTGATATCCATAGCAATTACATTTCTGCATATATTGCTTCTGACCAGCTCCATCGCAACATATCCATGATCGCAGCCTACGTCCGCTATGCTTCTGCAGGGCTGCACAAGTCCTGCCACAGCCCTCATTCTATCCGATAACAGCATCACATTCTCCTAATCCAAATAGTCCTTAAGCTTACGGCTTCTTGAAGGATGACGAAGCTTTCTGAGCGCCTTCGCTTCTATCTGTCTGATACGCTCCCTTGTCACGTTGAATTCCTTGCCAACCTCTTCGAGCGTGCGCGCCCTTCCATCATCAAGACCAAAACGGAGTCTCAATACCTTCTGTTCTCTGTCCGTCAGCGTATCGAGCACCTCTACAAGCTGCTCCTTTAACAGTGTAAAAGCAGCGGCGTCTGCCGGCACCGGCACATTATCGTCCTGAATAAAATCGCCAAGATGGCTGTCCTCCTCCTCGCCAATCGGCGTTTCCAGGGAAACAGGCTCCTGAGAAATCTTTAAAATCTCACGCACACGTTCTTCCGGCATGTTCATTTCCTTTGCAATCTCCTCCGGGGTCGGTTCACGCCCAAGCTCCTGAAGCAGTTGTCTGCTCACACGGATCAGTTTGTTTATCGTTTCAACCATGTGTACGGGGATTCGGATTGTCCTTGCCTGATCCGCTATCGCTCTTGTGATTGCCTGACGAATCCACCATGTTGCATAAGTCGAAAATTTATAGCCTTTTCTGTAATCAAATTTCTCCACAGCCTTAATCAGTCCAAGATTTCCCTCCTGTATCAGATCAAGGAACAGCATGCCGCGTCCCACATATCTCTTGGCAATGCTTACAACCAGACGGAGGTTCGCCTCTGCCAGCCTTTTCTTAGCATCCTCATCGCCAAGCTCCATCTTCTTGGCAAGCTCGATTTCCTCGTCGGCGCTGAGAAGCGGAACCTTTCCGATTTCTTTGAGATACATTCTGACAGGGTCCTCAATGCCGACTCCGTCAGGCACAGACAAGTCAATATTATCCACATCCATATCCATGTCTTCGTCGTCCGACAGAAGCAGGTCGTCATCCGGAATGTCATCATCGTCATCTGTTATGCGAAGCACGTCCACATTATTCTGTTCCAGCGTCTCAAGGATTCTCTCAAACTGCTCCTCCTCAAGAGCCATGTCCTTAAAAAAATCGCTGATTTCCTGATATTCCAGCACATTCTTTTTTTTCTTCGCCATTGCCAAAAGCTCTTTTAATTTCGCGTCAAATTTTGCTTGTGTGTTTTCATCCATTCTGGTCAATCCTCCATACCATATTATTTTTATCCCTATTTTAAAGAAATATGCGTTTTGTTAAGTTCTTCCAATGCTTTTTTACCTTCAATTACCTTGCTGAGTGCTGATATGTCCACTCCGGACCGTGCCGAATAATATTCATAGCTGTTTTTCTTCACACTCACAAGAATGTCATGAAATGCCTTCTCCTTCTCCTGTTCACTTTCCAGCTCAGGAAGCTTTGTGGTAAAGAGCGAAGCCGCCTCGCTCTGTTCTTTGTCATCCGCAAACATATTAATAATTCCTGCGGGATTCAGCTGGTTTTTCTCAATGTCCTCAAACATCCGCCTTGCAACTTTGCTGTAAAGCTCCTCTGTAAAGTCTTCCGGCGACAAATAATTTTTTATCTTCGGATAAAGCTGCGGATAATCCGTAAGCCACGTAAGCAGCAGTCTTTGCGACTTTTTGGCGTGCTCTTCAGGCGTATTTTTATTTCTGCTCTGTATGCCTGATTTAGGTCTTTCTGCCGCCGACACTGCATAACCGCCTGTCTTTGCCGCCATATTCACTACCAGCTTTCTCAAATTTTCAAAGCCGATGTGGTACTTGTCTGCTACTGCCTCAATATAATTTTCACGCTCCACATCTTCGCTGAAATCGCAGAGCCTTCTTGCAATCTGATTATGAAAATTGGTCTTCCCCTCCGGGTCATTCATGTCAAAATCCCGCTCCAGCATTCTGATTTCAAACATAAATGAATTTTCCGCGTGGTCAATCCGCTCCTGAAAAGCAGCTTGTCCCAGATTTTTGATAAACTCGTCCGGGTCCTTGTAAGGCGTCATATCAATTATCCTGCCTGACATTCCTGCATCGCGCAGAATCCGTATCGCCCGAAGCGCTGCCTTCACTCCCGCACCGTCACTGTCATACGCCAGAAGCACATCTTTCGTATACTTCTTAATCAGCCCTGCCTGACCAGGCGTAAATGCTGTTCCAAGGGACGCCACTGCCTGCGTAAAGCCTGCCTGATGCATGCTGATCACGTCCATATAGCCTTCACACAAAATGATATTTCCGGTCCTTGCAGTGCGCGCATAATTCATGCCGTACAGATTTCTGCTCTTGTCAAAAATTTCTGTCTCCGGTGAATTTAAGTACTTCGGGCCACTGTCATTCTCTCCCATAATACGTCCGCCAAAGCCGATGACCCTGTGATTGATGTCCTGTATCGGAAACATCACACGATTCCAGAACTGAGTTGTTGTTCCCCTTCTCTCGTCCATCTTTGCAAGTCCCACATCACGAATCAGGTCATCGCTAAAGCCCTTTTGATGAAGGTAGGCTAACAGCTCCTCCCCCTTTACCGGTGCAAAACCAAGCCCGAAGTTTTTCCTCGTCTCCTCAGAAAGCCTTCGCTTGTCCAAATATTCCTTTGCCTTCACGCCGCGCGGCGTCCGAAGCTGATAGTAATAAAACTTTGCAGCTTCCTTATTGACCTCCAGCAGCTTCTGCCGCCGGGTCTCGCGTCTTTTCGCCTCCTCCGAATATTCCGCCTTCGGAAGCTCCACGCCTGCTTTATCGGCAAGAATTTTCATCGCCTCGGGGAATGTACAGTTCTCATATTTCATCACAAAGGTCAGCACATTTCCTCCTTCGCCGCATCCAAAGCATTTATAAATCTGCCTTGCGCGGTTCACGGAAAAGGATGGTGTCTTCTCTCCGTGAAAAGGACAGCAGCACATATAATTGCTGCCCTTTTTCTGCAGTCCTATATAACCGGATATCACATCAACAATATCATTTTTCTGTCTGACTTCTTCTATCAGTTCCTCCGGATAATACATTGATATCCAACTCTCTTTCTCATTAGCCCATCCAAAATTTGGGCACATACAATTCATCATACAGCGCAATCGCAAATCTGTCTGTCATAGTGCTTATGTAATCACATACTACCTTTTCCCTCGGTTCTCCCCGAAATCCAAGCTCTACAAAAAACTTCGGCAGCTCATCTGTATGCCGCATATAATATTCATATAGTGTCTTAACCAGCGCTACTGCTTTATTCTCCTCACACTTTGCTACTGGGTTGCTGTATACCTTATCATACATGAACTGACGCAGGTCGCGCATGGCAAGCTCCACATCGTCAGACATCTTCACATCATCTGTTCCCTTGCTCTGTGTGACAATATCATGGATAAAATTATTAAGCCGCTCCCTCGGTGAGTATCCTATGACCTCTCCGATTTCCCTCGGAATATCCTTTTCCCTTAAGATTCCTGCCCGCACCGCATCATCCATATCATGATAGGTATATGCAATCTTATCGGAAAAGCGCACAATCTTTCCCTCCAATGTCGAAGGCATGCTTGAGGTCTGATGATTTTTAATGCCGTCCCGAACCTCCCATGTCAGATTCAGGCCTTCTCCATCCTTCTCCAATATTTCAACAGTGCGCACACTTTGTTCATTATGCTTAAAACCATACGGACAGATATCATTGAGCGCTCTCTCCCCCGCATGTCCAAAGGGTGTATGACCAAGGTCATGTCCAAGCGCAATCGCCTCCACCAGTTCTTCATTGAGCAGCAATGCCCTTGCTATCGTTCTTGCATTCTGCGCCACCTCAAGCGTATGGGTAAGCCTTGTTCTGTAATGGTCTCCCTCCGGTGACAAAAACACCTGTGTTTTGTCCTTCAGGCGCCGAAACGACTTGGAATGCAGTATCCTGTCCCTGTCTCTCTGAAATACAGGTCTGATATCACACTGCTCCTCCTCCCTGTCCCTGCCCCTTGAATGGGCACTCAGCGTCGCGTAGGGGCTTAGGTATTCGCTCTCCCACTTTTCAAGATTTTCACGTATCGTCATAGTAACAGTCACCTCCATTCCTGCAAAATATAAGCTTCATCAGACAGCCCTGTCACTGCCTGTTAAGAAATAAGGCATCACATCTGCTTACACAAAAATCATATAATGCTCGTAACTATTCTGCTAATCCTCTATAATATTATATTCCGCGCCGCCTTTATAATTCCTTTTTTTATCTAAAAATTTCATTTTTTCGTTTCAATTCTGCAAATTTCTGCAAAGCGTTCTTCCTACAAATCCTTTTCGAATTCCAGTTCTACATAGTCTCCCATGGCATGCTCCGCTTCCACAAAAAGTATCAGGTGGTTATTTCTTATCGCAGTATATCCTGCCGGAACCATGTCCGGATTTGCAAAATCAATATCATAATCCAGAAGCGTCATCGCGTAATCCGTTACATATCCGTTATTTAAAAAAGCTGAGAAATCCGCCATATCAACGCCTTCATTGAGCACCATATATCCGTCAGCCAGTTCAAGGCTGCTTACAACAGCAGAAATATCTGCAAAATCCTTTAACCTGACATTTCTTCCCGTATTCAGGTCAATATTTAAGGTCTTGACAAGGCTGCGCGGATATGCACTTCCCACAGTGTTCTCGGAACCCCTGAAAATAAAGGAAACAATCCCGTCTCCCTTTGTTGCAGTCTCATAGCCCAGCTCATAAAAGCTGAGATTTTCAGCTGAAATATGATTCAGCACCGAGTTTCTGATATTTTCATTGATTTTCTGCTGGCTTTCTTCGCTCTCCATACCAGTAAGCTGCGGATACTCCACGTGCACCACACCTTCCTCGTATACAGAGCTTTCTATATCATAAGAAATGGCATTCTCTCCTGCGATTCGGTCTGCATATGCCTCTGTCTCTGTTTCCGCTTCGGCAGATGTCTCTGTATCTTCCATGCTGTCCATTGCGGCTGTGCTCTCAGCTGTATTTTCCTCATCTCGTACAATTACCGGCTTTGCATTATCAGGCAGGATTTCTTCAAATTCTTTCACAACCACCGGTTCCGACTCCTGTTCTTTTCCACAGCCTGATGCCGTCACAGCCATAATGCCGGCAACACTGATTACTTTTACATATTTTTTCATCATGCTTCCTTCCTCTCAATCAAAAGCTTTCATATACAGCGCCCTTCTCCTAATGAAAACACTCACAAATCTCACTATTAGACTGCTGTTTCATTGCATTTCTCCCGGATTATCAACAAAAATAAGGAAACCTTTGCATTTTCAAGGTTTCCTTAACTCTAATCCAATGCTTACAAAAATCTTCGTTGTAACTGCGTTTTCATATTTTAATATAATCCGTTACCGGCAATATTGATACCCCATCCGCTTACTGTGTCTTTGGTAATGCTGCCTCCGAAAGGATAGATATATCTGACAACCACCCGCATTCCGGAATATACACCAATATTTATCCAGTCAATATTATTGCGATACCAGCAGTTTCGCTGCACTGACCTGTGACTGTCACTTCCTGATTTCATGATAACAAACCGACTTTCTTGATGCTAATAATACTACTATTTGTTTTTCATGAATGATTCCCTTTCGTATTTTATATTTAAATGCTCACTGTGTATTTTATCATCTTTGTTTTTATTAATCAAACGCATTTTCCATTGCAGGACGGCAGACAGCAAAAAAGCGAGAAACCTTAATTTTTCAAGGTCTCTCACTTCTTACGTTTCCTGCGGAAGATGGGACTTGAACCCACACGCTATTACTAGCACAAGATCCTTAGTCTTGCCTGTCTGCCAATTCCAGCACTTCCGCGAACAAGATATAGTTTATCTCTTGTTCATCGTTTTGTCAATTGTTTTTTCGATTTTATTTTCTAATTTTAAAATATTTGAGATTTTTCAACAGCAAAAGACAGTAATTGCGGCGAGGCAGTTTCTATTACAATGTTTTCCTGCTCAATCTGTCTTTTTACGGAACTTCTTGATAATCCAAGCGCTTCTGCAATCTGTTTCTCAGGCCGAAGCTTTAAGCCATACGGATTTCTTATGGCGATTCGGACCTGTTGGTTTTCACTGCTGCCTTCTGTCTCATGCCGCTTCACAAAACAGTATGCTCCAAACTCAATTTCTGCCTTATTTCTCTCAAAAAACTGCAAATTCCTGCCGTATTCCTCCGCCAGTTGTTCATCATTGTTCAAAAACTGCATGTATTCTTCCTTTGGTATGGATACTGCTTTTTGTCTTTCATAAATTGTAAGATTTAAGGTATGCTTACATTTTTCACACTGATAAATCAACCAGACATCTAACTTATTTCCGTTTGCATTAACGCGGAATTTATTTGTATTTTGGTAATGTACCTTTTTGCCGCATCCGGAGCAGCTGCGAATCACTGAAAAGGATTCCTTGGGAATAATCTCATATTCTATTTTCTTTGAATAGCTCATCTGCATCTCCTATATTACATTTCGATGCGTCGGCTATTACCTGTTCTCTTTTATTTGCAATAGCCGCGCTATGCAAAGTAAACCGGTGTAGTCATAAATACAGCCCTCCTTTTTTGCTTCTCTTAACAGTCTATCAGATATCTTGTGGCGTAAATACCTCAAACTTTTTTATAATAAAGCTTGTTCCGGGCACCTGTCAGCTTTTCTGACATTCTTCCCTGGAGCGCCCGTGTACATAAAAATGTGAGCCGCGCTAAGTCAGCCCACATCTGATAATTTTTCCTGTCTGATAATCCGCTGTATGCTTTTCTCGGATAAATAGTAGGTTCCTGCCAGTTCAGAAACAGTCACTCCCGACAAATAACCCTGATAAATAAAGCGATTCCTGTCCTGCAGTTCGTTTTTGTATGAGGTTTTGCTTCCCCATTTTACCCTGTTATCCTGTTTTCTTGGAATATAAATATTTACTCCGTCAGCATACTGCTGTATTAACTCGATCAGTTCAACCGGCAGAAGTTCTTCTGCTTTGATATAGCCCATGTTTGCCTCCTAAACGCTTATTTCTTTTAGGATTCGCATTGGCTATGACAATTTGATTTCATTGCAATAGCCAGTGCTACGCAAACATAACATATCGTTTCATATAACTGCCCCTTTCTCATCATTGCCGTGCATTATCATATTCTTCTTTTAGTATCGCATAATTCAGCCTGTCGTACACTGCCGCAAGGAAGCAAACAGCTTTTCTCTCCGTTCCTTCCAATATAAAGCCGCACTTTTCCAGGAACTTCTGCGCTCCAACATTTATGTCCGGCATATTTGTAAAAAATAAGGAAGCTTTCAATATGCAAAAGCTTCCTTACCTTTCATTTCCTGCGGAAGATGGGACTTGAACCCACACGCTATTACTAGCACAAGATCCTTAGTCTTGCCTGTCTGCCAATTCCAGCACTTCCGCATTTCATATCCTGCAAATATGCTTAACGCCATTCGCAAGATATATCATATCACTGCTTTTGCCATGTGTCAACTATTTTTTTACATTTTTTTGTAATGGGTTTTGAAAATTTTATTCAAATTATAGTTGACAATTTAATAAAAATACGCTAGAATATATCTTGTTCGCAGGAGTGGTGGAATTGGCAGACGCGCAGGCTTCAGGTGCCTGTGGTAGCAATACCGTGTGGGTTCAAGTCCCATCTCCTGCATCTTTTAAGCAGTAAAAATCCTTATTTTGCAAGGGTTTGAGCTGTTTTTTTGTTTATACGGATTCTGTATTGTTCTGGTCAATTCCCTTTATTATTTTTCACTCATGGTTCTGTTCTCTTTTTTTGTTTGATTTGAGGCATAAAAATAGCACCCTGCTGAACGTAAGATGCTATAAGCTAAGGTGCTCTATTTTTTATAATTTTCCGTACTGCTTATTATTTTTCGCAGCACAGTTAATTCGCCCGTTTTCACACAGCCAGGACAAAACAGTGATTTCATTTTTTTATTCTTTTTTAGAATCACCTTCGTTCTGCATTTCGGGCAGATATATTCTTCCATTCCTTCTTTTTTTCTCCTTGTTTTTTATTGCAAAAGTAAATATAAATTATTTTTAGCCAAAATACAATCATTTCCATGAAAATTAAGGAGATTTTTAAGTGATTATCCAATAACAAATCTTGTAATTAGTATAACTTCATCAGTTCTACTGCCTTTCTCCCGATTTTATAAAGAGGATTTTCAAGCTCTCCTGCAGCATTTTTCAATTCCTTACGAATTTCAATATGCTGCGGACAATGCTTCTCACATTTTCCGCATTCCACACAATTCGATGCGGCTGAGGATGTCTTCCGCATAGCCGTACACATAAAATATTCTACAAGCGCCGCTCTCTTTCCTTCCGAATAACGTCGATTATAGGCGGCAAAGGTTCCGGGAATATCAACATTCTTCGGACATGGCATACAATACCCGCACCCGGTACATCCAACCTTCATTTTTGCATTGACAGCCTGTACAACCTTTTGCAGCATCGCTTCTTCTTCCGGACCAAGCTCTCCGACAGATACCGTCGAAGCCGTTTCTATATTATCCTTTACCATTTCTTCCGAATTCATGCCTGACAGTACACAAGTCACCTCCGGCTGATTCCACAGCCAGCGCAGCGCCCATTGTGCCGGGGTATGTTTCACAGGATAATCAGCAAAAATCCTGACTGCTGCGTCAGGCAGACGGTTCACCAGTTTTCCGCCGCGCAGCGGTTCCATAATCACAACCGGAAGACCTTTTTCATTCGCATAGTGAAGTCCTTTTCTGCCTGCCTGGGAATTTTCGTCCATATAATTGTATTGGATTTGGCAGAAGTCCCAATCATATGCATCTACCAGCCGGCAGAACATGTCCGTATTCCCATGATACGAAAATCCTGCCTGACGAATCGCACCGCTTTTCTTTTTCTCCTCCAGCCATGCAAGGATGCCAAGCGCCTTTAAACGCTCCCATGTGTCTACATCTGTGAGCATATGCATCAGGTAATAATCTACATAGTCTGTCCTCAGGCGTTTTAGCTGCTCTGCAAAATATTTTTCCATGCTGTCTGCTGTCTTAATCAGGTAATGTGGCAGCTTTGTCGCAATGTATACCTGCTCCCGAATCTGATTGCGCTCCAGAATTTCTCCCAGCGCCGCCTCGCTGCCCGGATAAACATAGGCAGTATCATAATAGTTCACACCTGCCTGAAACGCCTCCATAATTTCTTTCTCAGTCTTTTCGATATCAATTTTGCCCGATGCCCTGGAAAACCGCATACAGCCATATCCAAGAATCGAAATATCGTTGCCGTACTTATCTTTTCTATAATTCATATTCTGTTTTTCCTCCATTCTGTCAGATAATACATTTTTATCCGTTTATTCTCCTCTGGCAACCTTGGCCGGATACCATTTTTGAAACCATGCGGTAAAAATTCCCATAAAAATCGGCAGTAAAGAATTTATAGCGCCTGTCAGACCGGAAATTTCCGTCCCCATAATAAAATAAGTCCAAATCGGCGTAATGAAATACAGTATCCCCCACATCAGGGTTAAAATCCAGTTCGTTTTAATAAACAGCGGATTCTGCAGCGCGGATTCACCATTATAATGATTCATTGAATAATGCGCTGTCAATGGTATTTTACCAAAACATGTCGCCGTCCACATAATGCCAAATGCCAGATACGCCAGCGGTACCACGATGCGTTCTGCTGCACCGCATAACACAGCTATGGAAAAACAGGTTACCAATACGCCTGTTAAAGTATCATACAAGGTCTTCTTACACTGATAAAACAAGAGCGGCGCTAATACACAGGCGCCAATACTCAATAAGCTTCCCACATAGCCGTTTATGGATACCGCTACCCAGAATACAATCCAAGGAAGCAGCATCATATTCATATTCGTTCCCTTGGGCGGAATATGTATCTCTCCTGACTGTTCTTTCTGCTTGCTCTTGTCTGCGGCTTCCTGCCTTGCGCTCCCGAAATAGTTGTCCCAATTCAGCATCAGATTGAAATCGCCTTTTACCTTATACAGCTTTTTCATCAGAGCCTCATCTCCGCGCATCTCTCCTGCTGCAATAGAACGCCATACGGTAAATGGTGTTTCTATTCTGGTCGTTGCAGCTTTGGAGCAGTCGGGATATACCTGACTTCCCTCTCTTCCCAAAACAATCTGATAGCATTCATCGAAATCCGTATAATACATTTCCAACACTTGATCCTTTCCGGAATAGGCTTCCCTGCGGTAGAGAGCAGCCATCTGTCTGGTGAAAATCAAGGCTTCTGTCTCTTTTTTGCCGCTTTCCTTATCAATTCCCCAGCTTGCATCTGCCATACTCTCAAAAACTTCCCTAGGATATAACAGCCTCTTTAGCTGTGCCTGTGTTGCTTCTCTGATACCTCTGTTTACATACTCTGCCCCTGCTTGTCTGACAAATTCCAAATACTCATTTGTTCTTGCCGACAGCTCCGGAACACGAAACAATTCACCTTGTCCGCAAAAAATGGCAGTGTACTGATCCTTACCGCACATGTGGTCAAACAAGCTGCATACTCCGTCATAATTTCCCTCTGCCGTATAAAATCCACATGTAGATATGACCACTGTCCTTTTTCCGCTCATGTCATACCTGCTTGGATGGCTGCCGTTCCCTATCTGATCCTCACGCTCTGACATAAAGGGAAGAACCATTGGTAATTGGCGGTCAATCAGAGTTTTTAATTTTCCCGGCACGCTGAAATAATAAAGCGGAAAACACCATATCGTGACATCTGCCCACAGCAGTTTTTCAATGACTGTCTGCATCTCATCCTGAATACAGCATTTCCCCGGCGTTTTATTCCAGCAGGAGAAACAGCCCAGACAGGGGCTGATATCCATTCTGTTTACATCAATCTCGTCCACCAATGTCTCATCACGATGACCTGCTTCGCCTAGTCCTGACTTCATGCCTTCCAGAAACGCCTTTGCCAGCTTATAGGAATTGCTCCTGCTTCCTTTGGGACTTCCATTGATTACTAAAATCCTCATTCCATGCCCTCCAATCTGTCAATGCAGCTTTGCGCCCAATCCATATGCATCTGCATATTTCTGCGTCCATACTCAACTGTCATCTGCCAATACTCAGCTTTTTCACCAGCTCCGATTTCATTTCGATAGGCTTCAATATACTCCGGCACAGCCTCCAGACTTTTGAGAAAGCTTCCGCATTCTTCCTTTACCTTCTTAAAATAGTCTATGTTTTCTTCCCTGCTTCGCTCCCCCATAAAGAATACTTTCATCAAAACCGGTGTTTTATTCCGCAATCCCAAATCTCCGTCTGCCAGCCATCGATGCAGTTCTGCTTTCCCCTCCTCCGTGATGGAGTAGACATTCTTATCCGGTTTGCCCTGTTGGGGAACCGTAACTTTGCTGACCCACTTGTGATTTTCCAACCCCTGCAGCTCGCGGTAAATCTGGCTTGTCTGCGCATTCCAGAAAAAATTCAGAGAATCACGAAATACCTCCATAATCTCATACCCGGTCATCTCACGATAGTTTAACAGCCCCAAAATTCCATGCTTTAACATCTATACCTCCCCTCCTGACAGCTTTCCACCTGCTGCCTGCATCTATCACCATCAATAGCAAAACAACGCCTGACCTTTTGATTATTTATCGCCGTCTTCATTTTTAATTATATTCCACTTGTAGAATATAGTCAAGTGTCTTATCTCTGCTTTTTCGGAACTCTGCAACCAGTCTGAAAAACCCCTGCTGACTTTCTCATTTCTGAAAATCAGCAGGGGTTTCATACCTCTAAATTCTTATGAACAGTTTCCGCCGCTTATAAATATTTTTTCAGCTCCGCAATGATTGCATCATACTCTGCATCAGAAAGCGTCTTTCTCTTAGGGTCCATGGCAAATGTGCCGCCCCACTCGAACTCATCCTCCTTATACTTTGGAACCAAATGAAAATGAAGGTGATGTCCGGTGTCTCCATATGCGCCATAATTCACCTTATCCGGCGAAAATGCCTTGTGGATTGCCTGCGCCACATGATTTACATCAGCAAAAAATGCATTTCGCTCCTCCTCAGAAAGCTCAATCATCTCACTGACATGATGCTTGCTCGCTACGATAACTCTCCCCTTGTGGCTCTGCTCCTTAAACAAATACACCTTTGTGGCATTTAACTCACAAATTTTAATGCCAAACTTTTCCACAAGCTCTCCCTCTACACAATATGAACAATTCTGATCTATCATAACTTCGATTCCCTCCTATTTATTGTAACAGTTCAGCCTTCAGCTTCCTGTTGCAGCTATTTATCTCTGAGTTTCTCAAAATGCCGCTCCAAAAGCGCCACAACTGCATCCTTATCTTCCATTTTATCCAATATGACACAAGTTCCGAAAAGATCATCATACTGAAACAGCAGCTTGTACGGATCACCCTGAATCATAAACTGAGCGTCCCCCTCATAGGGCTGAAACATCTCTTTTCCCATTTCCTCTGCAATACTCTGCGCAAGCAGCCGGACAGGCTCCGACCCCCAGCCATTTGTATCTATGACAATCCAACCGTCCTCCTCAGTAATCATATTAATCTTATACAGCATTTTTAAGACCTCCTTATGCATTCGTATACTATTTCGGTGCCGAACACAGGCAGCAATGCTAACAGACTCCTCTATGTGTTCGTGTGCAAAGAGGCACCACCTGTCAAGAGTGATGCCTCCTTTGTATTTTACCACGAAGTTTATTTCTGTTACAACAGTAATTATTTCTGCACAAGATGGATTGCAAATCCGCCAATCTCCTCATCCATATAAATAGCTGTGAGCTTGCCGTTCTTAACAACTGCAGAATCCTCAATAAACTTAACGCCCTTTACAGACTCCAGGTAGTTCTTAGCACGTGCTACGCTGTTCGTACCGATTGCGATATGTCCGTTTGCTCCACGACCAATCTTCTTCATTGCCTCAACCTCGATACCTGCGAAGATTGAGCTGTTTCCTACTTTCTTAGTAAAGCCGAATAACTCATCATATCTTGAAGCGACTGCATCTGCTGCTGCCTCATCTTCACAGTTTACACCGATATGTCTCAGCTCAAAGCCAAGCATTGTTCTGACTGCTTCTTCCGTGAGTGCCTGAATCTCATCATACTTACCTGCTGCTACAAGATCTTTCTTTACCATCCAGGAACCGCCACATGCGATAATCTTGTCAAATGCAAGATATTCACAAATATTCTTTGCATTGATACCGCCTGTAGGCATAAACTTCATCTGTGTATAAGGCGCTGCCATTGATTTAATCATGTTTAATCCGCCGGCTGCCTCAGCAGGGAAGAATTTCACAACCTCAAGACCAAGCTCAATCGCCTGCTCTACATCAGAAGGATTTGCTGTACCGGGAGTTACAGGAACACCTTTTTCAATACAATACTTCACAATCTTCGGATTTAAACCGGGGCTTACAATAAACTTAGCGCCTGCATTGACTGCGCGGTCAACCTGTTCTGTAGTAAGAACTGTACCTGCGCCTACTAACATTTCAGGGAACTCGCTTGCCATGATTCTGATGGACTCCTCCGCAGCAGCCGTTCTGAATGTAACCTCTGCACAGGGAAGACCGCCCTTAATTAAAGCTTCCGCCAACGGCTTCGCATCCTTTGCATCATCTAAAACAACAACAGGTACAATACCGATTTTACTGATTTTCTCTAATACTTCATTCATGTTTTTTCTCCTATCAACTCTTTATTTAGGCTGCTTTCCGATGTATGCCAAAATACCGCCGTCAACATAAAGGATATGTCCGTTTACGCCGTTTGATGCATCTGATGCAAGGAATACAGCAGGTCCGCCAAGTTCATCAGGCTGTAACCATCTGTTTGCAGGCGTCTTAGCACAGATAAAGGTGTCAAACGGATGTCTGCTTCCGTCGGGCTGTCTCTCACGCAGAGGAGCTGTCTGAGGTGTCTCGATGTAACCTGGTCCGATACCATTGCACTGGATATTATACTCGCCATATTCGGAACAAATGTTCTTTGTGAGCATCTTTAATCCGCCCTTTGCTGCTGCATACGCAGAAACCGTCTCACGTCCAAGCTCTGACATCATAGAGCAGATGTTGATAATCTTTCCGTGTCCCTTCTTAATCATAGAAGGAATAACTGCCTTTGATACGATAAACGGAGCATTTAAGTCCACATCAATAACCTGTCTGAACTCAGCCGCTGTCATCTCACACATCGGAATTCTCTTGATGATACCTGCATTATTTACAAGGATATCAATTACGCCGACTTCCTTCTCGATAGTAGCTACCAGCTCGTTTACAGCATCTTCGTTGGTAACATCACACACATATCCGTGCGCCTCAATGCCTTCCTCCTTATATGCTGCAATTCCCTTATCAACAAGCTCCTGCTTAATATCATTAAAGCAAATGGTTGCTCCTGCTCCTGCCATCGCCTTAGCGATTGCAAAGCCGATACCATAGGAAGCACCTGTTACAAGTGCAATCTTACCTTCCAATGAAAATGGATTTGTGTTTGCCATGATTATTCCTCCTTATTTTCTTCTATATAGTTTCATGTATCAGGCAGAGAACAAACAGCATGAAGCCTTTGCGGAATGCTGCTTATTCTCTCTACGCTGAATTTAGCGCTGTACACGTCCGGAAGCATCTCCGCCTGCAAGTGTCTCAACTTCTTTTCTGGATACTAAGTTAAAGTCGCCCGGAATGGTGTGCTTTAATGCGGAAGCTGCTACGCCAAACTCCAATGCAGCCTTGAAATCCTTACCGTCCAATAATCCGCAGATAACGCCGCCCGCAAAAGAATCACCGCCGCCGACACGGTCAACGATTGGATGAATGCTGTACTCCTTAGAATGATAAAATTCCTTTGTATCTCTTGAGTAGATGCATGCTGACCAGCCGTTGTCAGAAGCGGAATGGCTTACTCTAAGAGAAGAAATGCAGTACTCAAAATTGTAATCTGCAACCATCTGCTCGAAAATTGACTTATAGCCTGCAAGCTCCAAATCACCGCTTGTTACATCTGTGTTGCCCGGCTTATAGCCTAATACCAGCTCTGCGTCCTCCTCGTTTCCGATGCAGACATCAACATACTGCATAAGGTTCTTCATAACCTTCTGTGCCTTCTCTGAGGACCATAATTTCTTTCTGAAGTTTAAATCAACGGAAACCTTAACGCCATGCTTCTTAGCAGCCTTTAATGCTTCCTCTGTAAGGACTGCTGCCGAATCAGATACAGCCGGTGTAATGCCTGTGAAATGGAACCAGTCAACGCCCTCAAAAATCTTATCAAAGTCAAAATCATCAGCCGTAGCCGTAGAAATAGAAGAATGTGCTCTGTCGTATACAACCTTGGAAGGTCTCATTGCTGAGCCTGACTCTAAATAATAAATGCCAAGTCTCTCGCCGCATTTAGCAATGTTCTCTGTGCCGACACCATACTTTCTTAATGCTGCAATCGCACACTCTCCCAACTCATTGTCAGGTACTGCTGTCACGAAGCTTGCAGCATGTCCGTAGTTAGCAAGTGATACCGCTACATTCGCCTCACCGCCGCCATAGTTGATGTCAAACTCATCTGCCTGAATAAACTTCTCATTGTTGGGTGTAGAAAGTCTTAACATGATTTCGCCCATTGTAACTACTTTTTTTGCCATGATTATGAATCCTCCATTTATTTCATTATATTCTAAATCCGTAATAGCCCAGCCTTACGGTTTCCTGCCTCAAGCCATGCAATTCCGCTCTATAATGGCTCATTTACAGTGTTACGCCCTGTTTAAAGATTGCCATATCGTGGAATCCTGCAAGCTCACTTTTTACCTCTTTGCCGGAAGCGATTGCTACAACCTCATCAAACAAACGCTGCCCTGCCGTGTCAAGCTCCTCGCCTTCTGCCACAACGCCTGCATTAAAGTCAATCCAGTTATCCTTCTTGCCTGCAAGCCTTGAGTTGCTTGATATCTTCATCGTAGGCACAGGACATGCAAACGGTGTGCCGCGTCCTGTTGTGAACAGTACGATATGCGCGCCGCTGGCTGCAAGCGCCGTTGCCGCCACGAGGTCATTTCCTGGTGCACTCAAAAGATTCAAGCCCGGTGTGCTTACCGTCTCACCATATGCTAATACGCCTTTTACAATCGCGCTTCCTGACTTCTGCGTACAGCCAAGGGACTTATCCTCAAGCGTGGAGATACCTCCCTTTTTGTTGCCCGGTGAAGGGTTTTCATAGATGGTCTGATTATGACTCTTAAAGTAATTTTTAAAGTCATTAATCAAATCAACTGTCTTATGGAACAGCTCCTCATTCGCACAGCGGTTCATGAGAATTGTCTCAGCGCCAAACATTTCCGGCACCTCTGTCAGAATCGTTGTTCCCTTTTTGCTAATCAAAATATCCGAAAAACGTCCTACTGTAGGATTTGCAGTAATTCCCGAGAAACCGTCGCTTCCGCCGCATTTCATGCCGACAACAAGCTTTGATACGCTGATTGGCTCGCGATGGAACTGTGAAGCATACTCTGCAAGTCCTTTTACAATCTCAACGCCCTCTGTAATCTCATCATCGCTTTCCTGTGCGACAAGGAACTTCACTCTGTCAGGATTGATATCTCCCATATATCCTTTGAGTACATCAATGTTGCTGTTCTCGCATCCAAGGCCAAGGACAAGCACACCACCTGCATTGGGATGGTTAATCAGATTTGCAAGAATCTGTCTTGTGTGCTCCTGATCATCACCCATCTGCGAGCATCCATATGGATGCGGAAATGCGCATACTGCTTCGATATTTTCTCTTACAAGCCCCTTGGACAGCTCTGCAATCTTACTTGCCACGTTATTGACACAGCCGACTGTCGGAATAATCCAGATTTCATTTCGAACGCCAACCTTGCCGTTTTCACGGTTGTAGCCCATAAAAGTCACATCCTCCGTGAATTTCTCCTCTGCAAGATTCGGCTCATAGCTGTATTCCAGCAAATCACCCAAGCCGGTCTTCAGGTTGTGTGTATGAATCCACTCGCCTTTTTTCACTGCCGCTGTCGTATTTCCGATACGAAAGCCGTACTTAATGACCGGTGTTCCCTCTGCCATATCTGTCAGTGCAAATTTATGGCCTGCCGGAATCTCCATCACCGTAGTCACTTCGCTTCCGCCAACACTGACAGTTGTATTCTCCGGAATCACTTCCAAAGCCACAGCCACATTGTCATTTTCATTGATTTTAATAAAATTTGCCATATTTTATATCCTTTTCACTATCAAAGCTTAAAAGTTCTTCTCAATCGCCTTACGCATGCCAAGTGTTCTGATGTCCTCAAGATAAGCAGTCACTGCATCTGCAAGACCTGCAACCTGTGTGAGGTCCTGACCATGAAAATCCACATTGCTCAGATAGGCCTGTACAAACTCAGCAGAAGCTTTTCCACTGTTTGCCGCAAAGAACTCCAAAACAGCCATATCATCCATAATGTTGTATTCCTGTCCGTCTCTATGACCAATCAAGGCTTTCTCACGAATCTCGCTTCCCGTATAGAATGCCATCAATGCTGCAATCGAGAAGGTAAGGTGCTTGGGAAGCTCGCCCTTTCTCTCCACATAGCCAAGAAGTGACGGCATGCATCTTGCCCTCCACTTTGATACGGAGTTCAAAGAGATAGAAAGCAGTGCATGTTTTATGTACGGATTCTTGAATCTGCCGTCTACTGCCTCTGCAAAATCAAGCAAATCCTGCTTCGGCAAATCAAGTGTAGGGATAACCTCATCATAAATTGTCTTATGCATGAAGTCGCCAATCAGCTCGTCCTCCATAGACTCTCTTACATAATCATTTCCGGCAAGATAAGATGCAAGAACGAAAGACGTATGTGCACCGTTTAAGATACGAACCTTTCTCTGCTTATAAGGCTTCTGGTTATCGGTAAAGATAACAGGAAGTCCTGCATCAGGAAGCGGAAACTCCTTGCTGATATCTTTTGCGCTTTCAATAACCCAAAGACCAAACGGCTCAGCAGTAACAACAATGTTGTCCTGATATCCGAATTCCTTCCAAAGCTCCTCTGCATCGTCTCTTGGATAGCCCGTAACAATACGGTCAACCAATGTAGAAGTAAATACACAAGTCTCATCCAGCCATGTAAGGAAGCCTTCCTCAAGGTTCCAAAGCTTAGCAAACTTCACAACGCACTCCTTCAAATGAATGCCGTTGTCATCAATCAGCTCTACAGGAAGCATAACAAGCCCCTTATCTGACGCACCGTTAAAGTGCTGGTATCTTGTGTAAAGGAACTTGCAGAGCTTTCCGGGATAGGTCTTAGGAGGCTCTGACTCAAACTTATCCGAATCATCAAATACAATGCCTGCCTCTGTTGTATTTGATACGATATATCTCAGGGAATCTAACTTGGCATAATCACTGTACTTTGCATATTCCTTGTAAGCATCTACCGCGTCGGCAACGCTTGTCACAACTCTCTTGATTACCTTCGGCTCACCATCAACAATGCCTCTTAAGCAAACGGTGTACTGACAGTCCTGATTGTGGAACATATCAAGGTTTCCAAAGTCAATGGGTTTTACCAGAACAATATCTCCATCAAACTTACCGGTTTCATTTGCAATGTCAATAAAGTAGTCAACAAATGCACGTAAGAAATTTCCTTCACCAAACTGAAGTACTTTAATGGGTCTTTCCTTTTTTCCGGTCTTTGCCGCATTCAATAATTCCATGTCATTATCTCCTATCAATCTTTTCAATCATTGGTTTTGCTTACATTTTTGTAAGCACTTACATCTTGTATTTTATATCGTTTTTACCAGAAAGTCAACTATCTTTGAAACACTTTTACAGCCTTTTCGCCGTTTTTATGAAAACAGTTACATTCTCAATGTTCCAACCGCTGCCGCACCTTTTCAATCATCTTCCATCGGCTGATGCGCTCCTGTTGGTCGCGCGCCAGAACCTCGATCATAAAGCCGCTGATTTCCCAAAATATCTGCTTTGTCTCATCATTCATTCCGGCATATTCGAGCATCATGGAATGCAGTTTTTTCGCACGTTCTCCTCCTTTCACATTCTTGAGGTCCGTCAGCGTCTTGGCCTCTGTAATCTCCACAAGCTTAAACAGGCTTTCGATAAAGTCCCCTACCTGTTCAATTCCCAGTGCAAAAATCCAATTGTTGATACGGTCATAAAGCTCCTTGCGCTTCGGAACCTGGACTTCAGCGCGCTCAAAGCGGTCGCCCTCAACACACCATGAAAAGCAGATATGCTGCTGCACACCGATTTCTTTGCTCTTAATCAGTTCAAAGTCCGTTTTCTGCTCCATCAGCATGCCGACAAAGGACTCATCCGGCACAATCTTCAGTATCTTGTCTTTGATTCCGTCATAGTCCAGAGTTGCCATGAAATCCGGCCGGAACCCAGGTCCGTCCATGTCATATATTTTTCCGATTCTGTGTTTGATGCTTTCATCACATGTCATAGCCGCATACACTGCCAGATTTCCGCCCTTGGAATGTCCTCCCAGATAAAATCTTAGATTTTTCTTCCGTGCAAGCAGCTTTGCCACCTGATTGACATACTCTGTACTTCTAATCTGCGCCCCTACCGGTGTACGGTATGCCATATAGAAATCCTCTTTCCATCCAATCAGTGCGTCGTCTGTTCCCCGGAAAGATATAAAAATATCTCCATTTCCGAGCATAAACGTAACCGCACAAAACTGCACGTCTTCGTCTGTATTCACCTCCTCCACCAAATAGTCAGCCTTTGTATTTCTATATCTGCGTGAGAACGCAATCTTATAAAAAAGCTCTCTGTTTTTATCAAGCTCCCATTTTACTGAAATAAAATGATGCCAGTCCATCTGCTGCGCCACATCGCACAGTGCAATGGACGGCTTGTTGTCACCGATTGCAGGAATGATATCGTTAAAAATGAAATAAGAAAGATGTGAAAAAACAAGTCCGTCAATTTCACAAAAGGGCTTTTCCGCAAAGGTAAAGCCCCCAAATTCATATACATATGAAAGAATATCACCCATAAGCTGTGTCCACCTCCGACTAATACAGCTCGCCATCATAATACGCTAACAGCAAGCCTACAACCTCTCTGTATTGAAGCGTTCCCTCCTCAACACCGTTAAGCTTCAATGTTGTATTCATCAGTGTGTTTGAAACCTTTTTGACAGCAGCAGTCTTCACAACAGCTTTTTTCTCGACCTCCTGCCAGCTTTCTCTTGTCAGGAAAATATTGTCATCTGCTACCGTGTCACTGATTCTTACATGGCTTCTGTAAACGCTGTCATTCTTTCCAATAGACTCATAGAAGTCATTGTTTACATAATTTAATACACTAAGATATCCGCAATACTGCAGAAACTTATCATCTGATTGAATACATGCCAGGAAGCCTATCATATTTGCATCATCTTCATAGATAAAGCCTTTTGTATGCGCAAGCTCATGACATACTGTCGGCGCTACATTTGTAATATACATAACAGAATTGATATTTGCTTCCATCGAAAACGGGAAATAATATCCCATAATATACTGCTGGCTGAAAAACTCAGAACAGCTTAAATATTTCGGCGTAACATAAAAGCCGGAAAGCTGGTCATATTCTTCTCCAAGCTTCATCATTGCCTGTCTTGAGGCTTCCACCAAATCTCCGTCATAATATGCACTGCCGCTGTCATCATGGTCAATTTCACGCGCCAGAGTATTGCACTGAATTACAATATAATCCCGCAGCGCTGCCAAATCCTTTTTTGTATAGACATTTTCATTGGCTGATGCGTATTCTGCCGCAGAAATCTGTGCCACTGCATTATCTGAAACAGAAGCAATCATCCTGTCAGGCTCCGTCTCACGAACCAGATATTTTTCGGAAAAGCTTGAGCCATGATACAGGATAAAGCAGTTGAACGTCATCACATAGCAGACTGCAAGCGCTGTCCACGCATAAAAAGCGCCAAACCTTCTGACCGCTCTTTTATATTTTCCTCTGCATAACATATTTATAACAAAAAAACACATTCCAAACAGTGTCACTGCTGCTGCAAGCACGAGCATAATCTCTCCCACGCTTACAGATACCTTGCTGGTAAGACGGGCATAGGTGTTCAGCCATATCGGAAAAATATTTTTTATATACCAGTCACTGAATGCAACGCTCTGCCATGATGCTGTGTTTATTATTATAACACCCACAGCGCCTATTGCAAACAAAATATTGTGCATTTTCACTTTAAAATTGGTTTTCTTGCCCTCTCCGACCATCTTTTTTTCCTCCTGTGAATGTTATCCTTCGTCTTTTGATATACATAATACCACTTTTTTGTTATCAAACTTTAAACAAATTGTAAACATTCACCAAGAAGGCAGCCATTACCCCTGCTATCCTGCTGCCCGGAAAAGGCACTAATTTATGATAAACTCCTTATACCTTCCAATATCAATCAGGCTCATATTGACCTCCATAAATACACCCTCCTCCTGATATTCCATATAATGCACCACAGCATGTTCATTGAGATACGCTGTAATATCCCCTCTTTTATAAGGAATCATCAGCGTACAGTCCTTGTAGCCTCCTGACAGCTTCCCTGCAATCAGCGACAAAAGCGCCTCTATTCCATTGGAAGATTTTGCTGACATATAAATTTTATCTTCACCCTGAACCGCGGCAAATTCACCCATTCCGCACAAATCCGCCTTATTAAACAGATAAAGCATCGGTATCGTCTCAGCTCCAAGCTCTTTGAGCGTATCCTCTGTAACCTTGATATGCTCCATATAATTTTCATCGGAATAATCCACAACCTGAAGCAGCAAGTCCGCCTCCCTGACCTCATCCAGCGTTGACCGGAAAGCCTTTACCAGATTATGCGGAAGGTTTGATATAAAACCTACTGTATCAGACAGCAAAAATGCATTTTGGTTTGGCGGCGCAATTCTTCTCACAGTGGTATCCAGCGTGGCAAACAGCATATCCTCTGCAAAAACCTTCTTTTCTTCATCTTCAACATATGCAGACAGCAGCGTATTCATAATCGTAGACTTTCCGGCATTCGTATATCCGATCAGGGCAACTCGTGGAATGCCTGATTCCGCACGCTTCTTGCGCTGTGTCTCACGTTCTCCTGCGATTCCTTCCAGCTCCCGTTTCATACTTGTAAGCCGCTGCTCAAGCCTTCGCCTGTCAAGCTCAAGCTTTTTCTCTCCTGCCCCCTTATTGCTGACTGCGCCGCTTCCGCCGCCCTGTCTGGATAAAGCATCATGAAGCCCTACAAGCCTTGGGAGCATATATTGCAGCCTTGCAACTTCAACCTGCAGCTTCGCCTCTCTTGTCCTCGCCCTCGTAGAAAATATTTCCAATATCAGGGTCGTTCTGTCCATTACCGGGCAATCAAGCTCTCTCTGCAGATTTCTAAGCTGTATCGGTGATAAGCCATTATCAAATACCACAATATCAGCCTCCAGCGCTCTGACCATCTCATGCACCTCGTCAACCTTGCCAGAGCCGATATAAGTGCCAGCATTGGCATATTCCATATTCTGTTCAATCCGCCCGACAGGCTCCATGCCACACGCTTTAACCAGGCTCATCATTTCGTCCATTGCCAGACTAAAACTTCCCTTCTTTCTGTCTGTTGTTATATTGACACCTACAATCAGTGCTCTGTCCATGTACAAATACCTTTTCCTTTCTTGCAACAGTTCAACCTGAATACTATTACCCTTTCTTTTTTTATTATACCATTTTGTTTCAATGCTGTCAGCCGCATCACTGGCATAAACAAAGAAAGCTTCATTCCGGCAGCAAAATTGGGAGGATACTGTCATGAAGAAGCTTTCTTCTAAGGATTACTATATTGAAAAAGAGTTAAGTGAAAAGCATTTAAAATGCTCATCCGTGATGGAGTTATCACGAATCTATAAACAATATAGCAAATTGTCTGACAATTGTCAACATCATTTCTAAATTTTGCAAATAATTTGGTAACAGTCAGCCATGCAGAAATGGTTGTACAATATAACCGCGGGAGCTTGCTCACTAAAGGCAAGTCGTACCATCATTTCTATAGGGAGCTGCCGAATGCATAAACGGCTGAACTGTTACCCTGTTACAAAATTTATTCTAATTTTTTATTGACATTTCGTATGCAAATGTGTATACTAAAACATGTCGTTAAGAAATACATACGATTTCGGGGTGTGGCTCAGTTTGGCTAGAGCGCCATCTTAGGGAGGTGGAGGTCGCAAGTTCGAATCTTGTCACTCCGATTCTAAAAAACATCATAGAATATTCTATGATGTTTTTTTAGATGCATCCGGGCACTCAGGGAAAATTGTCAGCAGCGCTGACGGGTGTCCGGATGCTAATTGCTGCAATAAAACTGCCGACGCTATTTCTCCCACTGCTGCAGTATTGAAACAAACGCCGGAATCAGCTGCTTCTTTCTTGAGACAAGATTTTTGAGTTCAAATTTTTTCTGGTTTTTAGGAAGCCTGAATGCTTCTCTCACAAGCTCCTCAGCCCTGTCGCCAAAGCATAACAGTTCCGTCTTTTCATAAACAATATTCGTAAGCATGAAAAAGCACATGTCTACAGGCAATTCAGGCAGATGCTCCCTGACATACGGCTCAATCTTCTCCTTTATCTCCTCAAGCTCTATGCTGTTCATAGAATTAATCTGTCCTACGCCAAAATCAAAGCCATTCACAGAAAAATTTTTGTAATCCTGCTTAAATATCTCATCTGCTTCCTTATCGCTGAGATTGCTTCCGGCACCGAACATGTCAATCGCAAATTCTTCAATCTCAATTCCACAGATTTCAGACAGCTTTTGTGCTGCTGCCTTGTCAATCTCCGTAACTGTCGGTGAATGAAACATCAGCGTATCTGAAATAATGGCAGACATCATCAGTCCTGCAATATTTTTCGGAATCTCAATCTCCTTTTCCTGATACATCTGATAGATAATCGTAGCTGTACAGCCAAGCGGCTGATTTCTGAAGAAAACCGGAGAAACCGTTTCAAGCGTGCCAATTCTATGATGGTCAATAATCTCCAGAATATCTGCAAATTCTATCCCATCAACTGTCTGGGAAAGCTCATTGTGATCGACAAGAATCAACTGCTTCTTCCGCAGGTTCAGCAAGGTACGGCGCGAAATCATGCCGACATACCGGTCCTCCTCATCAAGCACAGGAAAATCATGATATCTTTTCTTTTTCATAATAGCTCTGATATCCTCAGTTTTATCCGTTATCTTAAAGGTTGTGAGCTTATCCCTTCTCATGAAATACCCGATAGGCATACTTTGATTGATTAGCCTTGCCACGGTTGCAGTATCATATGGCGTATTGATAAGAATACAATTGTGTTCCTTGGCAAAGATTTGTATTGTCTTTGAAATCTTTGCCCCCATGGTAACAATCACACATGCCGCTCCCATCTCAATCGCACAGAGCTGCGTCTCATACCGGTTTCCCAGTATAACCATATCCCCGGAATGGATATAGTCTTCAAGGACATCCGGATTTGCCGTTGCTATCACAACCTCTCCGCTCTCAAAATATCCGTTTTCATCTCCTACAAGCATCTGCGCATCAAGCGTTTCCAGGATATTTTTATAGGAAGTCTTCGCACGCGACAAGATGCCATTATCGTACACATCCATATAGGCATTGGCAATATCTCCAATTGTAATAATTCCCGTAAGCTTTTCCTGAGCAATGACAGGCACTGTAACATCTCCCCTGTCTCTCATCAGATGCCATGCTTTTTTGAGCGATACGTCCTCTGTAACGCCCTCCACATCATTCATATCAATATCTCTGGCATCCGTCATCACATCATGAAGATAAATTGGAGGCTCTGCATGAAAAGCATTCAACACATACTGCGTCTCCTGATTGACCTGTCCTGCTCTTGCAGGAATATACCTGCAGGTCTTATCACACTCATTTTTCAGATATGCATATGCAATCGCAGAGCATATGGAATCAGTATCCGGATTTTTATGACCAACAATGTACACTGGTCTCTTCGTTAACTCTGAATTGTCCATTTTTACCTTTCCTTTCCTGCCGCAATATGTAACTTTGCAACAATCCTTTTAAAATAATCCTACCGACATTATCTCTTAAAGTCAAGAATTTATGTCATTTTTTCGGATACCTCGTAACAGTTCGGCCCTCGGCGAGAGCGGAATGTTTGTTGGATTGCGCTACTGTTCACACCCAACTGTATTTTAGCACACAATTCCCTCTGCCTTGACGACAAGCGGACGGTAACCGGTAACCGCCAGCCAGCCTTTTCTTTGCAAATTGCCGTTTCATTATTGATTCTGAAAATTTTTTATGCTACGCTTTACAATATAGCGGCAATGCAGCCATATAGACTACAGCAATCATTTTCATCTGAATTGTACGGAAGGGAAATGTCTGAAAATGAAATCTTTTGAAAGATATAGTGTATTAGAATGTGAATTAATCGAAAGGGTACACAGAATCGGTGAACTGTACGGAAATTCCCCGGAACTGAAGGAGGCCTGCCGAGAAGCCTATGCGCTCTATCGTTCAGGCAAAATATCAACAGAGTGTTATGGAAAAATCTACTCAGAAGCGTTTGATAATTATTTAGGACTGACAATATAAATTATATCCGGCTTTTCTTTACCTTTTATATTCGATAGTAAATGTATGATAATGGTTATACAAAACAATTACGCTTTTAGTTTTTGACAACTGCATTATATTGTGCTATGTTTATTATTAATAAAATGCAATGGGGTTACTATTATGAATTCAACGAAAAATACAACAAAACATGAAAAAATCGATACTATGCGTATGAAAGATATTGTATCGCAGCTTACTGATGTAATATACCTGCTCTGCAATGCAAAAGGGAGCAATATTGATATTATCTTAGATCAGTTTACAAATATCACAAAAGAAGAGCTCGATAGTCTTCATATTATTTTTTCCCGTGATATCGAACCATAAAAGCTCCGCTCTATAGAAGCAGCAGTGCAATATGCCCTTAGCGGACAAGCTCCCACAAGCGCGCCACAATCATTTCTGTATGGTTGATTTTCCAAAATTAACAGTTAAATTAAAAGCCTCAGGTATCTATCGGCTGATATCTGAGGCTTAGTCTGTCACAGTGAAATGTCGTTCTAAAATAAACGAATTAATACAAGCTGATACCAGAAGCATATCCATCAATTACATAATATGCCATATTCTCCTCAAGCTTAATATACACTTCAATATTCTTAATTGCATCTGCCTTATGGCCTTCTGCAACATATGCAGCCTTTACCCGCTCAACCAGACTATCCATAGATAAGTCTGCTCTTCCGCCAATCTGCAGAACAACCTTCTCAGAAGTTACTGTCTTTGCTACCTTTGTTGTTTTGGTTTCCTTTGTTTCTTTTGTTTCCTTCTTTGCTGCTGTCTTTGCAGGTCTGCCTGCGGACTTTGTTTCCTTTTTGGCCTCAACTGCTTCTTCTGCCGGAGTCTCAACTTCTGCTGCCTCTGTCTTGGTCTCAACTGCTGCTGTTTCTTCTGTCTTAACCTCAGCTACAGTCTCAGCTGCCTCAACTACAGTTTCTTCTGCCTTTGTTTCAACTGCTGCTGCATTTACCAATTTCTTTTCTACCGGTTTCTTTGATGATGTTTTCTTTTCTACTGATTTTCTCACTTCTAACCTCTCCTGCTCTAAATCCTCTAATTTTATTTGCCCCAAAACCATGTTCTTTGATTCTGTCTTTTTCTCTGCTATTGTCCTGCCATTTGCTTTGGATGCATTTTTACATTTTAAACTACCAGCAACCTTCATAATGCACTCCTCCTCTTCCATCTGTATAGCCTGACAGCTCCGCCTTATGACTTTCTGTTATAAGACATAAGCATACAGCATCACTTTGCAGCAGCTTGCGCCTTCTCAACCTCTGCGCCCTCTTACAAGGTTCGCGGCAGGTATTCCCCTATAGGCTGAACTGTAACGAATAAACAATGTATTAAATACAGATGCAGAAATAATGCAAAATTTCATGCATCAATAGAATACCACATAAATTCCTACATTTCAATTTATTTACATAAACTTTATGAAATAATTATATTATTCTACTATTTTCGTCTTGATTTATTGAGAAAAAGTGACAATAAATTTAAGCTTTTTTATGTATAATTTTTTTATTTATGTAAATATTAATTGCAAGGAGGCGAAAATATGGGTAATAAATTTATAGATGGCATCGCATTGACCATCGCAATCATTGGTGCAGTAAATTGGGGATTAATTGGTTTCTTTGATTTTAATCTCGTGGCTGCTATCTTTGGCAGCATGACCTGGTTCTCCAGAATTATTTATGCCCTGGTTGGAATCTGCGGTCTATATCTTATATGCTTCTACATGAGACTTGGTGACTCTTCAGCAGAAGCGTAACAATATGCCTCAAATGGTTTTTCAGCCATTTGAGGTATATTTGTACCAATTAATGATTATAAAAAATTTGTGTGATAGGCGAATCCTTATCCAAAATAACTGTTTTATTGCCGCCTTGAACAGAATTTTTAAGCGCATCTAAGCTCCTGGTAAAGCTGTAGAAGTCAGCCTTCATCTCACCATCATAGGCAGCAGCAATCTCCTTCATGTACTCTGCCTCACCTTCCGCCTTTAAAATCTCAGCTGATTTTTCCGCTTCTGAAATCATCACTGCCGTTTCCCTATCTGTTGTATTCTTAATTTTCTGTGCATCGGCATTTCCCTCTGCCGTATATGTAGCTGCAATGTTCTCACGCTCAGATATCATTCGCTCAAACACAGCATTTTTATTGTCTTCCGGCAAATCAAGAAGCTTAATCTCAACAGAGGTAATCTCTATGCCATACTGATTGATTCCTGTAACATTCTCCACAATCAAGCTTGTCAGCTTTTGACCTCTCGCTGCAATAATATCCGACTGTGTCATGCTGCTGATTACATTTTTGATGGAATTGTATACGGCTACATTAATTCTGCCCTCTGCATTCTGCTCAGAGGTATTTAAAGTCTGTGCAAATACCTTGGGGTCCGTAACACGCCACAAAACAAAGCTGTCCACAATCATTGATTTCTTATCCTGCGTAATGACATCTGACTTTGCTATATCATACAGCAAAAGTTCCTTCGTAACCGTATCCTTTTCCTGTATAAACGGTATCTTAAAATACAGTCCTGAATCCGATATAACGCGCTCTATCTTTCCAAATTGACGTACCAGACCATATTGGTTTTCCTTTATCACAAAAGCAGAATTTGCCAGTATCACTACTGCTGCGGCAACGATAATCAGTCCCAATACACTGCCAATCTTCTTCTTCATATCATTCTTCCTCCTGTGTATCTGCAGTTTCTACAGACGATTTCGAGTTGCTGCCTGTAATATCTTCCAGACGGAGCTCATCAAGATACAAGGTTTTGTTCAAATCACCGCTTCCATCATCTATAATCAGCTTTACTCCCGGAAGAACCTCCTCCATTGTCTCATAGAACATTCTCTGTTTTGTGAGTACAGGATTCTTTTCATATTCTGCATACATTTCATTAAATCTTGCTGCCTGTGCTATGCCCTCATTCACTCTTTCCTGCTTTGCTGCTTCTGCAGCCTGAATAATCTGGTCAGCCTTTGCACTTGCCTCCGGAATCTTTTCATTCCTATACTTATTGGCATTGTTAATAGCAGTCTCCTTACCCTGCTTTGCAGTCTCTACGGCTTTGAATGCCTCGATTACCTCCTCTGTAGGCGGTTCTGCATCCTGCATGGATATATTTACAAGCATTAATCCAATGTCTTGTTCCTCAAGCTTCTCAATAATCATTTCCTTTATTTCTGCCTGTATCTTACTCTTTCCTGTTGTAATTACATCATCGACGGCATAGTTGCTTATAATATTTCTGATACAAGACTGTGCAATATTTTTGAGTATTTCCTTGGGCTGCTGAGAATGATACAAATATTTTATAGGGTCGGAAACCTTGTATTCCACATAGAAATCTACATTTACAAAGTTGAAATCCGATGTAATCATCAGCGACTCATCATCTATCTGTTCCTGACTAATTGCTTCCTCCTCACTCATCCGATAGCCAATCGGAAATCCTAAAATGGTTGTATTCACCTTTGTTACCTTCTGTACAAACGGAATCTTAAAATGCAATCCTGATGTCACCACATTTCCCGCGTGCCCAAAGGTTGTAACCACTCCCTGCTCCTGCTCTCCGATAGAATAAACCGACTCAAATGCTAACACTGCCAATATCAATACAGCGGCAATGATTCCAACTATTTTTTTAGGGGATTTGCTTTCTTTATTACTACTTTCATTTTGTGAAGCATTTCCCGGATTAAATTCTCTAAAATTCGCTGTCATCTTACCTTCTCCTTTTGTGTTCTTACATTTTATCTGTGTAAAATCTATTTCTGTCTCAGAATCTCAAGCAAATACTCCCACATTCTTGATGTTGAAGATATACTCAACCGTTCTTCTGTTGTATGAATATCAAAAATATCCGGTCCAAAGGAAACGCAATCCAGTCCGGGAATCTTTGCTATCATAATGCCGCACTCAAGCCCTGCATGCAGTGCCTCGACCTTCACGTCTTTTCCATACATTTCTTTATATATCCTTACCATATCAGCCCGCAGCTTTGAGTCAGGATTGAACTGCCAGCCGGGATACTCACCATGAGTCTCAATATAACCTCCAAAAGCCTTTGCAAGCGTGTCAATCTGCAAATTTACCTTATGCTTTGCCGTTTCTATAGCACTTCTGATCGCACTGCTTGCAACCACCTCGACGGTATCTGTCTTTAATATACCGACATTTGATGAAGTTTCAACCAATCCGTCAATGTCTGCGCTCATTGCCATAACACCATTGGGCAAAAGCACCAAAAATGCAAGAACCCTATCTGTACTATCCCTGTCAAAAACTGCTGCAATTTGACTGTCTGATTCAGACGCTTTGATAAATAACTGCTTTTCTTTTGACTTGTTCTCGTTCTTTTCTGCCGCTTCGATTTGAGTAAGTTCACTCACAAAAGCTTCTTTTTGCTCCTGCGCAATCCATATCACAGCAGACGCCTCACGTGGAATCGCGTTGTCCTTCTCACCGCCATTAATTGTCACTAATCTAAATGGAACTTTTTTCAATATCCGCTGTAATGTTATTCCCAAAAGTTTAATTGCATTTGCATGCTCCTTATGAATCTCTGTACCGGAATGACCTCCTAATAGTCCTCCCACAGTAACATCCATCAATATTCCACTTTGACGTTCTTCTGTTTTTATCGGTATATGGCAGTCTGTTCTCATACCTCCGGCACAGCTTGTAAGAAGGATTCCTTCCTCTTCTGAATCTATATTGAGCATGCGCTTTGCCTTTAACATAGACAAGTCAATCGCTGCAGCACCTTCCATTCCGACTTCTTCATCAGTCGTTATCACAGCTTCAATCCGCGGATGCGCAATATCATCAGAATCAAGTATTGCCAATATATATGCAACTGCGATTCCATCATCTCCGCCAAGGCTAGTACCCTCAGCATAGATATCATCGCCATCTATTTTTAATCTAAGCGGGTCGTTCTTCAAATCAATATCACAATCGCTCTTTTTTACTGCAACCATATCCATATGTCCTTGCAGGATAATAGGTTCAACTGTCTCGTAGCCCTGCGCAGCCTCCTTAATAATAATTACATTATTGCTGGCGTCTCTGATATAAAACAATCCTCTATCCTCTGCAAACTTAGCCAGATAACTGCTGATTTTGTCAAGATTTCCCGAACCATGAGGTATATTGCATATCTCCTCAAAATAGTAATAAACCTTTTTGGGTTCCAAATTCTCCAATACTCTCATATCTATTTACCTCTTTACATAATAATTTACAAGCTGTTTTATAACTTCGTGGTGACTTGATGCTTGACGTAATCCAGTCTCTCTCACTCCGCAGCAAGTGCGTAGTGAACTGCAAATTATCCAGTACAACGTTTCGCAAATAACCAGACCAATATTTGCCATGTGCAATCGGGAAAATAGGCAAGTTATTTGATTGAGTTATTTAGAAATCGTTGTACTGGCTATACCAATTTTACGCCAGCGTCAGTGTACAGGGGCAACACGCCTCAGACCATGTAATTTCGCCAATTTTCTTTTCTGACCGTATCGCTCTGTACACCGACGCCAGAAATGCTTGAAAACACAGCATTGGTACAGTCTATCTACTTTATGCATGTTGATTATAAGAATCAACCCTTGCTTCTTATAATATATCTATTTTACAGTTCCTTCATTCCTTCTCTTAATATATCAGACAATTTAAATGGGGTAAACTTGTTTGTTAAAATATTTACAAAGTTTTTATATCTTCATTTACTTAAAAAATTAAAAGAACACAAAAAAAATGAATACGTATGTATTCACTTACATAAATGCTTCTATATATAACTACAAAATATTAAACTCCCCGAGTAGGGCTCGAACCTACAACAACTCGGTTAACAGCCGAGTGCTCTACCATTGAGCTATCGAGGAAAATTGGAACCTTGTTCCCTCAAAACCGAACACAAAAACTTATCTTTTCCTATTCCCTGTTATTCCATCTTCTTCACATTCTTACCCATACCTCTCAGGATAAGCCCTCGACCGATTAGTAGCATTCAGCTTAATGCATTGCTGCACTTACACCCATGCCCTATCTACCTCGTAGTCTTCAAGGGGTCTTACCCACTTCTGTGGGGGATATCTCATCTTGAGGGGGGCTTCACGCT
>JAGAQJ010000054.1 GCA_017622845.1 Lachnospiraceae bacterium | reverse complement strand
GCCACTTTGACTTGTCTGATTTTTCATCTGCGGCGTTGTCGTCAATCGACGTAGCCACCGCTACGCCTCATTCCTCCGCCTTGCATATGAAACAATCATTCTGCGTCAATGTATCAGAAACTTATTATTCGTTGTACTAGAATATTAGCGTCAGTGTACACTGACGCTAAATTTGCCCCGGGACCATATAAGGACCTAAGCGTGAATACAAATTTTGTAATATGAGAAAATATGAAAGAAGCGGTTGTGATTACAAGATTTGTACCGGGGTGAATCGGATTGAAGACGCAGGAAGCTGTGGTGGCGAGAATAAGGGGACTGTGCGATGAAAGAAATATGAAGATTTCACAGTTGGCATATCGTGCCGGAATACCGCCGTCAACACTCAAAAATATTATGTGGGGAAACAGCAGAAATACTGGAATTGTCACGATAAAGATGATTTGTGACGGGCTGGAGGTTTCGCTGGATGACTTTTTTCACTGTGGTCTGTTCCGCAATTTGGAACAGGAGATCGATTAAACTATGATAAAATACTCAAAAAATGTAGTTAAATTTTGAAAACGCAGAGTTTCTTCCTGAAATATGGAACTTGTCTGTAAAACATGTATTGTAAAAGCAGGTAAAAATAGGAACAAAAGGTCTTATTGCCGGACTGCACATGCAGATAAGAGATACAAAAGGGAGAACCATATGGATAAAAGCAAATCGGAGCTTTATAAAGCGGCCGGAGAGAGAATCAAAACACTGCGCAGACAAAAGGGGTGCTCAAGAGAGCTGATGGCAAATCATGTCAAGCTGTCCGATAAGTTTCTCTATGAGATTGAAACAGGAAAGAAAGGCTTTTCATCAGATGCGCTTTTGCGGATAGCTGATTTTCTGGATACAGGCTGTGACTACATCATGACCGGCAGGAAAACCAGCGTGAAATGTGCCGAAGAAATCTTTTGTGAAATACAAATACTCAGTGCAGAGCAGAAAAAGGAGCTTGCAAGACTGGTGGAGTTCAATAGAAAACCGGACAATTTGGAATAACAGAAAAGTCCAGCCGATGAATTTGATTGGCTGGGCTTTTTGTGTGCAGATTTTATTGGTTATCTCATTCGTCATCGGGGAACGGCTCGGCTCCGTCAGGCGCCTCGTCGTCAACCGGAAGCCATGCGCTGCCGAATGGAATATCCTTAAACAGTGCGGCGAGACCGGTAATCTGCTTCAGGCGCAGAATCTCATCCTTATCCATCCCAAGGTGCTTGGAAATCCATGCGTCAGAACGTCCAAGCTCGTGCAGCTCTTTAACGATGTTGCTCATAAGGTCAACATCGTGTGAACCCCTTGCGCGGTTGTGACGTATTGTGCTTGCCATACGGTTTGAAAGGGGCTTGTCGATGATGGAAACAGGCAGTACGCCGCCCTCGCGTTCGTATATGTCGGGATAATCCAGCATAATGCGGTAGCGGTGGAAGCCGTCGACGATGATATAAGTATCGGTGTCCTTATCATAGTAGCATACGACAGGCATCGTGTAGCCGTCCTCCTTGATGCTGTCGTACAGGAGCTTTAATTCCGGCGGAGCGACTGTATTGGGATTATAGGTATTGGGCTTTATTTTTTCTATCGGAACCGGGATTACCTGATATACCGGGCTTTTATATGTCATAGCATTTCACCTACATTCTGATATTTCTGTTTCAACAGATTGATATTGTTCTGCTGCTGTTTTGTCAGGCCAAAGCCCATAAAACGGCAGATGTGGTCATTTTTCAGGATACAGTAGCACATGCGCTTCCAGCTTGGGATATCCTTCGTGGATTTGATATCGTCCGTATGGTCAGGCAGTTTGCCGATAAAAATGACACGGGAATTTTTCATAATCGTATAATTAGAAATGCCGTTGCGGCGGATATGATAGCCATGCTCAAGCAGCTCTTCAATGGTCCGCTCTTCCAGTCCTCCGCCGACCGTGTGCCAGAAATCTATGGAGGATTTAAACTTCTTGATATAATTATTTCTCAGCCGCACCGGAAGCGTATCAAGCAGGAATTTTGTGTAGGATTCCCATGTATGCCCTTCAGGAAGCGTCAGGCTGCGGTAGCCGAGCGCTTTTGTTTTTCCGTAAATCGCGCCGAAGTTTGCGCCTCTGACCCTGCCGACAAGCTTTGCCCAGATTTCAGGGTCGATGACACGGTACAGATTCAGGCTGTCCTTGGCATAATCATTAAAGGGAGATGCAACGCGCATCTGGTCAGGCTTCAGGCCGGACATATAGTACAGGTCATATAAGTGGTTATAATCATAAGAAAAAAGATAGTTTGCATGCCATACATCATATAAAGTCCAGTCATACATAGGGGAGGCGCACCAGACATTTTTGAACTGCTGGCTGATCCAGCAGGTATTGTCATAACCGTATCTTCGGTTTACAATCCCGCTGTAACGCTGCAGGGACTCATCAGCACGAATGCCGAGAAGACAGATGGTCTTTTTATTGCCATGCGACATGCGGTACCACCGCCCGAACTGTTTGGCAAGGTCTTCCTGATGCATGCGGTAGTGATAGGTTGTCATCGGATTGTTTTTCAGATTGATGACGTACGGGTGGTCAGGCATAGGGCGTACCCATGCGGATTCCTTGGTATCGTCCCAGGGATACCAGAACATTTCATAGCTGCTGAGGGCTGTTCTGGTCGCCATAGGGAGGCAGACCCAGTAAGGCTCCACGTCCTGCTCGATTTTTGCAAAGGTTCTCTCGATATATTCGGTTGTTACAGTGTACTGCGCTTCGAAATCCTGGTGAAAAACACCGATTTTTTTATTCGGATAATATTTTTTCTGAAAATCAAGCGTCAGATTCAACAGCAGTCCGCTATCCTTTCCGCCGGAAAAAGAAACATAGATATTGTCAAACTCGTTAAAAATGTAGTGAAGCCTGTTCTGAAGCGCATCATATACATTTTGACTTGTGTATTGCCGTTTCGTTGTAACCACCACCTAAATAATTTTTATAAGAAAAAATTTTACCATATTTTTCCAGTTTGTACAAGCATTCGACAAAAAATGAGTGTTCCTCCGTAACAGTTCAGCCTTATGGATTATTTTAGTCAGGACGAAGGGCGGCAGTCCTATGCCGGTACAGGCGATTGGACTCCAAATGTCAGCATTCTCCGCCAGCCTGTCCCAACATAGGACTGCAGCCCTTCTGTGTACTGACAACTGTTTCATTTTCGGTTTCAATGAACAGAAAACGGCAGCCGGAGGGATACTATCTGACGTTTTCGTCCTGACGTTACGAAACCTCCGCCAGTCCCCCTTCTTTTTGTGGAAAATTCTGCTTTACAAAATAACGAGGGATATTTAGAATAGAAATAGGTGAACAAATAATTTGCGATACAGTCTGGAGACGCTTTCCGGGATTTCGGGAGGTCTTTTTTCATTATTGTATGATTAGGGGGAAGATGCATGAGAAGGGTTATTGAAAGGATTTGCGTAATAATATCTTGTGCAGTGCTTCTCACAATGCTGGGCGGCTGTATGAATCATAAAAAAAGCGCTGTCATTTTGGACGAGAGAATGGAGATTGCATGGGAGACGGAGAAGGAAATTACATTTTTCGGCTTTCGCACAGAGGCATGGAGGCTGGTTGCGATAGAGAATGCGCTTCATGGCTTTATGGATGAGAATCCCAATGTTACGGCAACCTATGAAGGCATAAAGGAGCCGGATTATTGGGATATATTGGAAAAGCGGTCCAATGCAGGAGTACTGGACGACGTGATTATGACAGACCATGACCATGTGCTGAAGCTTGCAGCAGAGGGACAGCTTGCGGATTTGTCAGACCTTGAAGCGACAGAGCAATTGAATGATTTGGTGAAAGGACAGTTTGCGGATGCGCAGGGAGCAATATATTTTATCCCAACCTGTATTTCTGCTTATGGATTGTATGTGAATTATGATTTGTTAGAGAAACACCACCAGAAAGTGCCCCAAAACCTCGATGAATTGACACAGGTATGTGATTATTTTGTCAAACAGGGAATTACACCGATTGTTGCCAATAACGATCATTCCCTGAGAAGCCTGATAGCGGCAAAAGGCTTGTATCCTGTATATGAGCAGGAAAATCCGCTTGCGGAGATAGAGAGGTTTAATACGGGGGAATCCGACTTGGCAGAATATCTGCGCCCCGGAATCGAGATGGCGGCAGATATGATTGCAAGAGGCTGGATTGACCCACAGGAGGCGCTGAATGCAGAGCCAGTCTCTGATGATTTGGAAATTTTTGCTGAGGGCGGGCGCCCGTTCCTGATAGCAGGCGGCTGGGGTTCCGGCAAATTGGCAATGCTCAATCCGGACTTTTCGTATGGTGTCCATCCGTTTCCAATCTTGGAGGATGACTGTATACTGGTGATTGATTTGAATACCTGCATCAGTGTGAATGCAGGCAGTGATAATCTGGAAGAAGCGAAGAAATTTGTAGAGTATATCATGCAGCCGGAGGTCGTGTCGGAATATTGTGACAGCCAGAGCAGCTATACGCCGCTGCAGAACAACACGCCTCCCTCTGACAGGGCGCTTGCGCCTTCGGTGGAGTATATGCAGAATGGCGGAAATATTATGATAGGGTCGGATCATAACCTGAAGCTGCTGCTTGACGAAGCTTTGCAGGAATGCAGCACACAATTGCTAGAGCGGATGAGTGCGGATCAGGCAGTTGATTTACTCGACGGCAGGTTCAATTAGGAGGAAATGGCTTTGAGCAGGAAACTAAGGCAGGGAACAATATTTCTGGTATTGATATCAGTGATACTGCTCCTGTTTGGCGGATATTATTATTTGGTAAATATGAATCGCACACTCTGGAATCAGTTGGTTTCCGAAACCCTGGAAATTACTTCACAGGGAGCGTATGCTTTTGATATCTATATCGAAAAGGATAAAGAAATGCTGAATAATCTTATGGAAAATATTTCTCAATATAATTCATGGGATTCTGATGCCATCTTAAATAAACTGGAAATGTTTGAGAATGAAAAGGCTGATTATACAGTCATTAATCTTGACCGCGGCATTATGTACTCAAACCGTATCGGGAAGGGGCGCAGGCTTACCGGAGAGGAGCTGCAGGTATATGAGAGCTTTTCCGAGGAGGGCATCAGGGAGCCGTATCTGGATGAGTATACCGGACAGCGTACATTGGGCTACTATAAAAGCTTCTTATTTAAAAATGGAACAAGAGGAATTGTCCAGAAGGGACGTCTTGTGTCCGAGCTTAGCGATGAGTTTTCACTTTCGTTTTATCAGAATACAGGATTTTCTTATATTGTCAACGGACAGGGAGATATATTGATACGCTCTAAGCACAAAAACAGCAACCATACTTTTTCCAATATTTTTGATGTGATTACAATCAATGGCAATGACATCGAAGATGTGGATGAATTTAAAGAGAAGCTGTCAAATCATGAAAAGGGAGTCATGCGGTTTCACTTTTCCGGCGAGGAGTACATCTTTGCCTTTACTGCTATCAACAGTATCCAGGACTGGTATTTAATCTCCATCATACCAAATGCTGTTGTTATCGAGTATGCCAATCAGGTTTTAGGAACTTCCCGGAGTCTCGTGTTTTTGGTGGTAATGGTACTTGTGATTGTGCTTCTGTTTGTGCTGGCAAACAGACACTATCATATTGATATGAAAAAAAAGGAGCTGGAGGTACAGTACCGTGAACAGGTTTTCCGCATTTTGGCGGAAAATATGAATGACGTTTTTCTTATGCTGTCAGAAACCGGAAGAACAGTAGAATATGTCAGTCCGAATGTTGAGAGGGTGCTGGGGATTCCTGCGCAGAAGGTAAAGCAGGATATCACTGCGCTTGGCAGGGATGTCTACAATGACGGAATAAAGATGAGCTACAGCGACCTGCAGGCTATCGAAGTCGGCGGCTGTGTCGTCTATGAAAGAGAACGGATACATAAAAAAACAAAAGAGCATAAGCGGCTGATGGAGACCGTGTACCGGATACAGATGGACCATACGGAAAAGTTTATTGTCATTTTGTCAGACCGGACCATGGAACGGCAGAGTGAATATGCATTGAAAGAAGCGCTGGAGAGCGCACAGGCAGCAAATGCGTCAAAGAGCATATTTTTAAGCAATATGAGCCATGATATCCGGACACCGATGAATGCAATTATCGGACTGTCCACTCTCTTGCAGCGCGATGCTTATAATCCTGAGAAGGTTTTGGAGCACACGCGCAAAATCATGGCATCAAGCCAGCATCTTCTGGGGCTGATTAATGATGTACTGGATATGAGCAAGATTGAGAGCGGAAAGGTTACGCTGAATATTTCGGAGATTAATCTTGCAGAAATTTTAGAGGAAATCGGAACCATCATGCGGCCGCAGGCAAGGGCAAAACGGCAGGATTTTGAGGTTTCGGTGTTTGATGTCCAGACAGAACATCTTTTGGGAGATAAGCTGCGGATTAACCAGATATTGATTAATATTTTGTCAAATGCTGTCAAGTACACACCGGTGGGAGGCAGGATTGAGATGGAAATCCGCCAGATACCGCAGATTACAAACAACTATGCACATCTTCGGTTCTGCATCAGGGATAGCGGAATCGGCATGTCGCAGGAGTATTTAAAAACAATATTCCAACCGTTTACCCGTGAAATCAGCAGCACGACAAATAAGATTCAGGGAACCGGTCTGGGAATGGCAATCACTAAAAATCTGGTTGATCTGATGGGCGGCATCATTAAGGTTGAGAGTAAGCCCGGCGAGGGAAGTACCTTTACGGTTGATTTGGAGCTGCGCATTCAGGAATGGGATGAGGATCACAGCTTTTGGAAGAATCACGGCATTTCCAATATTCTTGTGATTGATGATGAGACGGAGGTCTGCGCCAATATTCAGCGCGCAATGGCAAAAACAGGCGTTACGGTTCAAGCCGCAGAGAACGGCGTGTCTGCAGTTGAAATGGTGGAGGCGGCGTACAGGGAAAACCATGGATTTGATTTGATTTTGATGGATTGGAAAATGCCCGGCTTCGACGGCATTGAGACAGCGCGGCGGATTCGGAGCATGATATCAGTAGATATTCCGATTATGCTTCTTTCGGCGTACGACTGGAGCGAGATTGAGGAGGAGGGAGCAGAGGCAGGCATTGACGGATTTTTGGCAAAGCCGTTTTTCCTGAGCAACTTTAAGCTTGCAATTGAAAAACTCGACAGGACGGTTCCGAAGCATGAAGAAAAACAGCAGGAGAAGGATGCTTTAGAGGGCAAACACATTCTTGCTGCTGAGGACAATGAGCTGAATGCAGAAATTCTTGCTGATTTACTGGATATGCACGGAGCATCCTGTGAGATTGCAAAAGACGGAAAGGAAGCGCTCAAGATGTTTGAGCAGTCAGAACCAGGAAAGTATGATTTGATATTAATGGATGTGCAGATGCCGGTTATGAACGGATATGAAGCGACAAGGGCAATACGCGCATGCAGTCATCAGAATGCTAAAAGCATACCGATTATTGCCATGACTGCCAATGCATTTGCCGATGATATCCGTGATGCATTAAATGCCGGAATGAATGCACATGTGGCAAAGCCTGTGGACATGGATAAGCTGCAGGCCGTTATCAGAGAGATTTAACACAAAACCTGTGTCAGTTCATAAGACACAGGTTTTATCCTTTTACGGATTAATAACCGGACGAAAACGGCAGATAGTATCCCTTGGACCGCCACTGGTTCCGAATGGGAATTTCCTAATACGATGAGAAAGGCTTTCCAATGAGGACGGAGCCGGCTCGAGTCGGCGTCCATGCCTCCGTCTCCAACCTGTTTCATGCATCATCGTATAAGGAAATCTCACCATTCTCCACCAGGCAGTCTGCGGGATACTATCTGTCATTTTCTGTTCATTGAAATCCTAAAGCTGTGAACAATAACGTACAGCCTTTATTGTATTTGCAATCTGAAACTGTGAAGAATGAGCTTAAATGGATAACATGCAGTTGCCCTTCGTTCTGTTTGAAACGAACTGTAAGGCTGATTTGTTACATTTTACCTAAAAATATGCGTATCGGCAAAGCCTATTTTTGTTATGGGTTACGCGTTTAACCTATTGCGGAAACAGGGCTGTCATTATACAATATTAGCATCAGCGGACAGTCATAAAAAATGGGTACCCAAACATACAAGCCGGCAACTGATGAATGGATATGGCTGGAGCGTCGGTACTTTGCGAAAGGGGGAATCGACAAGTGGAGGAACGGGTTCGGATTGTGGATATTGCAGACGAGCTGGGCTTGAGCACGGCAACCGTGTCCAATGTCATTCATGGGAAAACAAAGAAGATTTCAGATGAGACAGTCAGGCGTGTACAGGAGCTTTTGGAAAAGAGGCAGTATATTCCAAGCATGGCAGGTATCCTGCTCTCACAGAATAATTCACGCATTATCGGCGTCGTGGTCAACAATCATGAAAAGTATGAAAATAAAGTGCTTGAGGATGCATTCATTGCCTCTGCGCTGAATGCTCTGCTGTTTGAGCTGGAAAAATCGGGTTACTTCATGATGGTAAAGGCAACCTCCGACTGCAGCGACATTATTCGATATGCGTCTATGTGGAATATGGACGGTTTGGTGCTGATTGGTTTTTGCAAGAGCGATTATGAGGAATTAAGAAATAAAATGCATATTCCGTTTGTGGTATATGAAGGATTTTTTGGAGATAACAGCAGAATCTGCAACCTGACAATTGACAATTATGACGGCGGATATCAGGCAGGAACATATCTGTATGAGTTAGGGCATAGAAGGGTGTTGTGTATCGCTGACAACAATATATGCATGGATAAGGAACGCATGGATGGCTGCGCGGCCGGAATGCATGCCAAGTCAGGAAAAACGCAGGTCTGCTTGATGCAGGTTCCGATGAAAAAGGAGGAACGCCTTTTCTTTTATGAAAAGCATTTTGAGGAGATGATGACCTATACAGCAGCTTTTGTCGCGTCGGATGTCTATGCGATTGAACTGATGCACTTTCTGACAGAAAGAGGAGCAGCGATTCCAAAGGATATTTCGCTTGTGGGCTTTGACAATATTTCGCTGTGTGAGAATGTCTCCCCAAGGCTTACCACAGTAGGGCAGAGTCCGGAAAAAAGAGCAGAGCTGGCGGTGCAGGCGCTCAAAAAGCTCAAGGCAGGAGAGCCGGTGGACAATATTCAGGTGCTTCCGGTGAAATTAATAATCAGGGAAAGCATTTCAGCACCCAGGCAAGAAAGGGGAAAGGGATATGGAAAATAAATTTCGAAGCAGTCTTGTGCGCATAGCGCTTCCGGTAACGCTGCAGTCGTTGCTGCAGTCTTCTTTCAGCGTTGTGGATCAGGTAATGATTGGACAGCTCGGAGAGGACAGTATCGCAGGTATCGGATTGGGAGGAAAATTTGCGTCAATTTATTCTGTTGTGCTTGGAGCAGTTGCCGCGGCAGCAGGCATTATGATTGCACAGTACATTGGTCAGAAGGATGAGAAAAAGGTCAGCAGAAGCTTTTATACGAACCTGTTGTTTTCCTTTTTGATTGCAGCGGTATTTATGACAGTGTGCAGCTTGTCTGCACCGCAGATTATGTCGGTTTATACCAAGGACAGCAGTACAAGTGCACTGGCGGAGCAATATTTAAGGATTTATGCCTGGTCTTTTCTGCCGATGGCAATATCAACCATGGCGGCGGTGATGCTGCGCTGTATTGAGGCGGCAGTCTTTCCGCTGCTTGCAAGCTTTCTGTCGGTTATTTTGAATACAGGCATGAATTATCTGCTGATTTTTGGAAAGCTTGGATTTCCCACGCTGGGCGTGAAGGGGGCAGCGATTGCAAGTGTGATTGCGCAGGCAGGCGCATGTGTGCTGACAATTGGATTCTTTTTCAGGGAAATAACAAGGCAGCAGATAAAGCTGAAATGGGACGTTCGCTTTGATAAGGCAGACGGCAGGCAGTATCTTGGTATCTTAGGTCCGATTTTAGTGTGTGAATTTATGTGGAGTCTCGGTGAAAATGTGTATGCGGCAATTTACGGAAATATCGGAACCGATGCGTGTGCAGCCATGACAATGACAGGACCGATTCAAGGGCTGATGATTGGAGCGCTCAGCGGACTTTCGCAGGCGGCCGGCATTCTGATCGGAAAGTCATTAGGGAATAAAGAATATGATAGGGCATATGAGGATTCCAAACGTTTGATGAAATACGGGCTTGCAGGCTCACTGCTGCTTTCGCTGGCATTAATCCTGCTGGGGAGACAATATGTACTGATTTACAATGTGGAAGCGCCGATACAGGCTTTGTCGTATCAGATTTTGATTGCGTTTGCACTTGTTTCACCCATAAAGGTCCAGAACATGATTCTGGGAGGCGGAATTATCCGAAGCGGCGGTAAGACAAAGTATGTCATGTGGATAGACATGATTGGAACGTGGATATTCGGTGTGCCGCTTGGATTGTTTTCGGCTTTTGTTCTCAGGCTTTCCATACCGTATGTGTACTTTATTTTATCTATGGAAGAAGCTGTCCGGCTGCTGATATCTGTAGTTATTTTCAGAAAAAAAAGCTGGATGACAAATCTGTAAGTATACCAGGAGTACTCTTTTTTGTGCCGGCCAGCCGGAGCAGACACAGAGCTGCGCCGGGCGGCACGAATAAGAGCGATAAGGAAAAGGTTACATTTCTATTTTCTCATGCGGAACCTTTGCAAGAAAGTCCGCCTCCTCCAGATTGGAAAAATATTCCTGCGCAGCTTCTTTTAGCTGTTTGAGCGAAATAATATCTCGCTCTCTCGGGGTATATTTACCGAACGGTGTGACAAGGCTTACACGTCCGGTATTCGTGCAGTCGGGATTTATCAGGGCATACGCCCTGCGTCCGCTTAGCTGAAACCATGCCTCACAAACGAATTGATTTCCAACACCGTAAAACTGAAAAAATCCATCATGGGATTTGAAAATCACAAAATCCTCTTTCCCCTCCGCAACAAGGGATATGTAGTAATCCGATTCGTTAAAAACAATTCGCTCGATTTTTTCACCGCTTGCCGTTTCAACATCGGGAACCCGCAGCACTCCTGTTTTCGGCAATTCGCCATTCACGGCAGAAAACACTACGTCAACAAAACTTTTCATGCTGTCCTCTGTGCCGTTGAGAATCCGTTTGTGGGCTTTGGTAATGGGTGAAACGGCAGTTTGACTGCCGGGAATGCCAAGGATAGGAATGCCATCGTCATCAACCCAGACAAAACCCTTTTCGGACAGTCCGGAGCGCAGCAGCATTTCCCCGATATATGTTCCGAACAGAACTGCAGCATTCCACAAGCTTTTTGCACCTTCGCTGCCATTGTACCTGTCAAGATTATCATGGATAGCTCCGAGAAAAGTATCAACACTGTTCGCACTTTCTCTTGTATAATCAAGTACTGTCCCATTCTGCAAGGCATACTGCACCGCATCTTCTGCGATACTGCCGGCAATGTGATTGAAATTTTCCATTTAAAATCGTCTCCTGCTTATCATCATATCCATACAACTTCCGATTGTGATTTGACACTTTTTAAGGGAAATATCTTCCCACAGTGCATTACGAACCCTGATAAGGGAAAAATGAGGGAAACAAAATCACATAAAACATTATAACACAAAATATATGGGAAAGGTATCATTGACGAGTGTATCCCTTATATTTACGATGCCTGCTTTGAAAATTTTTGTAACAGTTCAGCCCAGAGGTTTGCACTTGCTGCAAACCTCGTAAGAAAACGCTGCAGCTGAAAGACTCAGGGCACCACGAAAAAATGGAGCTTAATTGATATTCCAATTACTTTTGACACACAGGTTTGGAATAATGTCTGCATATAGTTGTTGCTATTTTCAAAACTGTATGGTACAATAACTGCGTACATTATTTACTTCTTGCGTGCGGAAAGTTGGTGTCAGCTTGAGTAAAAAAGAAATTTTAAAAACGGTAATTGAAAATAACGGCGGCATTGCAAAAACTTCGGATTTTGCCGCTAACGGGATAAATAAATACGAGGTAGCAGCATTTTGTAAAGAAGGAGTCATTGAAAGAATTCGCAGAGGATTTTATCAGCTTCCCCAAAGTAAAAGTATTACAGAAGAACAGCTCATACGGGAGTTTCTTCCACAAGGGGTTATTTGTGTGGAGTCCGCTTTGTTTCACTACGGATATAGTGATTTTTCTCCTCGTGAATGGTCGATTGCTGTGCCGAGAACAGCGTCCCGTGCCGTAAAGAATATTGAAGAATTTCCGATAAAAGCTTACTATATTCAAAAGGAATTTTTAGATATAGGTAAGTCCACAAGCAATTTTAACGGTGTAATATTGCCTGTGTATGACCGTGAGCGAACAATATGCGATTGTTTTAAGTACCGCACAAAACTTGACAACGAAATTTTTAATAAGGCTGTCAATGCCTATGCTGCTGATGAAAAAAAGAACCTTGCAAATTTGTCTAAATATGCAAAGGAAATGAAGCTTTATACAAAGGTTATGAATGTAATGGAGGTGCTGCTTAATGGCTGATATAGCTGCGTCCGTGCTGGCACGGCTCAAAAACAAAGCTGCTGAAAGCGGCAGAAGCTGTCAGCTCTGCTTGCAACTCTTTTGCCAAGAGGAATTTTTGCTTCGGCAAATACCTAATACACCAGAGCAGTTAAGAGGTATCCTTGAAGAAATTATAGCAGTTCATACCGGCAATGATTTTGTTACCTTTGAGATAAAGGATGTTGCACCTATTGCCGTTGCGAAGAAATATGCCGGTATAGGTGTATCAATAGTTGCTCGTATAAAAAACACACGCACACCGTTTGGCATTGATTTCGGTGTTGGTGATGTCATTGTGCCGAAGCAGGAAAAAAGAAAAATTCCCACTCAGCTTGATGATTTTGATGCTCCCACAGTAAATACATATTCTCTTGAAACAACCGTTGCCGAAAAGATAGATGCAATCCTCATCCTGATGGAATTTTCCAGTCGGATGAAAGACTACTACGATATTTATTATCTTGCTAATAAGTTTGATTTTGACGGTAAAGTGTTGACCGAAGCACTCAGAAAAACCTTTACGAACCGTGAACATAATTTTACAGCAGAGCAATTCGAACAGGTTATGGGCTTTGATGACGATGTGGCAATGCAGAAGAAATGGAAATCCTTTGTCCGTAAAATCGATACGAAAACGGATGATTACAGTACCGTACTGAAAACAATAAAAGCTTTCTTGACAAAACCGTTTACAGCAGCGGTCGGAGGGAAAGAATTTACTGAAAAATGGTCTGCTACTAATGGCGAGTGGATGTAATAGGAGTAATCGTATTATGAGTAATCCAATTAAAGACGCATTTGATAAAGCATCCTTGATTAAAGATATAGATGAAAGAGATAGTATTATTTTCAATTATCAAAGATACGGATTGTTAGATAGAGATGATGCGATTAAAAAAATTTAAGAATTAAGGATAAGCGATGAAGACATGGCGTTAGCATTGCCAATTCCCTCGTTCTGTATGTGCATGTGCCGGATTGTTGAAGACATAATTGACAGTGAAAAGAAGGAAATAGCCTTAGAATTTTTAAAGCTTAATAAACTCTCTTTGGAAGAAATAGCAAAGTGTTCCAGGCTTTCTTTGGAAGAAGTGGAAAAGATTGCGAAAGATGAGGGAATTTTGGCAGGCGAATAACGAGGAAAAATGTAATAACACAGCGTAAGGGCAGTTATAGACCATAAAGGTTTATAGCTGTTTTTTTATGCAAAGGAGAATGTATGACACAAAAACTAAAAAAAAGATACCAAACTGATAAAAGATACCTTAATTTTCAAAACGCTCTCTGGTACCCTTAACTTACAATGTAATATGTCACAAAAGCCTTTTGCCGGAGAAAGGACAATCGGGCGGAGAGAAAGGAGCAAAAGCATGAAGGGCAAAAAAGAGAGTCAGGTGAAGAACGTGTTGGCGGCAAAAAAGCAGACAGGAGTAAAGACAGGCAGCATCTTCGGTTTGAGCATACGTACGCAGCTGATTATCGGGTTCTGCATTCCTATTTTATTTATGATGACAATTGGTATTGTCTCATACCAGAAGGCGGCGGCAGGATTGATAGAAAATTACGAAAACTCGACGATGAATGCACTGGAAATGACCAAAAATTCACTGGACAGCTCCTTTAAAATCATTAGTCAGGAGGTCATGGAATTAGGGCAGGAGGCGGCGGTACGTTCTTATGCGCTGGGTGCACTGAGCAAGGACAGCACCAAGAAAGGCCAGAGTAAAAACGATGTGAAAAATAAACTGAGTGTCATGGAAACTTCCAGTGATTTGATTCAGAATATTCACATTATTCCGGTGGAGGGAGAGGCGGTTCTTACCACCAAAACCTTAAGCAGTCAGGAAATTGACAGCTTTATGAAGGAACTAAATAGCTCAGAGGACGGTGTGCTTTTAGAAAATGAATTTGTGAAATGGAGCGGAAGCCACCCATGCATCGATGGCAAAATGGATATTTCCGAAGAGGATTATCTTGTTTTTTGCAGTCAGTCCATCCGTTCAGGCGATAACAAAGCATTGATTGTGATTGATGTCAGCACAGAAGGCATCGGCAATTTGTTAAGCCAGTTGGATTTCGGTGAAAACAGTCAGGTTTCCTTTGTGACAGAGAGCGGTAAAGAGGTTGACAGCGGCGCTGCAATCCCGGTGACAGAAACGGAATTTTTCCAAAAGGGAAAAGCACAGGGAAGTGAGTGGTATACGCAGTATGTGACCTATGATCGGAAAGAATATTTTTACATGATGTGTAAAAGCGCTACGCTGGACGGATATCTTACCGTGCTTGTGCCGAAAGCCAATATCGTGAAAAGCTCGGTGGAAATCCGCAATCTGACGCTGCTTTTGGTGATATCGGCGACAGCGCTTGCCATTCTTCTTGGTACCTTCATAACTGCCGGCATCAGCCGGAACATCAAAAAAAGTGAGAAATCCTTAAAGCGCGTGTCTGAGGGAGAATTGTTCCTGCCGTCAAAGAATGAGCGGATTCCTCAAAACGAATTTGGAAGGCTTCATGGGGCAATCAGAAACACCATCACCAAAATGCGGCAGCTTGTGCTGGAGGTTGTGAAGATGATGGGAATTGTTTCGGATTCGGGCAGCCTCGTGGATGAATCGGGCAAACAGGTCAGCCGGTACGTACAGGACATGAACGAACAGATGAAGCAGGTCGAGACAATTGTGGAGAGCGAGAGCATTGAAATCGAAAACTGCAATGAGCAGATGGAGAAGCTGTCCAATGAGATTAAGGCTGTCAGCAAAGGCATTATGGAAACGATTGAGCAAGTACACCGGTCCCGGGATATGATTTGCGGCGGACAGGAAGCAGTTGAGAGTATGACAGAGCAGGCAGCGCAGACGACACAGGCGACCGGTGAGGTACAGGAAAAGGTTATCCTGCTGGGAGAAAAACTGGGTGATATTGCCGGCTTTGCGGAAAATATTCAGGAAATTGCCTTCCAGACCAATCTCCTTTCTTTAAATGCTTCCATTGAAGCTGCAAGAGCGGGAGAAAACGGACGAGGTTTCTCCGTAGTAGCAGAGGAGATTCGAAAGCTGGCAGACAATGCCGGAAAGACAGCGGTTTTCATACAGGATATGATTAAAGAAATACGCAGATATTCCAAAGAAGCGGTTGAGAGGGTAGAAATCGCGGAAAATATTGTGATAAAGCAGGGCGAAAGTGTGCGTAATACATCTGAAGCTTTTGAAAATATGAATGGCTTTCTGGAAAGTATGATCGGCAATATGGAACAGCTTGCTGTAGAAGTAGATGGCATGAATAACGAGCGGCGGACGACACTTTCCTCGATTCGTTCGATTGGAGAGTTATCCGGCGATTTGGTGCATTTTTCGGAGCAGATGAAAGAATCCCTGCAGCATCAGGTAAAAGCAGCGCAGATGCTGACGGTGCAGGCAGAGAAGATGAAAGAAAACATGGGAACGTTAAAAGAAGCAGTTGAGACTTTTAAGGTAGAAGAATGAAAGGGAGAAAAAGCATGAAAGGGTATCAGTTTTTAGATGAAAAAGGAACGTTTGCGTTGGATATGCCGGAGAATTACAGCTATCAGTATTTTCCGGTGGCGGGAGAAAACGGAATTAAAAGCGCATTGACGCCGAATTTCGGAGGCGACAGCAAACGAAATCAAAATGAATTTATTCTGGAACCTGTGAGCGCAGAAAACTTACATAACAATCGTTCGACAAGGAATTTCTGGTGTCATATGGAGGGGATAGGGAACTGGTCGGTGACAGGCGCATCAGCGGAAGCGGAACAGGCAAAGTTTACGGACACACAGGAAAAAAGTGAGCTGACAGCGGGGCTGATGTGGCAGAGCGTCACAAGAACCTCCGAAAAATACGGCTTGAAAGCGAAGGTAACATCCTTCGTACCATTAGATCATGATGTGGAAATCTTGCAGGTAGAACTGACAAATTGTGGAAAAGCGCAGGTGGAATTTACACCGATAGCAGCAATTCCCATCTATGGAAGAAGCGCTGATAATATCCGTGACCACAGACATGTCACATCGCTGCTGCACCGCATACACACAAGAAAAGAAGGAGTGCTGGTAACACCGACACTTTCCTTTGACGAAAGAGGGCATCAGAAAAATACAATCACTTATTTTGTCTGCGGTGTGACAGGAGAAGGAAAAATGCCGGAAGCATTTTACCCGACAGTGGAGGAATTGATTGGAGAGGGCGGCAGCTTTACCGCGCCGCGTGCTGTCATAGAGAATCTTCCGGGTGTTCCGGCAGGGGAAAGCAGAGAAGGGCAGGAAGCAGCGGGAGGACTCCGGTTCGCGAAAACCATACTTGCGCCGGGGGCGCATACATCATTTACCGTGATATTAGGAGCCACCCAAAATCCGGAGACAATCGAAGAAATCGCAGATGCCTATCAGACCGACGCAAAGGTGCAGGACGCTTTGCAAAAGACGAAAGACTATTGGCAGGATAAGGTGAACATTCACTACCACACAGGCAATAAGGACTTTGACAATTTTATGCGCTGGGTAAGCTTTCAGCCCATTTTGCGGAGGATTTACGGCTGCTCGTTCCTGCCGCATCATGATTACGGTAAAGGCGGACGCGGCTGGCGCGATTTGTGGCAGGATTGTCTGGCGCTGATTTTGATGAACCCGGCAGGGGTGCGCCAGATGCTTCTTGACAATTTCGGCGGCGTGCGCATGGATGGCACCAATGCCACGATTATCGGCGCGAAGCAGGGAGAATTTATTGCAGACAGAAACAACATTACCCGCGTGTGGATGGATCATGGCGTCTGGCCTTTTCTGACGACGAAGCTCTATATGGACCAGACCGGAGATGTGGAGATTCTGGAAGAAAAGGTAGCATATTTTAAGGATAAGCAGGTAGAGAGAAGCTCGTCCACAGATGAAAATTGGAATGACGCTTATGGAAACCGACAGAAAGACGAAAGCGGAGAGGTCTATTACGGAACCGTTTTGGAGCATTTGCTGCTGCAGAATCTATGTGCGTTTTATGAGGTTGGCGAGCACAACCACTGCAGGCTGCGGGGCGCAGACTGGAATGATGCACTGGATATGGCAGAGGAGCGGGGCGAGAGTGTTGCATTTACAAACGCTTATGCCGGAAACCTGAGAGACCTTGCAGAGTACCTGGAGATTTACGGACAAAGAACAGGCAGGCAGGAAGTATCTGTCGCAGAGGAGCTGCTGCAATTGCTCAAGAGAAATGATGATTCTCTTTATGACAGTCCCGAAGAAAAGAACAAAGTGCTTTTACAATACGCAAAGTCCTGCCGCCATACCATAAGCGGTATCGTCAAAACCTTAACAATCAGCAGCCTTGCGGAGAATTTAAGGGAAAAAGCAGACTGGATGATGTCTCATATCCGCTCGACAGAATGGGTGACGGATCAGGATGGAAACGGCTGGTTTAACGGCTATTATGACAATCATGGAAGACAGGTAGAAGGTGAGAATGAAAACGGCGTTCGTATGATGCTGACCGGACAGGTCTTTTCGATTATGAGCGGTACGGCAACCAATGAGCAAATACAAAGCATTACAAAAAGTGCGGATCAGTATTTGTTTGATAAGAGCATAGGCGGCTACCGTTTGAATACCGATTTCCATGAGGTAAAAGCCGATTTGGGAAGAATGTTTGGATTTGCTTATGGAGAGAAGGAAAACGGTGCTGTTTTTTCCCATATGGCAGTCATGTATGCCAATGCGCTGTATCAAAGAGGCTTTGCAAAAGAGGGCTACAAAGCACTGCAGGCGTTGGCGGATGCAGCCTTGGATTTTCAAACAAGCAAAATTTATCCCGGTATTCCCGAATACTTTAACGCAAAAGGCCGGGGAATGTATCATTATCTGACCGGAGCGGCAAGCTGGTATATGCTTACTTTCATTACAGAAGGCTTCGGAGTGAGAGGAAAGGCAGGAGATTTGGTAATAGCGCCTGCACTGATGAAACAGCAGTTTGATGCAGAAAAGAAAGCGGAATTGGAGCTGACATTTGCAGAAAAATGTTTCCGGATTGTGATAAAAAATCCGGAAAATCTGGAATGCGGCGAGTACTGCATCAAGTCTGCAGTGATGGAAGGGAAGGCATTAAAGCTTGTGGAGAAGGCAGCCGTAACAGCAGTTTTGGAGAAGGCAGAAATCCAAGCCCTTTCAGGCAAAGTACATGAAATCGAAATTCTTTTAGGAGCATAAAGCTTCACTTACAGGCTTGCGCCGGCGCTGCGGCAGCAATTCTGTGCATTTAAAATAGATAAGCAGCGCAGAAATGAGGTAATGATGAAACGAGGACAACAGGAATTTAAAATGCAGGATTATGGAACAAAGTCTACGTTTGCAAGCTTTTTGCCCGGCATCGCCGGAATCAAAGGGATTCCGATTTGGTGCTATTATGTAAATCGCGGCCAGTGTGTTGTCAGCTTCGGCGTAGACAATAAAGACCATGCAATTATGGAGTTTTATCCGGCTCATACGGCATACCAGAATGTAAAGAGGACAGGTTTTCGTACCTTTCTCCGCAAGAATGGAACGTACATGGAATGCTTTGCTGATGAAAAACAGGGACAGGATATGGAAATCGGCATGAACAGTCTGTCAATTCAGGAGAGAAATAAGGAAGAGAACCTGCTTACCAGAGTGGATTATTTTGCGCTCCCGGGAGAGAAGCTGGGTGCACTTGTCAGAAAAGTAACCATCACCAATGAAAGCGACAGCACCATCAGACTTGAGGTACTCGACGGTATGCCGGCATTGATTCCGTACGGTGTGGATATGGACAGCATCAAGAATATGACACAGACTTCTAAAGCATGGATGCAGGTGGAAGACTTAGAGGAGGGCATTCCCTTTTTCCGGGTACGCGCAAGCATGGATGATTCGGCAGCAGTCAAAGCCATTGAGGGCGGCAATTTTGCATTTGGCTGTCTGGAAAACGGTGAAAAGCTGATGCCTGTTGTGGACCCAGAGGCAGTTTTTAGCTATGACTGTTCTCTCCAGACAGCAGTTCGGTTTGCAGAAAGCGGACTTTCGGGTGTAGCTGCCGAAAAGCAGATTACGACAAACATTCTTCCGTGCAGCTTCTTTGGAACAGAGAAAATGCTTCGGGCAGGAGAAGCGCTTACTATTTATGAGGTCATCGGCCAGGTAGAGAAAAAGGATTACTTAAAGCAGTTTTTGAAGGAAAAACGCGATGCTGCTTATTTTGAAGAAAAATGGGACGAAGCAAAGGAACTGACAGAGGAGCTTTGTCACGGTATTGAAACAAAAACGGCTTCGGAAGCGTTTGATATCTATTGCAAATATACCTATATGGACAATGTGCTGAGGGGCGGCTATCCGATACAGCTTGGAAACAATAAGCTGTACTACATTTATTCCAGAAAGCATGGTGATTTGGAGCGCGATTACAATTATTTTTCGATGCTGCCGGAATTTTTCTCACAGGGTAACGGAAATTTCCGCGATGTCAATCAAAACCGCCGCTGTGATACATTTTTTGCTCCTTTTGTAGGAAGGGAAAACATTAAGGAATTTTACAGCCTGATTCAGCTGGACGGCTATAATCCGCTGGGCGTGGAAAAACTGACCTATCGGTTGGATAAGGAAAAAGCAGATGCCCTGTTTCAGAGCATGGATAAGGAAGCGGCAAAACAGCTTGCAGAATTTACGACAAAGCCCTTTACGCCGGGTGCACTTTGGGCAAAGCTGGACGAAGTGCTGGGTGAGTGGAAGGAAGCTCTGTTTTATCAGATTATTGATTTTGCGGACAGCATGGTGAACGGCAATTTTGGCGAGGGCTATTGGAGCGACCATTGGACCTATAATCTTGATTTAATCGAAAACTATTTGGAAATTTATCCCGAAAAGGAAAAGGAAATGCTCTATGAGGAGGACTATACCTATTTCCTTTCACAGGTTAATATCAACCGCAGGGAGAAGCGTTATGCGGAGACAGAGAACGGACTGCGCCAGTATTATGCATTAAATCCGGAGAGTAAGAGAAAAACCGAAGAAAAACTGGTACGGGCAGAATTTGGAACAGGCGCTGTCGTGAGGGTGACCTTAATGGAAAAGCTGCTGCTGCTGTGTTCCACGAAATTTGCCGCGCTGGACGCATACGGCATGGGCATTGAAATGGAGGGAGGAAAGCCAGGCTGGTATGATGCATTAAACGGCTTGCCGGGCATTTTCGGTTCTTCTATGGCAGAAACCTATGAGCTTGCAAGAACGCTGCAATATACGATTTCGGCGCTGGAGAAGTACCCTGCAGATGTGGCGGTCACAGAGGAGCTTGGAAACTTTTTGGATGAATTGCAGTTAATCGTACGGTTGGAAAAGGAAAATCTCGCAGGCGACGGAGAAGTCCTCTCGTTCTGGAACCGGATTAATGATGTGAAGGAGCTTTATCGGGACAAAACCTTTTCCGGCATTTCCGGTAAACGCAAAATATACAGGAGTGAGGGGCTTGCGGCTTCCTTAAGAGAATGGAAGGCGGTCGTAGAGCATGGCATCCAAAAGGCATGTCAGCTTTCCGGCGGTATCTGCCCTACCTATTTCTCCTATGAGGTACCGGAATACGAAAAGAAGCACGATGGCATTCGGCCGCTTCGCTTTGAAGTAAAGCCGATACCGTTTTTCCTCGAGGGACCAGTCAGATATTTAAAGCTGGATAAGCCGATAGAAACGAAAAAGAAGCTGTATACTGCAGTGAAAAACAGCGATTTATATGACAAGAAGCTGTCTATGTACAAGGTCAATGCTTCTCTGGAAAAGGCATCCTATGAACTTGGCAGGGCGCGTGCATTTACGCCCGGATGGCTGGAAAATGAGTCGATATGGCTTCATATGGAATACAAATACCTGCTGGAATTGTTAAAGAGCGGCATGTATGAAGAATTTTTCACTGATTTTCACAATGCGGCAGTGCCGTTCTTAAATCCGGAGGTTTATGGAAGAAGTATTTATGAAAATTCTTCTTTCATTGCAAGCAGCAAAAATCCGAATGAAAAATATCATGGAAAGGGCTTTGTGGCGAGATTGTCAGGCTCTACGATTGAATTTATCAGTATGTGGAAGCTGATGATGTTCGGAGATAAAGTGTTTACCTTGAAAAATGGCGAGCTTACCTTCGCGCCTCGTCCGGCAATTCCGCAATATCTGATTGCTGAGGATGGAACTGTAGGCGCAACCCTTCTTGGAGAAATCGAGGTGGTATATCAACTGGGAGAAAAGAGAGATTACATACCGGGAACCTATGCCATAAAGAATATGCACTTTATTTATAAGAACAAAAATGAAGCGGATACGGAAGCGGACTTTGTCTCAGGAAAGCTTGCAGAGGACATCAGAGAGCGCAAAGTGGCAAGAATTGAAATCGTAGTCAGTACACTGAGATAGGAGGAAATGGAATATGGAGAAAATAAAAGAAATCGTAACGGACTATCATGCAGGAAAATTTTGGGAGGAACGCGTGCATGATGCGGTGCACGTGCAGGATTGTATGCATGTCATCAATGTATACCCGGACGTGACATATCAGCAGATGCGCGGCTTCGGCGGTGCATTTACCGAAAGTGCGGCATACAATTATGCCGGGATGAGCGAGGCAAAAAAGAAGGAGCTTATAACGGCGTATTTCGGAGCTGAGGGACTGCGCTACAGCTTTGGAAGAATCCATATGAACAGCTGTGACTTTTCGCTTGGAAATTATACTTATGTTGAAGAGAATGATACGGAATTGAAAACCTTTTCCATTGCACATGATTATGAACAGATAATTCCGATGATAAAGGATGCGCAGGCAGAAAGCGGAAGACAAATGGAGTTTTTGCTCTCACCATGGTCACCGCCGGCTTTTATGAAAACGAATGGAGAGATGAATCATGGCGGCAGCCTGAAAAAGGAATATTATCCGGTCTGGGCAGAATATTTTGTGCGCTTTATCAAGGCATATCGTGAAGCAGGAATTTCCATTGGATTTCTTACCGTACAGAATGAGCCGATGGCAGTGCAGACATGGGATTCCTGTATTTATACTGCTGAGGAGGAAGGTCTTTTTGTCAGGGAATATTTAGGTCCGGCGCTGGAGAAGGCAGGGCTTTCGGATATCGGCATCTTTGTATGGGACCACAATAAAGAGGAGGCATATCAGAGATTTAAGGATACAGTAGCAGACGAAGAAACGCGAAAGTATGTCAAGGGTGCAGCGCTTCACTGGTATACCGGGGATCATTTTGAGGCGATTGAGCTGATACGCAAGAGCTATCCTGACAAAGAGGTGTTCTTTACTGAGGGCTGTGTGGAATACTCGCGCTTTGCCGATTCAGGAGAGGTAGAAAAGGCGGAAATGTACGCGCATGATATTTTGGGAAATCTAAATGCAGGCATCAGTGCGTCACTTGACTGGAATCTGTTTTTGGATGAAAAGGGCGGACCAAACCACGTTGGAAATTTCTGCGCTGCTCCGATTATGTGCAATACGGCAGAGGATACCTACGAAAAACGCCTTACTTACTATTATATTGGTCATTTCAGCCGTTATATCGAGCCGGGTGCAGTGAGAATCGGCGTGACACGCTACAGTGATGCGGTAGAAGCTACAGCCTTTTTAAATCCTGATGGCGAGAGAGTGCTTGTTTTGTTAAATAAGACAGATAAAAGCGTTCCTGTGACAGTAAGAGAGGCAGGATGCGGAATTGAAACAGTGCTTGAACCGCATTCCATTCATACATTCTGCTGCGAAGTGCCCATGCCATAACCGGACGCTTCGGTAAATAAAAAAATGATACCTAAGTAAAATTTAAGTCATTATAACGTAAATAAAAACCTTATATAATCAACTTATCAACAAACAACAAAAGAACTGTTGAAAACAGTTTGGAAAAAGAAGGAGGATTTTTTATGAAATTGAAAAAGCTTATCTCAATAATGCTTGCAGGAACGATGGTAATCGGCCTCACAGCATGCGGCGGCGGAGCGGACAGCAGCAGTAGCAGCAGTACATCATCATCATCGTCGTCAGGAACTACAGAAAATGCATCAGCAGAGTCAGGAGATACACAGGCAGCAGGTGACCAAAAGCTGGTTGTCTGGACATTGGCAAAGGACTTGGAGACATTTGCAGAGAAATACATGGAGTCAAATCCTGATGTGGCAATTGAAACAGTAGTCATCGAGCCTGCAAACTATGTAACAAAGGTTCAGACAGCGTTAAACGGCGGTCAGAAGGAGCCGGATATCATCGTGGGTGAGCCTCAGATGTTGGAAGACTTCTATGATGCAGGATATTTTGAGGATTTAAATCAGGCACCATACAATGCACAGGATTATGCAGACCAGATTGTTGATTATGTATGGAAGGTCGGACAGGATTCGGAAGGTATCCAGAGGGCAATTTCTTATCAGATTACTCCGGCAGGCATCTATTATAGAAGGGATATTGCACAGGAAGTATTCGGAACAGATGATCCGGATGAAATCGGCAAATTATTTGCAGATTATGCAACAATCCTTACAACGGCACAGACCTTAAAGGATGCAGGATACAGAATCTTTGCTTCCGATGCGGAAATCAATTATTTCTCAGGCGATTCCGCATGGGTTATCGATGGAACCTTAAACGTAGATCAGGGCAGATATGATTACATGGATCTTTGCGTTTCTTTATATCAGAACGACTTGACAGCTTATGCAAACCAGTGGTCTACACCATGGTATCAGGCAATGGCAGGAGAGGTACCCATTCTTTCCGCTGATATTCAGAACTATGCAGATGATTCCGTAAATGTATGGGATCCGGATCAGTTTGCAGAAGCAACGGCAGATATGGATAAGACAAGTGTCTTTGCATTTGGACTTCCTTCCTGGGGCGTTCTTACGATGAGAGATAACGTTCAGGAAACAAGCGGCAAATGGGGCGTTTGCTCAGGACCTTCTTACGGATTCGGCGGCGGTACTTTCATCGGTATTTCTTCCCAGTCAGAGAGAAAAGACCTTGCATGGGATTTCCTGAAGTTCTGTACTTTAAATGAAGACACAGCAAACTGGTGGATTGAAAAATCAGAGGGCGATACCGTATCTCTCGTTCCGGTATTAAATGCACATGCAGAGGATGCAAACGAAGTTTACGGCGGACAGCAGTTATACAAGTTCTGGTTAGAGCAGGCTGAGGGAATTGACTATTCTAAGGTTACAAGATACGACAAGGCAATCGGTGATGCATGGGCCAGCGCTATTACAGCGATTAAGACCGGCGAGAAGTCAAAGGAAGATGCAATTAATGAGTTCTATGATGTAGTGGAATCTACATATCCGGAAATTACGGTAAACAGATAATGATTCAGGGAAAAGGGCAGCATATCTGCTGCCCCATATACCCGTAGAACGGAGGAAATGGAAATGGCAAAAACAGGTGCGGCAAGAACAAAAAAAAGAGATATTAACCGTACAGGCTATTTGTTTGTACTGCCTTTTGTGATTGTCTTCTTGGTGTTTAGTGTATATCCGGTGCTGCGAACCTTTTATTTGAGCTTTACCAATTATAAGGGCTATGGTGATGCAGTTTGGACAGGGTTTGACAATTACATAAGAGTAATCAAGGATAAGTTCTTCTGGAGAGACCTTTGGAACACAGTGAAAATCTGGGGTGTCAATATTATTCTGCAGTTAGGGCTTGCTTTCTTACTTACAATTATATTTAGTGATATTAAATACAAAATTCGGGGACTTTCCGTTTTCAGAGCAATATTTTACCTGCCGAACCTGATTGCAGCAACCTCTGTGGCATTTTTGTTTAAGACATTGCTGGATTGGAAATACGGCAGCTTTAATCAGATGTTACTGGCGCTTGGCATCACACAGCAGCAGGTCAACTGGCTTGGCTCCGTCTCTACGGCGCCATGGGTGATTTCCGTAATCCAGACATGGATGTGGTTTGGAAATTCCTTTATCGTACTGATGGCTGCTGTACAGGGCATTAATAAGGACTATTTTGAGGCAGCAGCAATTGACGGTGCAGGCAGATGGACCGTATTCGGAAAGATTACATTGCCGCTTATCAGACCGATTATGCTGTATGTATTTATTACTTCTCTGATTGGCGGTTTACAGCTCTTTGATTTACCGTTCCTTATGAACGGCGCTGCACCGGGAACGGCAGGAGAACCTTCAGGAAGTCTCCAGACTGCAGTTATGTATCTGTATAAATTTGGCTTTGAGACACATCAGGTAGGATATGCATCAGCAATTGCTTATACGCTGTTCTTCATTATCCTGATTGTATCCATTATCCAATTCAAGACAATAGGAAAGGAGGAAGATTAATATGGCAACCAAAGTAAAGAAATGTATTATATATATTTGTCTTATTGCACTTGCAGTAGTCTGCCTTCTTCCATTCCTTCTCATGATTGTAAATGCAACAAGAAGCGGTGTGGAGATTACTCGTTCCTTCACCCTTATTCCCGGCAGCCATTTAAAGGAAAACTGGGTTGCATTGTTTGATTATGTCAACCTGTTCAGAGGCTTTGCCAACAGCTTGATTGTAGCTGTCCCGGCAACCATTCTGACAGCATACTTTTCGGCAATTACCGCTTATGCAATGGCATTCTACCGGTTCAAGGGCAACAAATGGCTGTTTAAAATCATCGTAGTGTTCATGATGATTCCGTCACAGCTAAGCCTGATTGGTTTCTATAACCTCTGTCAGAAGCTGCACATGGTAGATTCTTATCTGCCGCTTATTTTACCATCAATTGCAGCGCCCGGCATCGTCTTTTTCTTAAGACAGTATGTACAGTCAACCTTGTCCAAAGCGCTTTTAGAGGCAGCGCGCATTGACGGGGCAAATGAGATTTATATTTTCCACAAAATCGTACTTCCGATTATGGCGCCCGGTATCGCAACGATGTCTATCGGCTCCTTTATCGGCAACTGGAACAATTACTTAGTACCTCTCATTTTATTAAATACACCGAAAAAGATGACCTTGCCGGTGATGATTTCCACTCTGAACGCGGCAACGGACTTACAGAAAAACCAAGGTGCTATTTACTTAGGCGTTGCGATTTCCGTAGTACCGATTTTAATTGTATTCTGCTTCTGCTCGAAGTACATCATCAGCAGTATTTCCGCAGGCAGCGTGAAGGAATAAAGCAAAGAAAGGCAATATTCTTAAACAGAGTATTGTCTTTTTTACTGCGCACCCATACAGTTTATTTCAAGTAGGACGAAGGGAAGCCTTCATATGCTGCGGCAGGCGGTTGGACTACGAATGCGAATTTTCTAATGGGTGATATTCAGATAATCGAAACCGTCCGTGACCGGACTCTACGCGCCGTCCATGGCGCGTTTCGCCCTAAATCCGCGTCCATGCGGATTTTCACTGATGTGCAGAAATCACCCATAAGAAAATATCAGCATTCTCCGCCAGTCTGCCTCAGCATATGACGGCTGCCCTTCTGTGTACGGACAACTGCCGATTGCTTTCTAAGATTGTTCATGCAGTAAAGTTTGCCTGTCATCATTCGCAGCTTTATGCTTGTAACGAACAGAAAACGGCAGATAGTATCCCGTAGACTGCCTGATGGAGAATGGTGATATTTCCTTATACGATGATATGTACACAGGAGTAAATTTGCATGGAAGCAAATTTAGGCGAGACGGAGGCATGGATGCCGACTCGAGCCGGCTCCGTCCTCATAAAAAAGCCTTCCTCATCGTATTAGGAAATTCCCATTCGGAATCAATGGCAGTCCAAGGGATACTATCTGCCGTTTTCGTCAGGGTATTAATGCATAAATGGCCGGGCAGCCAAGTCTGAAATGGCACGAAGGCGTTAAAACCATTGAAATAAAACCTCAAAAGCTTTATAATCTATGATATGAAAAAGCCGTTATAGCGGTTTGCGAATGGACGGAAAGGATAGAAAAGAGTGAGGAGAATAAGCAAGGGAAGTGTCGTGGCGGCAGTAGTTCTGCTGGGGGCGTGCCTGCTTGGGACAGGCTGTGCAGAGAGCGGGCAGGAGGCGCAGGAAGCGGCAGCCCTGACGGACGAGGAAATACCCGGATGGCAGAAATATGCAGAAGAACCGATTACCTTTGACTGGTATGTCAATTATTCCTGGTTCACGGCAGGCTGGGGAGAAAACGCAGTTTCCAAAAAGATTACTGAGGAGACAGGCGTCAGCATTAACTTTATCACGCCAAGCGGCAACGAAAGCGAAAAACTCAATGCGCTGATTGCAGCAGATTCCCTGCCGGATTTTGTCACGCTTGGCTGGTGGGAGCCGCAGGTGAATGAAATGATAGAAAAAGATATGGTCTATGCACTCAATGAGCTTGCAGATGCATATGATGTTTATTTTTATCAGGTCAGTGATGAAGATGCGGTCAATTGGTATACACAGGCGGATGGCAATATATACAGCTACCCGAATTCCTGCTTTACCGCAAAGGATTTGGAGGAGCATAAGGATATTGGCTCAAATCAGACGTTTCTGGTGCGGAAGGATATCTATGAAGCAATCGGAAGCCCGGACATGACGACACCGGAGGGCTTTCAGGCGGCAGTCGAAAAGGCTTATGAAATGTTTCCGGAAGTAGACGGGGAAAAGCTGATTCCGGTCGGCGCGCATGTGTTTGATAATCAGGGAAATGTATCCTTTGATGATTACCTGATGAATTTTCTGGCAGTGCCGTTTGAGAAAGACGGGGAAATTTATGACCGCTATACCAATGAGGATTATATTACGTGGCTGAAGATGTTCCGCAGGCTTGGAGAAGAAGGGCTGCTTGCGGATGATATTTTTATCGACCAGCGGATTCAGATGGAAGAGAAAATGGCAAAGGGCAGATATTTCTGTATGATTTATCAGTATACGGATATGGCAGCGCAGCAAAAAGAGCTTTATGCCAATTATCCGGAGCGGATTTATATGGCTGTAGACGGACCCCAAAATGCGGCAGGAGATGACCATACGCTTACGACGACCGGAATAAATGGCTGGACAGTTACCCTGATATCCAAAAACTGTACGCATCCGGAGCGTGCAATCGCCTTTTTAGACTATATGCTCAGCGAGCAGGGGCAGCTTCGCATCTCATTGGGAGTAGAGGGGGAAACCTTTGATTATGAGGATGGAAAGCCGGTGGTAAAAGAAGAAGTCAATGCACTCTTAAATGCCAATCGCGCAGAATATGACAGAGTGTACGGAGCAGATGACACCTACTGGATGCTTCAGGATAATGTGCTTCAATTAAAATGGAAACAGGAGCTTCCGGAAGCGCTCAGGCAGATTATGGAATGGTCTTATCCTTATGTGGTTTATAATGGCCAGTATGATTCTTTTTTGCCGTATGACTCAAAGGAAGCCTATGCGGACAGTAAAATCACAGCGCTTTGGAGCAGGACGCTGCCGCAGCTTTTGCTTGCGGAGTCGGATGAGCGGTTTGATGAGATATTTGCCCAATTTCTGGAAAAAAGACAAGCCTATGGCTTTGAGGAGGTACAGGCGGCGAAAACAGAGCTGATGAAGCAGGCAAAGGAAAAGCTGGGAATCAAATAGAATATGAAAAAACATTGGAAGGAAACATTAAACGGGTTAAAGTTAAATATTAAATTTACGCTGGTTATTATAATGCTTGTGATTCTGCCGATTTCCGTGATGGCAGGCGTATTGTTTTACAATATGGAGGAGAATGTGATACAGGAAAATGCAGATTACATGCATTATACGATGGAGCGCAATGAGGATAATATTCGGAAAAATATTGATTCCGTCAATATGACAGCGCAATTTTTCCTAAGTGATGAGGCACTTTTGCAGGTGCTTAATCAAACGGTAAGTGAAGACCAAATGACAACGGAGGAGATGATGGAATTTTATCATTCCAATATTGCCTCTTTGGAGCGGCTTGTCAATAACAATACTCTGTTATATGGTGTGCGTGTCTATGCAGTCAATGATAACGTACAGGAAATGGTGCCGATTTTGTATGACCATTCCCGCATGGAAAAAATGGAGTGGGCGCAAAAGCCGGATTATACAGGCTGGAATTATAACTATCAGGATCGGCTGTTTGACAATCATGATAAACACAAAATTGCTTCTCTCATAACGGCGGCAGAGGATTACGAAAACGGCTGTATCGGCGTGATTGAAACGGCAGTCACGATGGAAAGCCTTTTTCCGTCGCTGTATGAGGATATCCAAAACGAGTGGAGCTGCTTTGTCTCGGACGAGGGAGACTTGTATTTTGGAAACAACCGGCAGGAAACCTCGGAGGAATTTGTGCGGCTCAGGATGGAAGAAGGGCTTGAGAAGAATGCAATACACACAGATTATACAAAGCAGGGCAGAGAGCATCTGATTGTTTCCTACTTGTATATTAAGGAAATGCAGGGAACCCTGCTGTCTGTAAAAAATATCTCGGAAAATGTGCAGTATGTGTACCGGATGCGCAATATCTTTGTAGCAATCATGCTGGTGCTTGTCGTGGGACTTGCGTTTCTGATTAATGATATTGTAAAGCGGCTTCTGCGGCAGTTTTACGAGATTTTAAAATCCATCCGCGCCATACAAAAGGGTGATTTGAGTGTGCGGATAGCAGGCAGCGGAACTGATGAAATGGGTGAGCTGGGAATGCAGATTAATAAGATGCTGGACAGAATCGAGCAGCTTATGAAAGAAAATATTGACAGGGAGCTTTTGGCGAAAAACTCTGAGATACGCGCCCTGCAGAATCAGATTAATGCCCATTTTATCTACAATGTTTTGGAATCCATTAAAATGATGGCGGAAATCGATGAGGAGTATGCCATCTCGGATGCGATTACATCACTCGGCAAGCTGCTGCGTTACAGTATGCGCTGGGTGTCCGGCAACGTGCTGGTGGAGGAAGAAATCGAATATATCAGAAATTATCTGGCATTGATTAATCTGCGCTTTGACTATGAAATCTATCTGTCACTGAATCTGCCGGAGGAAATATTAAAGCAGGAAATACCAAAAATGTCCCTGCAGCCGATTATTGAAAATGCGATTTATCACGGCATTGAGGAACTGGCGGAGGATACCAATATCTATGTAAAGGGCATTATAGAGGGCAGAGACTGTATCATCGAAATTACAGATGCCGGACGGGGTATGAATGAGGAACAGGTGGAAAAGCTGAAGAAAAAGATAGCAGGTGAAATCGAGACGGGCGGCGGTTCCGGCAACGGCATCGGATTAAAAAATGTACAGGACAGAATTCGCATGAGCTTTGGAGAAGGATATGGAATTGGTATTGCATCTAAATTAGGCTGTTATACGAAGATAACAGTGCGCATACCGATGACAGCAGGAAGGAGCAGCTATGAAAACGGTCTTAATTGTGGAGGATGAAAAACTGATACGGCAGGGAATACGTACGATGATTCAGCGAAGCGGTGTTCCGGTTGAAGTGATTATGGAATGCAGCAACGGAGAAATGGCTTTGGAAATTTTGCAGAATCAAAAGATTGACGTGATGTTTACGGATATTCGCATGCCTAAGATGAACGGCATCGAGCTGGTGCAGAAAATGCAGGAGCTTCCTGAAAAACCGATTACGGTAGCAGTCAGCGGATATGCTGATTTTTCCTACGCGGTGGAAATGCTTCGAATGGGAGTGCGGGAGTACATCTTAAAACCGGTAGAGAGGGAAAAGCTATGGGATATTATGAAAAAGCTGGAGCATGAGATTACGGAAAGCCGGGAGAACAGCCGTACGAATAAACGCCTTGGACATCAGCAGCTAAAATACCTGATGCTGAATGAACAGATTACGGAGGAAGAAATCAAAACGCTGCAGACAGAGTACGAGAGCGAGTTTGATTTGCAGCATTATTATGTCTGCGCCTTAAATGCAAAGGAGACAAAAGCGGCAGGGGAGCAGTATATTTATCTGCACAATATGGAAGGAAATGATGTATATCTTGTGCAGGAGAAAACGGTGCAGCTGCTGCTGAAAAACGAACTGGCTTGTGAGCATGTCGGAATCAGCGCACTGCACAGCGGCATCCGTGAATTGAGAGAGGCTTATCAGGAGGCTGTGGCGGCAAGGCATCATGCCTTTTGTACAGGTCAGGAGATTTTCCGCTTCGGAGAGCCGGGAAAACGTATTTCCGAAAACTTTTATGAGCAGGGGCAAAAGCTGATAGGAACGGAAATGAAGCTGCAGAGAGTACAGCTTCTTGGTACGGATAAAACCGAAGAACTTGTAAGAGCATGGAACGGCTTGTTCCATGCGGTGAAGAACGAGTGGATAACGCCTGCAGAGTTTGCGGAATGTATGGACAGTTTTTTCGGGGAGGTCAAAAAGACCTATCGAAATGTGCTGGCAGAAGAGGAAGAAACGATGAAAAGGCTGGCGGATTACTATAGTTTTCCTGCTATGGAGACATGGAAGGCGGAATTTATGGAATGGCTGCTTGCCCTTCACGAACACATCAACAGTCGTTTTGATACGAACAAAAATCAGCAGAAAATTAAACAGGCGATTGATTACATTCAGCAGAACTATGACAAGGATTTGAATATGGCAGTTGTTTCCAACCATATTTCTATGAATTATTCCCTGTTTTCCTATCTTTTCAAGGAATACACGGGAAGCAACTTCGTCAATTACCTAAAGAATATCCGCATGGAAGAGGCGAAAAAGCTTCTTGCGGAAACAGATTTGCGCATTCATGAAATCAGTGCCAGAGTCGGATATGACAATGAAAAGCATTTTATGAAGCTTTTCAAGACCTCCATAGGCGTGTCTCCAAGTGAATACCGCAAAAATACACAGATGAGATAGAAGTCTTTGCAGTATCGGCATCGGCTGCCGCACCATGACAGTATGTCAGGTGCGGACAGCATGGTGCTTTATTTTTTCATTGTACATTTCCTGATCGGCCTTTGCAAATAAGTCCTGAACATCTTCTGAGGTAATGACAGCTTCGGGAGGCATCGCGACAAAGCCGCAGCTGCAGCGAACCTGATACGATTTACTGCTTAATTTATTATAGTTATCAAGATAGGTATAGATATTCTTAACACGTGCCTTGGCTTCGTCTGCTGAAAGTCCGGCAGCAAGCATATAAAATTCATCTCCGGAGAAGCGGGCGCACAAATCGCCCTCGTTTAAGGTGCTTTCCAACGCATGCCCCAATATCTGAATCGCGAAATCCCCTTCAATGTGTCCATAAGTATCATTGATTTTCTTTAATCCGTCCATGTCAATCATGAAAGCCGTCAAAGACAGATTTTGGGAAACGGCATGACGCAAAAGCTGTTCTTCAAAATGGTTGTAGCCGTGCTTGTTGTATAATCCGGTCAGGGAATCCTTCATATAGAGACCTTCAAGCCGGCTGACCAACAGTCCGGTGCGTTTTGCTTCACAGATATTCTGCAGCATCTGGTTGATATTAATCTGCCACTGCACCAGCCGGAAATGATAGTCAATCCGGTTGTTTTCATAGGCAAGAGCGATATAGCCAAACGATTTTTCTTCGAAAAACAGCGGAATATAGATGTAGGCGCATTCGGAGCTGTTGTAAAGGTATTCCGGCAGCAGGTTCTTCTTCTGATAGCTGCATTCCGGCAGACGCTTTCCGTTTTTCAGGGCAAGCTTTAACAGGATGGTATCAGTGTCCGCCGGAGCTTCCTCCCTGTCAGCGAGCGCGAGGATATGGCTTGATACAGAATCCCAGTCAGAATAAAGGCAGAGATAAAATTCTTTACAATGTTCAATTTGTTGGATATATTGTTCCAGTAAATCCATGCCGTCATCAATGTCTGTTACATGCGACAGGGAAGCTGACATATTCATGGAGCCAAGGATAGAGCTTTCCAGCGCTGCAATCCGTTCCGACAAATCCTGCATGAAAAAGACCGAGTTGGTATTTTGGGCAGACCTGCATCCGCAGGAATTGTGAATCATCGGTTCTGCCTTTAGGAGAGTGACCGGAGGCAGGCTGCTGCCGCTGATTTTCTTGAGCAGATTTTCCACGGCAGCAACGCCCAGCTCATAAACCGGAAACGAAACGGTTGTCAGCATGGGGGAAGCATTGTGCCCTTCCGGCGTATTGTCGCAGCCGGTCAGGGCGATATCCTCAGGAACGCGCAGTCCGGCTTTTAAGGCAGCAGCAAGGAAAAGGAGCGCAAGCCGGTCATTGTAGCAGACGACCGCATCCGGAATGCCTGACTCACAGAAAAAGGAAAGCGCCTTGCGGACAGCGAGTGTATCATAACTACAGTGATAAATGTCATTTGTACCCGGTTCTTTCCCGTATTTGCTGAGAGCCTCTCTATAATAATTCTCGCGCATGTCCGAGAAGAAGGACTCATCGCAGCAGCCGAGATAACAAATGCGCGAAGCGTGATGAACGCTGATGAGATGCTCGGTAAGCTCTTTTGCCGTAGAACTGTTTTCCAGAGAAACAGTGGGAAAATGGCAGTCCGTAACGGCGATTTCCACGATGGGACAGGAAAGCGTGGTTAATTTGTCCAATATTTTCTGCCTTAGTTCTCTGGAAATATAAGTTTCGGAGGCAAATATAATTCCGTCAAAGCTGTCAAAATTCGGAATGCGCAGAATGCTCTCTTCCCCCTTTGCATAAGTGCCGAGGTTTTCGCCGTCCAAAGAGGTAAAAATTTCGGAGGTATAGCCGTATTCTAATGCTTTGTCAATGATGCCCTGACAGACACCCTGCTGATAGGCGCCGAATATATGAGAAATAAATACACCGATTTTATTTGCATGATACATAAAAATACCTCCTGTTTACAATACTCAATCAACTTTAATTTTAGCGGAAATGAGAGGATATTACAAGACAGCGGAAGGAAATTATATTGCAAACCGGACGAAAACGGCAGCGAGTGTCCCTCGGACTGCCATGACTCCGAATGGGAATTTCCTAATACGATGAGGAAGGGTTTCAAATGAGGACGGAGCCGGCTCGAGTCGGCATCCATGCCTCCGTCTCGCCTAAATTTGCGTCCATGCAAATTTACTCCTGTTTTTTGCGTCATCGTATAAGGAAATCTCACCATTCTCCATCGGGCAGTCTACGGGACACTCGCTGTCGTTTTCTGTATGTTGGAAGTATAAGGCTGTGCTTGATGGCGAACAGACTTTATCATATTAGCAATTTAAAACAGTAAATAATGGTAAGTCCTAAATCGATAAAGGCAGTAGTTCATACACAGAAGGGAGTCGGTCTTATGCCGGAACAGGCTGGCGGAGAATGCAGATATTTTCTTATGGGTGATTCTATACATTAGCGGAAATCCGCATGGACGCGGATTTAGGGCGAAACGCGCCATGGACGGCGCGTAGAGTCCGGTCGCGGACGCATTGAAAGACTTTGGCATCACCCATTAGAAAATTCGCATTCGGAGTCCAACCGCCTGTTCCGGCATAAGACCGACTCCCTTCGTCCTGCCTGAAACCAACTGCAAGGCTGAATGGTTGCGTTACATATATACTTTTATGATGGAGCAAAATATGATATGATATATGATGTACAAGCTAATGGAGGAATATATAATAAATGTCTGAGAACAAACTTTTTGCAAAATATGTGTCACAGAATATTCTTGGTATGCTTGGCATATCCGTGTATATACTGGCGGACACGTTCTTTATATCACTGGCAGAAGGAGCAGACGGGATTACGGCGCTCAATCTGGTGCTGCCGGTATACAGCTTAATCTTTGCCATCGGCGCGATGATGGGAGTAGGCTCGGCAATCCGCTTTAAGGTGCTGAGGGCAAGAAACGACAAAAGCGCTGACACCTATTTTTCCAATGCAATTCTATGGGCGCTCATAATCGGAGCAGTGTTCATGCTGATGGGTGCACTGATTCCGGGAGAAATCGTGGCGCTGCTTGGCGGTGATGACAGAATCGTTTCCGTCGGAAAAGGCTACACAGGAATCTTTATGCTGTTTGCACCATTTTTCATGTGGAATCATATCTGCAACGCTTTTGTCAGAAATGACGGTGCGCCGTCTGTTGCGATGACGGCGACGCTTTGCAGCAGTATTTTCAATATTATCTTTGACTATGTACTGATGTTTCCGTTGAAGCTTGGAATGCAGGGAGCTGCGCTTGCAACGGCGCTTTCTCCTGTGCTTGGCGTGATGATATGCTGTACCCATCTCTTATCCAAAAGGAGTACCATCAAGTTCCGGTGGGCGATGCCGTCTGCCAAAAAGCTGCTGTCAGCATGTCAGTTAGGCGTGTCGGCTTTTGTAGGGGAGATTTCCTCCGGTGTGACGACAGTAGTATTCAACATGACTATCCTGAAGCTTGCAGGAAATACAGGCGTGGCTGCATACGGAGTAGTGGCAAATACGTCACTGGTTGCTGTGGCAGTATTCAACGGAGTTTCGCAGGGTTCGCAGCCGCTGTTGAGCGACTACTATGGCAAGGGTAAGAAAGCATCCGTCGGAAAGATAATCAAAATGAGTATCAGCACAGCGCTGGTGCTTGCAGTCATGATTATCGCATTGATTGATGTGTTTGCAGAACCGGTGACAGCAGTATTTAATCATGAAAACAACACAGAGCTTACCGCGTATGCCGTGACAGGTCTGCGGCTGTATTTTACAGGCTTTCTTTTTGCAGGCTTTAATATCGTAGGAACAGGTATTCTAAGTGCTGTTGAGTCGGCAAAATGGGCGTTTATCGCGTCCGTTACAAGAGGTTTTGCGGCGATTATTGTATGCGCATTTGTGCTGTCCTTCCTGTTTGGCATGAATGGCGTGTGGCTGGCATTTCCTGCCGCCGAGCTGATTACAAGTCTGCTGGTTGCAGCGGCGTTAAAAAAGTCATTGGATGAGAGTTCTTTCCTCATTTAGATTATTTAGTAAAAGTGCGGATAAGTACTAATAAAAAAGCGAAATTGTGCTATCACATAGTATAGAAAAAAAGTAAGCTATAAATGGAAATATAGGAGGAATCGTATGCATAGGAGAAGAGCAGTTACCCTGTTGTTGATGGCAGCTGTGTTGACAGCTGGTTTACTGGAAGGATGTGGGAAGTCTCTGTCTGATGCAAAGGAAAGCGGTGCGGCAGATAAAGAGAACCTGCATGGAAAAACAGTGGGAATAGGTAATGATATGACAACATCAGAAAAAAGTACTGCGGATGAAAACTATGAGGTGGCAACAGTACGCTGGGCGGATTGGGGTGAGGACTACCATACAGGCTTCCCTGATGCTGCGGCGGCTGAGATGGGAATAAGTATTACCTGGAATACAATACAGAATGCAGACTGGGGTGACCGAAAGTCTGTTTTGCTGGCGGACGGCGAGCTTCCGGATGCATTTATGGGTTCCATATGCTTTTCGGAAACCGATATATTGACAAATCCAGATATTTTTATTGCACTGGATGATTACATTGATGAATATATGCCTAATTTCAAAAAGATTTTAGAGTCTGATCCGACAATGAAAGCGCTGGCAGCTTCGGCAGATGGTCATATATATGGGCTGCCGTCCAAGAAGCCTTGCAGACCTACTGTAGCAAACCAGATGTTCATTAATAAGACATGGCTGGATAATCTCGGACTGGATATGCCGACTACATATGATGAGTTTGTGGATGTGCTGAGAGCCTTTAAAGAGCAGGATGCAAACGGAAATGGCGATCCCAACGATGAAATTCCCTATGGAGAGGGCTATGCAGATTCCGTCATGTTTTTTTGTCTGCCGTTTGGAGTGACACCCGGAGGCGACGGCACCTATTCAATGACTGTAAAGGATGGTAAGCCGGTTTTTATACCAACATCTGAGGAGTATAAGACAGGTATTGAGGCAATGCAGAAATGCTATGCAGAAGGGCTGATTGACTCAGAGCTGTTTATACAGGATGATTCTATGCGGGATGCAAAGCTGATGAATACGACACCAGTTATCGGCTGCGCACCAGGCTGGACAGCTGACTCGACCTTTGGCGCAAATGCAGACCAGTATACTGCACTGCCGGCATTAAAAGGACCGGATGGAAAACAGTATATTTCCTCTGATCCGGAGCATTGGAACTATTCGAGATATGAATTTGTCGTCACCTCCTCCTGCAAAAATCCGGGAAAGCTGCTATCGTGGATTGATCAGTTCTATACAGAGGATGCATCGATTCAAAACTTCTATGGCTCGTTTGGCATAGGGGTAGAGAAAGATGAAGAAACAGGAACATATACAGTGCTTGGACCCAAAGAGGGCATGTCAGCAGATATCTATGCATGGGTAAATTCACTTCGTGACTTTGGACCAAAGTATGTAGCAGACGGATTTAATGATAAGGTGACTTATGTGGAAGAAAATGGGGATGCGTCAAAGCTTGAGCTTGACAAGAGCATGAAAAAGTATGCAGTAAAAGCATATCCAAATGTCAGCTATACGGTAGAACAGTTAGACAAATTGGAGACCTTGTATTTTGATATTGCATCCTACATAGGGATAAATCAGGCAGCATGGGTAACAGAGGGCGGTATTGAAGAGCAATGGGACGGCTATATCGACACCTTATATCAAATGGGCTATGAGGACTTTATGAAAATTCAGACAGATGCATACAATACCTATATGACAAACTAATAAGTGATGTCGGGAGGAAACGGTAGTTGAAAAAAACTCAAAAAACAAAAGGATTATATATGGTAACGGGCGGAGTGCTGGCGGCTGCGTTATTAGCTGCGGGATTGTCTTTCGATATATATGCAAGGGAGGCAACAGGAAAGAGTGCTCAGCTTACCATTCCCGAGGCGGATGATAATGCAATGTCAATTGGTGCAAATATGCCCTATATCAGATATGATTCATGTGAAGCTGAACTTGGAGGCGGGGCAGAGCTTAAGACATCCTATGATTGGGACTTGGAGGAAATAGCAAGTCAGGCATCCAATCAGTCCTATGTAAATCTGCCAGGTGACGGCGCTTATGCTGAATGGACAGTAGAAACTTCCGGAAACGGAGTTACGATGCGGTTTACACTGCCTGATACCGCGGATGGAATGGGACAGGACGGCTCGTTGGATGTCTATGTAAATGGCAGTAAGGTCAAGACAGTAGATTTAACTTCTTATTATATGTGGCAGTATATGGACGGAAGTCCCAAGGATGCTCCGGGAAAAGGGACAGCATGCTTTGCCTTTGACGAGGTGCATTTTCTGTTAGAGGAGATGCTGGAGCCGGGCGATAAAATCCGTATTCAAAGTTCAGGCGCAAACGGATTGATTTATGGTGTAGATTTTATTGAGCTTGAGGAGGCAGCTGCACCGATAGAACAGCCCTCTAATTCCTATTCTATTGCAGACTTTGGAGCAGTTGCAGACGACGGAAAGGACGACTATGAGGCGATTACAGCCTGCGTTGCTGCTGCTAATGAAGACCAAAAGGATGTATATATCCCTGCCGGAACCTATCATATTAATCAGATATGGTCTTTAGAAGCATCAGATATGACAATCACCGGAGCCGGAATCTGGTATACCAATATTCAGTTTACAAACGATAAGCCGCAGTCAGGTGGGATAGCAGGTGTGGGAAATGGCAAGATAAACAGTATTGAGTTCTGCAATATGTATATCAATTCCAATCTCCGTTCGCGTTATGAGGAGCAGGCAATTTATAAATGTTTTATGGGAACCTATGGAAATGATTCTTATATTCATGATATCTGGGAAGATCATTTTGAGTGCGGCTTTTGGATCGCAGACTATGATGCACCGGTAGACTACTCTGACAATCTGATAATTGCAAACTGCCGTATCAGAAATAATTTTGCAGATGGTGTAAACTTCTGCCAGGGTACGAGCAATTCGTCAGTGTATAACTGTTCCATCAGAAATAATGGAGATGATGGTTTGGCAGTGTGGAATAATGATTATTTGTCGGTTAAGGATGCCAGAAATAATAAATTTTGCTACAATACCATTGACCTCTCATGGAGGGCAGGGGCAATTGCCATATATGGCGGTGATGGGCACGAAATTTATAACAATTATATTCGTGACAGCTTTATGGCTTCAGGAATACATTTAAATACAACATTTTCCGGCTATAAATTTAACAATACCAAGAATATTCACTTTGCCAATAATATTATAATCAGCAGCGGAACGAGCAATGAATCGTGGGGCAGTGAGCTTGGTGCAGTGGATGTAATCGGAAGCGTAAGAAACATCACCTTTGACAATACATATATTTACAGTGCGCAGCATGACGGAGTCAGAGTCGGAGACAATGTTGTTAACATCGTATTTAATGACCTGTATGTCTATGGTGCAGGTGTCGATGGAAAAAGACCGGACAAGATATCTGTGGCTCACAGAGGAGCAGCTGTCATGAACTTTGGCGGTAATGCACTGATTACGATAAGTAGGATGTATTTAAGAAATATAGCAAATACGAACATCAATTTTCTTATCAAGGAGGACGGGATTGAGATAAATGATGAGATCAATGAGGGAAATATCGGCTATCAGATACCGCCTTATCCAAATGCAGAGGTGTTAAAATCAGAAAAAGTGGCACCATTAATCGTTGAAGGAGCAGATGACGCTCCTGATACTTGTGAAATTCCTGATATAGTTGTTACAGATATCATGTGGGAGCCTGAGCTTCCGGCAGAGGGGGATGACATTGTATTCTCAGCAGTGATTACCAATCAGGGAAATGGCGCGACTCCGGCCGAAATCATAAACGGAGCACAATTTCAGGTAGATGGAATCTGCGTCGTATGGTCAGACACGAATAAAACGCAGATAGAGCCGGGTGAGAGTGTGACAATAACAGCAAACAGCGGACCGACAGGAAAGGATGTATGGCCGGCAGTGCTTGGCAGACATGTGATTACTGTCTGGGTGAATGATACAGCACGCTATGGCGAGTCTGACATGCAGAACAATAAGCTGTCAAAGAAAATGAATGTCCTGACTGCTGAGGAGAAGGCGCAGGCAGAGATGGAGGCTTTGAGTAGCCAAACGACTGAAAAGACAACGGAGCATGATGCTCAGGAAGGTGAAGAAAAGGATTATCATACAGCAAAAGGATATGGGGTGGGTATCGCAGCTGTCATTATTATTTTAATAGGAGCAGCTGTCATTTATCATAAGAAAAAGACTTCCAAATAAAATTTGATATAAGAAAAAACCTTTGATTAAGAAAAAGAGCGTTGATTTGCTTTGATGGCAAATCAACGCTCTTAGTACATATAAGATTAAATTCCATGTGCATTTCGATATTCATTCGGAGTCATGTCAGTTACTTTTTTGAACAGTCTTGTAAAGTAAGAATAATTTCCATACCCAACATTATCTGACACCATATTGATAGGCAGGTCAGTGGTACTGAGTAAGTTCTTAGCTACCTCAATTCGCTTTTGTATAATATAATTCTTAAAGGAAATTCCCGTTTCTTTTTTAAAGAGCTTTGATGCATAATCAGGGTCCAGGTAAAAGATATCTGTCAGACTGCTGCGGCTGATATCTTCAGCATAGTGCTGATCTACATAATCCTGCATTGACTTTGCGATGGATTTATCGGATGTGGTTTTCTCAAGATAATCCTGCGTAATATGAATAATATAATGAAGATACAGTTTCATGTCGAAAATGGAATTCGGAGCATTTACGGATAGAATATGGTAAGTATCATCATGAAAAAGCTTATTGGCAAGGATTCCTTTGGTTCGCAAAAAAGAATATAATATCTGTACCACATCAATCTGAAAGCTGTTCAGCGATACGGCATGCAGGCTTTGGCAGCTTGACAGGCGGTGCAGATATTGCTCGCAGTAATCAATAAATGCAGAATACTGGCCGGTCTGCAGGTAAAGATCAAGTGTTTCGACATTACAGGCAGGATAGCTTTCAGCGGCAGGCTGATAGCATGACAACAGCAGAACCTTTCCATTACAGTCAAGGCTGTTTGCAAGCATAGTGCGGAGACTGCGCATACCGGAGCGGAATGAAGCAATGCGCGAGGGTATGCCCACAAAACAGTTTAGATTACACTGCATCTGTGAGGACACGGTTTCTATAAAGCGCTCACAGTTCATAGAGAAAAACGGAGAAACCTCCTCAGTATCCTGTCTAAAGATCGCTAAATAGCGCGCAGAAACCTCATTGTATATCAAAAAGACATCAGACGGTGCAAGCTGCTCCATAAAGGTTGCCTCAAAGACAGACTTCATATAGGCATTTTGTTCATTTCTGTCCGAAAAATGGCTGCAAAGCTGATTATCTGCTCCAAAGTAGTATGGAAACAGGTCAAACATGATAGGGATAAAAAAGTCGGTATCTCTATAGGGCAGATGATGCGATATAAAATACTGGTTTAAGTCATTCATATCGGATATTTCGTCATGCAGAAAAGCATGCCAGAATATTTCGCAGTTTTTCTCCTGCTGATTGTTCTGCTGCATAAGTTGGGCAGTTACTTCTTTTATAATACTTGTCAGCTTATCAAATTCGATCGGCTTTAAGAAGTAGTGAAAACTCTTTAAGCTGATCGCCTTTTGTGCGTAATAAAAGTCAGCATAATTTGTTAAAAATATAACAGGCATTTCATTATGATGCTCCCGAATCCATGCAAGCAGGTCAAGCCCGTTTCCGTTAGGCATATCAATGTCGCTTAATAAAAAATCTATAGAATTCTGCTTTATAATTGATTTGGCATCCGTGATATTCTGTGCAGTAAAAACACCGTCGAATCCAAGCTCCTCCCAATGAATACCCTTCATAAGTGAAGCAATCACAAAACGATCATCATCGACAAGTAATACATTCATATTGAATCCTCCCTAAATCTGATACGGAATAAATAACTGTATATGTGCTCCGCCTTGCTCTTCATTAAAAAAACGGATTTTGTGCTTTCCGCCATAGAGCAGATTGAGCCGCTGTATACTATTTTCAATGCCTACATGCGGAATACCATCTCCGTCAATGCTCTTGCAAAGAGACAGGCGTTCAAGTACATCGTCAGGAAAGCCCTTCCCCGAATCACTGATATCGATTTTCAGATATAGGTCGTCACCCTGTCGTTGTTGTGCGAACGCGAGCCGTATCTGCAGTCTGCCGTCAGATGCAGTGTTGTGTTTTATTGTATTCTCGATAAATGTAATCAGCAGCAGCGGAGGAATCAGCGCATTCTTGTCATTCTCGTCAATAGTGCAGGTATAGGTGAAAAATGTTCCAAGACGAAGCTGCTGAATATCAAGGTATGCCTCGATATGCTCCAGCTCATATTCAATACATAAGAAATCCTTGTCTGTCTGAAACAGATAGCGCAGATAGCGTGAGGTAAAGACAACCATGGATTCAATATTCTTATAATCCTCAAGCTGAGCCATACTGTTGATTGTAGTCAGACAGTTTAAATAAAAATGCGGCTTAATCTGATGCTGCAAAAAGGTAATCTCGAAGTGCTTTTTTTCAAGCTCCTTTTCATAAACGGTAATCTTTAGCCGCTTTATCTCGCGAATGAGATTTTTAAATTGTATATTCGTCTGCTCCAGCTCGCGGATACGATTGCTTTGCAAGTCAAGCAGAACGCTTTCGCTGTCATGGTTAATGCTTGCCAGATTTGCGGAAAACGCCTGTATCGGCTTAATAACCTTTTTATACATATTAAAAATCAAGACAGAAAGAATAAGGCAGATTCCCGTTGAGGTTATAATGACAACCAAATGAAAGAGAAACAGGTTTCCGTAATTTTGAAAATTATCCGTATAAAGCAATATATTATAAGGCAGATGTCCATCATTTCCATAAAAAGTATGAAGTGTGTGGTAAAAGGAAGAGTCTTTGAGCTCTTGCTCCTCATCCGATGAAAAAATAATATTTTCATTCTTATCTGTGATAACAAGCTTTCCCTGTTCTACAAAATTCATATCCATTAAGGGCATAAATAAATCATTTACATTGATAAAGGTAGCTAGTGTACGGTTGCTGTAGCTAACTATGTAATACATATAGGTTGAGCCGTTAATTTCTGTAAACTGCCACGAGAGCAGATGCCTTTTATCGGAAGATGAATATTGGATAATAAAATCTTTTATTTTTAAATAATCGTCATAAGTAAAGTTCAGTTTTGAAACGTTAAGAAACTGATTTTGACCCTGAAAATATAAAAAATAGTTAAATTTATTGCCGGTCGTATACTGGTGGTTAGCGATGCGGATTTGGAGAGAATCCAAAGAAAGATATTGTTCATAATCATTGGTCGTGCTTTCCAGCGACTCAATAAGCAGCTCCTTTACAATCGTCCATTCCAAAAAATGCTGTATTGCATTGAGGCGCGAAGAGGTTTCCTGCTGAAAAAGAGTGACAGAGTTTTCTATCGTGTCAAAGTTTTGATGTCTGATATTGACAAGGGAGATGGCACTTATTATCAGATTAATGGTTATTACAAACGCGGCTATCCAAATAAATATTTTCAAGTTGTCAGCCAGAGAATAGGAATATTTTCTTTTCTTGGAAATTTTGTCCTTCATGATATGCCCCTCCTTTTGACGCAAATGCAATTAAGGAATTTATCTTATTATAGAACATTAGAACGCAATTTGGAAGCGAAGGCTAAATATAGTGCGGATTTGTACTAATAAAAAAACCGGATTGTGCTATCGGGCAAGGTAAAAACAAAGTAGCCTAAAAACAGATATCAAAATACAGGATAAAAAAGTAACGGAGGATTTGATGATGGAAAGTAAAAAGAGAAGTATTAAGGTCAAGATTATACTTCCTACAACTATGGTAGTTATCTGCATCTGTGTATGTATGGCGCTTATTTTTAAATACCAGATGGAAAAGGATATGATTTTGACAGGAGGACAGGTGGCAGAGTACATAGCAGACCGCACTGCTGCGCAGATTGACGGAAATCTTGTTGAGAAGATTCCGGAAAAGGGAGAAGACTCAGCTCCGTATAATGCGGTAAAAAATTCCATAGCCCCCATCATAGAAGGAGCGCCTGTTGTAAATATGTACATTCTGTATTCCGGCATAGAGGAAGAGAATGAAAAGACCAAGGTATATTACATGCTTGATATGAACAAGGCAAATCATATGGCTTTAGGGACAGAATATAACAAGGATTACAATACCCTGAGAAGTGCGTTTGATGGAAATGTACTTTACAGCAGCCAAATTATAAAATCTGGGGAGAATGCTGTGATTACGGTATATATTCCGATACTTAACCGTGCGGGTGAGCAGGTCGCTGTTATGGGCTGTGATTACAATGCCAACAGTGTGGCAGCTGCCGTGAGCAGAACCATGAAGTCAGTTGCCATAGTGGGAATTATGTGCGTTATTCTTGCACTTCTCTTATTTCATTTCATCATCAGCAGGATTACAAAAAACCTGTCAAATGTTGACAGCTGCATCTATGACATCATAAACAGTAATGGTGATCTTACCCGTACCATACAGGTTCATACAAAAGATGAGGTCGGGACAATTGCGGGGCATGTAAATGAACTGCTTGCCTATATGAGAGGAATTATGCTGAATATCTCCGGCAATTCAAAGCGGTTGAGCAACTCAGCAGAAAATGTGGTGCAGCACCTTAAAAATACACGTGAGAATGTGTTGGAGGTTTCGGCAACCATGGAGGAGATGAATGCAGCTATGGAGGAAACAGCTGTGTCAATAAGCGGAATGAACAGCTCGGTAAATGAAATATATGAATTTATAGGGCAGATCAACGGACATGCCGCAGATGGCGGTAAGCTTTCAGCGGAAATAAGAAACCGTGCACAGCAAATCCAGGATGATGCAGTCAGGGAGCAGCAGGATGCAAAGGAACGCTCACAGGCGATCTCGAATGAGGTATATGAAAAAATCGAAAAATCAAAAGCAGTGGAACAGATTAGCAAGCTGACGGAGGGGATTATCAACATAACCAAACAGACCAATCTGCTGTCGTTAAATGCCAGTATCGAAGCCGCAAGAGCAGGAGAAACAGGCAGGGGCTTTGCAGTTGTTGCAAGCGAAATCGGTAAGCTTGCGCTGGATTCGGCGGTTGCCGCTGAACAGATTCAGCGTGTGAGCACAGATGTTATGAAGGCAGTCAACGAGCTGGCAAAGGAAGCAGCACAAATGGCGCAGTTTATGGATGAGACTGCTATGAAGGGATATGCAGAGCTTGTCAGGACAAGCGGAGAATATAATACGGATGCAGTCAAACTCAATGGCATTATGGACTTATTCCGCAGTCAGTCAGAGCAGCTTAGGAGCAATATGGACAATATCCGTCAGGTGATGGAAGGAGTAAATATGTCAGTCGAGGAAAGCGCTAAGGGTGTAAACCGTGTTACGGAAATGTCAGTCAGTATTACCCGGAATGTTTCCGACATCGGTGAGCAGGCAGAAACAAATAAAGCAATTGCAGATGAGCTTGACAGGGAAGTGAAGAAATTTCGATTATCATAAATGTGCAGACCCGATGAATAGATATCATTTATTGTAATTATTAGTGCTATTTTTGTGACGGATTAGTGCTATCAACGGAAAAAGAAAAAAGCTATGATGAAGAAAAGCAAGGGTGATATACAAAAAAACATCAACAGTTCAGGAAAGGAGAAACTATGAAAAAAACAAAAGTGACAGCAATCAAAAAGAGCATACCGCTTTATGTGCTGCTTCTGCCTTCGGCAATATTGCTTTTTTGCTTCGCTTATTTACCGTTAGGAGGATTGGTGATAGCGTTTAAAAAATATTCGCCGGCATTGGGAGTGATAGACAGTCCATGGGTGGGAATGAAAAACTTTGTACAGTTTTTCAAGTCATATCAGTTTCCGATAACCATCAAAAATACATTGATTTTAAGTCTGTATGGACTTGTAGTCGGAACACCGCTTCCGGTTGCACTTGCGCTGATGTGCAATCAGATGAAAACGAAAATGTTCAAGAAGGTCTTTCAGGTAATTACATATCTGCCTCATTTTATTTCTACGATGGTAATGTGCGGTCTGATTTTAATTATTCTGTCGCCGAGCAACGGACTGATTGCCAATATCATGAGGCTGTTTGGGCAGGAGGCTCCGAATCTCATGGGAAGTGCAGGTGCATTCAAACATGTATATGTATGGAGCGACATTTGGCAGCATTTAGGCTGGAACAGCATTATTTATCTGGCAGCACTGTCAAGCATTGATCCTACCTACTATGAGGCAGCTACCATTGACGGAGCTACGACAATGCAGAAGATAAGATATATAGACTTGCCGTTAATCATGCCGACTATCATTGTTCTGCTTGTTATGAGTGCAGGAAACATTCTCGGAATCGGCTTTGAAAAGGTATTCCTGCTTCAAAACACATTGAATATAACAGCAAGCGAAATTATTTCTACTTATGTATATAAGATCGGACTTCAAAGTTCGCAGTACAGTCTGTCAACTGCCATAGGACTTTTTAACACGGTAGTAAACGTTATTATACTGCTGATTGTCAATTTTATAGCAAAGAAAACGACAGATACCAGTTTATTTTAGGAGGGGACAAAGATGAAGAAAAACAAAACCCTTTCGCGGGATGCGGTTGCTAATGTTATTTTTTATATCATAGCTGTGATTATGATCATACTGGTTGTCTATCCTTTATGGTTTGTTATTATTGCTTCTTTCAGCAATCCGGCGGACGTAGCAAACGGAGAGGTCTGGCTTTGGCCTAAAAAACTGGATTTGTCAGGATATCAGGAATTATTCAAGCAAAGAATGCTCTGGACGAGTTATAGAAATACAATTATTTATACCTTCGTAGGTACGCTGATAGGTCTTGCGGTTAATATTCCGGCAGGATATGCCATGTCAAGAAAAGACTTGGCAGGTAAGAAGTGGATTAATATATTTTATCTCATTCCGATGTTTGTAAGCGGCGGACTTATCCCTACCTACTTCGTAGTAAAAAGCTTTGGCCTTTTGAACTCTTTTTGGGTAATGGTTCTTCCATTTTCCGTATCAACCTACAACATTATTGTGGCAAGAACATTTTTTAAATCATCGCTTCCTGAAACCTTGTGGGAGGCAGCCCAGATTGACGGGTGCGGAACATTTCGGTATTTTATCCAGTTTGCACTTCCGCTTTCCAAGGCAGTGCTTGCAGTAATTGGTCTATGGACGGCAGTAGGCTTGTGGAACTCATGGTTTAATGCCCTGATCTACATTCAAAATGAAAATTTGCAGCCGCTCCAGCTTTTACTTAGAAGAATTTTAATCGCAAACCAGTCGCTGCTGGGAGCGGCAACAGGAACGATGGCACAGGAGTTGAGGCAGCTTTCGGACATGATGAAGTATGCATCGATAGTGATTTCAACACTCCCAATCATGTGCTTATACCCATTCTTACAAAAGTATTTTAATCAGGGTGTTATGATTGGCGCAGTGAAGGAATAAATGTAAACGAAAAAGAAAAGGAGAAAAAGTTATGTGCAAAAAAAGAATAATGGCATTTGCAATGGCAATGGCAATGACAGCAGTTTCGCTTGTCGGCTGCGGAAGTTCGGCTGAACCGTCAAAAGATGATGCAGCAGCAGCTACTTCACAGGGAGATACAACAGAAACAAAGACAGATGATGGGTCAGCTTCGGCAGATAATAATACAGCAGGCGGAGGAAGCTATGAGGTGGCAACTGTCCGCTGGGCTGACTGGGGAGAGGACTATCATATAGGATTTCCTGATGAGGCAGCAAAGGAGACAGGGATTAATATTAATTGGGACACCATACTCAATGCAGACTGGGCAGACCGCAAGGCAGTTTTATTGGCAGGCGGTGATTTACCGGACGCATTCATGGGCTCTATCTGCTTCTCAGAGACAGATATTTTGACAAATGTGGGTACATTTATCGCATTGGATGACTACATTGACGAGTACATGCCTAACTTCAAAAAAATTATGGAGTCTGACCCTACCATGAAAGCGCTTGCAACCTCGGCAGACGGTCATATCTATGGACTTCCCTCTAAGAAGCCCTGCAGACCTATAGTAGGAAACCAGTTGTTTATCAATAAGACGTGGTTAGACAATCTTGGACTTGATATGCCGACTACCTATGATGAGTTTGTCGATGTTCTCAGAGCTTTCAAGGAACAGGATGCAAACGGAAACGGTGATCCGAATGATGAAATTCCATATGGACTCGGCAATGCAGATTCCGTTATGTTCTACTGCCTGCCGTTTGGAGTAAGGCTTGGTGGTGAGAATACCTATACCATGACTCTTGATGATGGCAACCCTGTATTTATCCCGGTATCTGAAGAGTACAAGACAGGTATTGCAGCAATGCATGAAGCTTATGCAGAAGGCTTAATTGATCCGGAGCTTTTTACAGAGGATACTTCCATGAGAGATGCAAAGCTCATGAGCGAGACACCAATTATAGGCTGTGCACCGGGCTGGACAGCGGACGCTACATTTGGTGCAAATGCAGACCAGTATGAAGCATTGCCTGCTTTAAAGGGACCGGACGGAAAGCAGTATATCGCTTCTGACCCTGAACATTATAACTACACAAGATATGAATTTGTAGTTACTTCATCTTGTGAAAATCCGGGCGAGTTATTATCATGGGTTGACAAATTCTACACAGAGGATGCTTCTATCCAGAACTTCTACGGCGCTTTTGATATCGGTGTAGAGAAGGACGAAGCAGCAGGCACTTATACAGTACTTGAACCAAAGGACGGCATGTCAGCAGATACCTATGCGTGGGTAAATTCTCTTCGTGACTTTGGACCTAAGTATGTAGGAGAAGGCTTTAATGACAAGGTAACCTATGCAGGTGAAAACGGAGATGCAGCAAAGCTTGAGCTTGATAAGAGCATGAAGCAGTATGCAATGGAAGCATATCCAAATGTCAGCTATTCAGCAGAGCAGGTAGAGACATTGGGAACACTCTTCTCAGATATTACATCTTATGTAGGTGTTAATCAGGCAGCATGGGTAACAGAAGGCGGCATTGAAGAGCAGTGGGACAGCTATATTGATACATTAAATCAGATGGGCTATGAGGACTTCATCCAAATTCAGACAGATGCTTACAACACATATAAGTCAAATCAGTAAACTATAAAATAATTGCGGGCAGTTTTTTAGCTGCCCGCATTAATAAAAAGCGGGATTATTTATGTTTGGGAAAATAATAGAATATACACAGACAGGACAGAAAATAAAAATAAATTTTGAATATCAGAGCGGAGAGATTACAGTCATAAATCCGAGGGTCTTTCATGTTTATTCGGATTTTGGGGCGGATCGGATTCCGTCGAAGGCAGTAGTAGATGAGAAAATAATAAAAACGAATATAAATGTTACCCGGAAGGAAGATGCTGTCAGGATACAGACAGATGTTCTGACGGTATGGGTATATGATGATTTTAAGATAGATGTATATGATGGAAACGGCAATGCCCTATGCAGGGATTACCGGGGAAAACGAATGCCCAGAATAACGATAAGTAAAGAATCGGCTGAACTTATGAAGAAGGAAGGTCACAAGGTGGCCTTATCAAAGGATAAATATCAAATCGAAGTCGTAAAGGAAATGATGAATACAGCAGCATTCTATGGACTTGGCGATATGACAGGCTTTCTGAATAAAAAAGGATATGCGTATGAACTATGGAATTCTGATAATCCGATGCCGCATGTAGACAGCTTTAAGTCGCTTTATAAAAGTATTCCCTTTATGATTGCAAAACAGCCGGACAGTGCATATGGAATTTTCATGGACAATACCTTCCACTCATACTGGGATTTCGGACAGGAGAGCACGGATTATTATTACTTTGCGGCAGACGGCGGCAACTTGAATTATTATTTTTATTCCGGTAAGAGCATAAAAGAAATCATATCTGCCTATATAAAAATGACGGGAACGGTGCCTGTTCCGCAGATGTGGACTTTAGGATATCACCAGTCACGCTGGGGTTATGAGAGCAGAAGCGATATTTTGGAGATTGCCGAAAAGATGCGGCAGTTCAACATACCATGTGATGCTATTCATTTTGACATCGACTATATGGAGCAGTTTAAGGTTTTCACGTTTGACAAAGAAAAATACGGAGAACCCAGGGAGCTTATGAAGCTTCTTGCAGAGAAAGGATTTAAGGCAGTTGCGATTCTTGATCCGGGCGTAAAGGCAGAAGAAGGATATGACATATACGAGGAGGGAAAAAAGGGGAACTATTTTGCCACAACACCGGAGGGAGAAATTTATACCAACGTTGTCTGGCCGGGAGAAGCCGTTTATCCGGACTTTGGAAGATATCAGGTAAGACAGTGGTGGTCGCAGAAGATAAAAAGGCTTGTTGATTATGGCTTCCGCGGAATTTGGAATGACATGAATGAGCCTGCGGGTTTTGCGGGAGAAATTCCCCCGGATATTGTTTTTGGTGATGAGGAGGCAAAGAGCACCCATGCTCAGATGCATAATGTATATGGACATATGATGTCAGAAGCGGCATATGAGGGAATGCAGAAGCATGACAAGAGACGCCCTTTTGTGATAACGAGAGCCTGCTATGCAGGAAGCTGGCGATATGCCTGCACATGGACGGGTGATAATCACAGTATATGGTCACATTTGCAGATGGTTGTTCCGCAGCTGTGTAATCTCGGAATGAGCGGAATGGGCTTTGCAGGGACGGATATTGGAGGCTTTGGTTCTGATGCCACTGCGGAGCTTTTAATCAGATGGATACAGATTGGATGTTTTTCTCCGATGTGCAGAAACCATTCTTCAAAGGTCGGAAGATATCAGGAGCCGTGGCAGTTTGATGAAGAGGTCTGCCGGATTTATAAAAAATATGTGGAGCTTCGGTATCAGCTTCTTCCATATATATATGACTGCTTTTGTGATATGGCAAAGACAGGCATTCCGGTCATGAGACCTTTGGTGCTTGCATATGAGAATGATCCGGATACATGGGAACTAAATGATGAATTTATGCTTGGTGAGAATATGCTTATAGCGCCGGTAACCACACAGGGCAGCAGAAAAAGAATGGTTTATCTGCCGAAGGGAGACTGGATTGATTTTGACACGGAAGAACTGATACAGGGTCCCGGTTACTTTATAAAGGATGCTCCGCTTGATACGTGCCCTGTTTATGTGAAGGCAGGAACCATTCTGCCAAACTACCCGGTACAGCAGTATGTCGGAGAAAAGGAGATAACGGAGCTGACATTGCGTGTATATCAGGGAAGCGGTGACTATTATCATTATCAGGATGATGGAGAATCTTTTCAGTACAGACAGGGTGAGTACAATCTGTATCACTTTTCCATAGCGCCAAACGGCAGATTTCATATGCAGTGTATGGCAAATGGATACAAAAAGGGTTATAAGTCACTGCGCATCATTTATAAGGGTAAAGAGCAGATAGTGCCTATTCAGGATGAAATAAGCATTACATTATAAAACAGCAATATCAAACATGATAATAAAATGAAAGGATAAGCTTGGTAGAAAGTGTAGGTAACAGCAATGGCAAAGATAGCAGATAAGTATTTTAAGGTTAATCCATGGAAGATTATTGAGGAAGGCTTTGACAAAGAGCACAATCAGGCAGCAGAGTCCATTTTTTCACTTGGAAATGAGTACATGGGAGTGCGAGGATATTTTGAAGAGGGATATTCGGGAAAAGGCCTGACCGGAAGTTATTTTAACGGAATATATGCCGGAGCTAAGCTTGGAGAAGACGGCTACAAGGGTGTTGTCAATGAGACAGAGTTTATGGTAAATGCAGTAAACTGGCTTAGCACCAGAATTACGATAGATTCGGAAAATTTGGATTTATATGTTTCATCAATTGAAGATTACAAGCGTGTGCTGGATATGCAGAATGGACTTCTGACAAGAAGCTTTGTGTGGACTACAAAGTCAGGAAAGAAAACAAAGGCAGTATTTGAGCGTTTTTTATCTATGAATCAGGTGCATATCGGAGTACAGCGCATACGCTTGACGCCGTTAAACTATAGTGGAAATATTGAGATTAAAATGGAAGCAGATTTTGGTATTCTTCATCAGATGCATAAGAAGAATTACTGGAAGGTATTGCACAAGAATGCTGAGCCTGACTTTTTTGAGATTGCGGCTGAGACCGTGGGCACACACAAATATTTGTATTCCGGAAGTAGAATCTGGTGCGACGGTAGTTACACGGTTTCGGATCAGGAGGAGGAAAAAAAGATAGGAAAACAGCTTATTATAGCTGCAAAAGAAAAGGAAGCAGTGTCTGTGATCCGTATCACATGGAATGATGAAAAGAAGGATGCTGAAGGGAACAGAAAGCATATAGAAAATGCGGAATATGAGGAGCTGTTAAATGAGACAGCAGACTGGTGGAAAAATGTCTGGGAGCATTCGGATATTGTAATTGACGGTGATGACGAAAATCAGCAGGGAATACGCTTTTGCATTTTTCAAATGATGCAGACCTACCATGGTGCCAATCCCGGAAACAATATTGGAGCAAAGGGACTTACAGGTGAGGCGTACAATGGCAACGCATTTTGGGACACAGAGACTTATTGTCTGCCGTTTTTTGTCTTTAATAATTTAGAGGCGGCAAGAAATTTACTGATGTTTCGTTACAGAACTCTGGAGGAGGCAAAGAAGCGTGCGGCTGATTTGGACTGCAGGGGAGCATTTTATCCGATTGCAACAATCAGTGGAAAAGAATGCTGTAATCTTTGGCAGCACGCAAGCCTGCAGCTTCAGGCATCTACGGCAGTCGCATACGGCATTTGGTTTTATGAGAAAATGTCAAATGATAAGGCTTTCCTAAAAGAATACGGTGCAGAGATGCTTGTGGAAATCAGCAGAATGCTCGCTACAAGAGGTGACTGGTCAGCTGATGGCAAGTACTATGGCTACTACTGTGTCATGGGGCCTGACGAGTTTCAGATGATGGTAAATCATAACTGCTATACTAACTTTATGGGAAAATTTACCATGAAGTATACAATTGATACATTAGAGGAGCTTTGCAAGGAGGATGCGCAGGCATATAAAGAACTTGTAAATAAATTGTCAATAGATGAGTCAGAAATAGCTGACTGGCACACAAAGGCAGAGCATATGCTGATTCCCCGTGATGATGAGCACAAGCTGTATGAGCAGCATGATGGATTTTTCAAATTGCCGCATGTTGATGTGGATAAGATTCCTGTCGAGGAGTTTCCATTATATCATCATTGGTCGTATGACCGCATTTACAGAAATGATATGATCAAGCAGCCGGATGTGCTTATGTTTATGCTGATGTTTAATCATATGTTTTCCGAGGAGGAGCTGAAGGTGAATTATGAATACTATGAGCCAAGATGTATTCATGAAAGTTCACTTTCCCCTTCCGTACATTCTATTCTGGCTTCGCAGCTCAAGAAAAAGGAGGAGGCATACTCTTTCTTCCGGTTTGCGACGAGAATGGATTTGGACAATTACAACAGAAATGGTGATGAAGGCTTACATACTACATCAATTGCGGCAGCGTGGATGAATATTATTTACGGCTTTGGCGGCATGAGAAGCGATGGTGACATCTTAGAATTATCGCCGACAATTCCGCAAGGCTGGAAAGGATATCAGTTTCGCATAACCTGCAGAAATTGTGTCTTGAAGGTGCAGGTTGAAAAGGACTGCGTAAAAGCAGGCCTGCTTGAGGGCAGCAGATTAGAGCTGAAAATATATGGAAAAGATTATGCTTTGACACAGCAGACAGAGACAATTGAAATTCCAAAGGAATGGAAGTAGTGTGCTTGCAGGAGATGGAACTATGAAGAATTGGATAATTGAAAAGACCGGATTTGATCAGCAGGAAATTGCAGCAAACGGCAATCGCTTTCTGTGCGGCAACGGTTATATGGGAATACGCGGAACCTTAGAGGAATACGGAAAGGAACAGCTTTGCGCAATCAATCTTGCGGGGCTGTATGATAAGGTTGGAGAAGGCTGGAGAGAGCCGGTCAATGCACCAAATCCGCTTTACACGTTTCTATGTGTGGATGGTGTGAAATATGTGCTTCCGCAAAGTGAGACGATATGTCACGAACAGCGTCTTGATTATCGTCATGGCCTTGTGTACAGAAAGACTGTATTTAAAACGGCGCAGGGCACGGTGACGATTACAACGGAGCACTTTGCACATATGGAAAAAAGACACCTGATTGGCATGATGTATTATATTACCTCTGATTATGATGCCGAAGTAGAGCTTTATACAGGAATTGATGCAGACGTTTGGGACATTAACGGCCCTCATTACGATGAAGTGAATATGAATTTGGATGAAAATACACTTGTTGTACAGGCAGTCACCCATGAAAAAAAGGAGAAGGTCGTTGTAGCGGAGTATGGAGTCCTGAATGGCATATGTGAGCAGGCATATGAAAAATCAGAAAAAAAGTTCCTGCGTAAAATCTGTTTTCAGTGTAGGAAGAACAAGCTTGCATATTTGGAAAAGCTTGCTGTTGTCTATACCGGAAATGATTGTGGCGATCCGCTTGAAGATGCGAAAAAGGATCTTGCAGAATCAGTAAATATGGGTTACAGCTTCATGAGAAAAAAACAGATTGACTGCTGGGAAGAGCTTTGGAAAAACAGTGAGGTCGAAATAACAGGGGATAAGGATGCAGAGTGCGCACTAAATTATTCTCTCTATCATCTGCTGAGTATCGCGCCCTTTCATGCAAAGAGCCAGTCCATACCTGCAAGAGGTCTATCCGGTCAGACCTATAAGGGTGCCGTATTTTGGGATACGGAAATGTTTATGCTGGACTTTTTCTTAAACAGTCATCCCAAGGCGGCAAAAGCATTGCTGCAGTATCGCATTGATACGCTGCCCGGCGCGCAGGAAAAGGCAAGACACTATGGATATGAGGGAGCCTTTTATGCATGGGAGTCTCAGGAAGGAGGCTTTGACGCGTGCAGTGATTACAATGTTACAGATGTATTCACGGGACGCCCGATGCGGACGTATTTTAAGGATAAGCAGGTACATATATCAGCAGCGATTGTATATGGCATTATGAAGTATGTAAACAGAACGGGCGACAGTGAGCTTTTGTATCACGGCGGTGCAGAAACAGTGCTTGAATGTGCCAGATTCTATGACTCACTGCTGCTGCAGAAAGTGCATACGGACGTATACGAGATCAGGGATGTTATAGGACCGGATGAATATCACGAGAGGGTAAACAACAATGGATACACAAACCGTATGGCGCAGTATACCTTTGAACAGGCATGTATATTGCTAAGACAGTGCAGTAAGGATAAAAGGATGGCGGAAGCTCTTAAGGAATATGATATTGAACAAATTCGAATGCGCTTTGAGGACAATGCAAGGAAAATATATATTCCCAAACCTGATAAAGAGGGAATTGTTCCGCAGTTTGACGGCTACCGGAAACTGGAGGACACAACAGTAGAAAAAGTGAGAAGCCGGCTTCTGAATGAAAAGGAATATTGGGGCGGTGCATATGGCGTGGCTTCCGATACACAGATCATAAAGCAGGCAGATGTTGTGACATGGATGGTGATGTTTCCTGATGACTTTACGGCAGAGGAAAAATGGATAAACTGGTCCTACTATGAACCGCGGACAGAACATGGTTCATCGCTTAGTGCATGTATGTATAGCATTTTGGCATGCAGCTGTGGGAAACCGCAGGAGGCATATCCTCTGTTTTTAAAATCGGCGCAGGCTGATTTAAAGGGCGGCGGTAAGGAATGGGCAGGAGATATCTATATCGGAGGAACGCATCCGGCTGCTGCGGGCGGAGCTTATATGACCGCAATAAACGGCTTTGGCGGAGTAAAAATTGCAGATGGACAAGTGACAGCTGTGCCGCAGCTTCCAGAGTCTTGGGAGAAATTGAAATTCCGCATTTTATATCAAAACCAGATATATGAGATAACAGAGACAAAAGAAAATGCGGAGATTAGAAAAGTATCATGTGAATTGGAGGAAATGTAATGAAGGGTGTCATTTTTGATTTGGACGGTGTTCTTGTTTCGACAGATGAATTGCACTATCAGGCATGGAAGCAGCTGGCTGATGAGCTCGGGATCGTAAATTTTACAAAAGAGGACAATGAGAAGCAGCGCGGAGTAAGCAGAATGGAATCTCTTGAAATTGTATTGAGTAAGGGGAATACAGTATATTCCGAAAAGGAAAAGGAAATGCTTGCAGAGAAAAAGAATAATTATTATAAAGAGCTTTTGCAGGAGCTTACTGATTCTGCCGTGCTTTCGGGAGTAAAGGAGACTTTGAAATTTTTAAAAGAAAAGGGGATTTTGATAGGAGTAGGGTCAGTCAGTAAGAATACACCTGTCATTCTTGAAAAAACAGGTCTTTTGGAGTGGATTGATCAGGTGAGCTGCGGATTGGATATTACAAAATCAAAGCCGGACCCGGAGGTATTTCTGGTAGCTGCCCAAAAGCTCGAACTTCCATGCAGTGAATGCCTTGTAGTGGAGGATTCGGCAGCAGGTATTACGGCAGCCAAAGCAGCAGGCATGAAGTCTCTCGGAGTCGGTCCTTTTTATCAGGAACTTGGCGCGACATATGCAGCAAGAGGGTTAAATGATGTACATAACTGGGATGAACTGCTGGCGTAAAATTGCATAAAAGAGATAAAAGAAAAATGCCCGAAGTCTGACTGTAAAGACTTTCGGGCATTTTTTGACCACTTTTGTAACTGTTCAGCCTTCCAACAATGTTGCCAATCGTACGAAGGATATTGCTGATATTGGTTTTACAGGCAATTGGACTATCGTTTTCGTACCAGTGAGAAGGCTGAACGGTTACTACTTTTTTTAGTTTTGATAAAAAGTAGTTGACATACAGAATAAACGATGCTATACTGTTATTATCAAATTGATAATAACTTAAAACAAGGTTTTGAAAAAGTGAGGGAAAGGATATGAAAAAAGTACTTGTCGTTGTGGATATGCAGAAGGATTTTATTGACGGAGCATTAGGAACAAAGGAGGCTGCTGCCATTGTGGATAATGTAGCAGAGGCAGTGAAGTCCTTTGACGGAGAGGTGGTATTTACCAGAGATACCCATTTTGAAAATTACATGGAAACACAGGAGGGCAAAAATCTTCCGGTTCCGCACTGCATCAAGGACACTGACGGCTGGCAGCTTGACAGGAAGCTTGAAGTTTTGAAAACAGATGAGATGAAAGTATTTGATAAGCTTACCTTTGGCTCCGTGGAGCTGGCAGCATACCTTAAGGAAAATCAGGAGCTGGAGCAGGTTACGCTTGTAGGACTTTGTACTGACATCTGTGTCATATCCAATGCGCTGTTAATCAAGGCAAATCTGCCGGAGGTTGAGATTCGCGTCATTGAGAAGTGCTGTGCGGGCGTTACTCCGCAAAGCCATGCGAATGCACTCGAAGCCATGAAAATGTGCCAGATTCAGATTGTATAGACGATTTGGAATACAGGTATCAATCATGTAAGTTAGCGTGTGTTTGAGACTGCGCTGTCAGCTTACGGAAAACAATTTTGAAGCGCGTTCTGATACACAGAAATGAGGTGTCATATGATTCGATTAAACAATCAAAAAGTGAATATCAGTCATTTTCCTGACGGAACCCTTTTATTAAAGGAAATCGTTGATGCAGCAGATAAAAATGCACCGCTTGTCATAAAATGGAACTTTGAAAATAATGAGGAGTTGCTGGCAGTTTATTTCCTGGCAAAGCATATCAGGGCAGCAGGCTTTTCCAATCTGATTCTGGATATGCCTTATATCCCGAATGCAAGACAGGACAGGGTGAAAAATCCGGAAGATGTATTTACGCTGAAATATTTTGCGGAGCTGATAAACAGTCTTTCATTTACGGAGGTTCGGGTTTTCGATGCACATTCCAATGTAAGCCTTGCACTCATTGACAGGGTAAAGCAGTACACACCGCAGAAATATATTGAAAGAGTCATCGCCGCCATCGAACAGGATACCGGAAAAAAGCCATTGATGTTTTACCCCGACGAAGGAGCAGGAAAGCGTTACAGCGGCATGATTCCGCTTCCTTACTGCTTTGGCATCAAGACAAGAGACTGGAGCAGCGGAGAAATCAAAGGATTGTCTGTGGCAGGAGAGACGGATTGGATTGCAGGAAGTGATGTGCTGATTGTTGATGATATCTGCTCTTACGGCGGAACATTTTTACACGCTGCAAAAGCGCTTTCAGAGCTTGGGGCAGCAAACATTGATTTGTTCGTAAGCCATTGCGAAAGCTCAGTGTTTCAGGGAAAGCTTTATGAATGCGACAAAGTAAGACAGATTTATACAACTGACAGCATTTTCAGAGAACAGGGAAATGAGCGCATCAAAGTATTTGCGTTAGAGGATTAGAAAGAGGGAGGCGTCACATCAATGAAGAATACGAATCCAATGCTTCTGATTGACTTTTATAAGGCAGTGCATTCTGATATGCTGCCGGAAAAAATAGAGAAATCCGTATCTTATTTCACACCGCGCATGAGCAGGGTGAAAATGTGGGATAATGTAGTTATGTTCGGTCTTCAGGCGTTTGTGAAAACATATCTGATAGAATATTTCAATGAGGAATTTTTTGACAAGGAGCTTGAAGAGGTAGTCGGCGAATATGACAGAGTGCTTGGAGCCGCACTTGGCAAAAAAGCCTACAGAACAGAAAAGATTGTAAAGCTTCATCATCTGGGATATCTTCCGATTGAAATAAAAGCGCTGCCGGAGGGCACCAGAGTTCCCATGCATGTGCCGATGTTTGAAATCAGCAATACGCACCCTGATTTTGCGTGGCTTCCGCAGGCGCTGGAATCCCTTATCAGCGCTGAAATGTGGCATCCGATGATTAGTGCGACAGTAGGCGCAACCTATCGTGAGATTGTCAACAAGTATTATGCGATTTCTGTGGAGGATACGGTTCCGAAGGCAAGAGCTTTAGGCGATTTTTCCTTCCGGGGGCAGGAGTGCTTACAATCCGCAGTAAAATCAAGTGCAGGCTGGTGTCTGTCCTTTTTGAACACGGCTACCGTTCCTGTGATACCATTTTTGGAGCAGATGTATTGCTGTGACTGTACGAAGGAACCGGTTGCTTTTGGAGCTGTCAGCACCGAACATTCTGTGATGTGCAGCAATTATGCGGTGGACGGCGATGAGATTACACTTCTTCGAAGACTCCTTACAGAGGTATATCCTGATACGAGTTTTTCGGCAGTGCTGGATTCATACGATTACTGGAACATCATTGACAACGTACTCCCGCAGCTCAAAAAAGAGATTCTTGCGCATAATGGCTGTATGCTGATGAGAGGAGACAGCGGCGACTGTGTTGAGGTTGTGACAAAGACTGTATTTAAGCTTTGGGAAATCTTTGGCGGTACGGTCAATGCAAAGGGCTACAAGGTTCTCGACCCGCATGTAAAAGCGATATACGGCGACAGCATCACGATACAAAGATGCGAGGCGATTTATAAGATTCTGATTGAAAATGGTTTTGCATGCAGCAATGTTTCTCTCGGCGTAGGAAGCTTCAGTATGCAGTGCATTGAGGAGGAGAATCAGTTAAAGCCTTTTACAAGGGATACCTTTAGTTCCTGTATCAAGGCAACTTACTGCGAGGTTGACGGCAGACCGATTCCGATTTTCAAGAATCCCAAGGAGGGCGGCTTCAAGAAAAGCCAGAAGGGACTGTGCCGCGTATACCGTGATGAAAACGGGAACCTTACCTATGAAGATGAATATACAAGCGAAACCCTTGAGGGGAAAGAGAATATGCTTGAGACGGTATTTCAGGACGGTAAGCTTGTGAAAGAGCAGTCCCTTGCAGAGATTCGAAACCGGTTAAATGATGGTAGATTTGCCTGCTGAGGGCGCTTTTGTACCATTCTGCAGCCAGAGCCGGAAAGACAGAATGGTAACGATTTGAAAGAATAGATGATATATGCAGTCAGAGCCGGAAAGACGAAGCGGTAACGATTTGAAAGAATAGATGATATACGCAGTCAGAGCCGGAAAGACAGAATGGTAACGATTTGAAAGAATAAAAGGAATGGAAAAATTATGGAAAATGCATTGAATTTATTTAGGGCGGCGGCAGTGACACCGCGGGTTCATATTGGAAATGTTTCCAAAAACTGTGAGGAGATTATGAACGCTTACGGTGAGCTGGCTTACAAGACGGATTTGATTGTAACACCGGAGCTTTCACTGACAGGCTATACCTGTGCTGACCTTTTTAATAATAGAAATCTTTTGGACAACACATTGAAAGGCTTGGGAAAGCTTGCTGCGCAGACAAAGCAGTACGGTGAGAGCGGCGCGGCGCTTGTTGTGGGTCTTCCGTTTGAGAAGGATGGGGAGCTGTTTAATTGTGCGGCAGTCATTCAAAACGGCAGACTTGCGGCAGTCGTGCCGAAAACATATCTTCCAAACTACGGTGAGTTTTATGAGAAACGATGGTTTTGTGCCAGAGAACTTGATGCAGTAGAGCTTGAGCTTGGCTGCGGACAGGAAAAGCTTCAAACTGTTTTTGGAAATAATATTTTGATAGATATAGGCACAGACCGTAAGGTATGCATCGGTATCGAGGTGTGCGAGGACGCATGGACGCCTGTTTCGCCGGGAAGAATCCTTGCCCTGAACGGTGCGGAGATTATTGTCAATCTTTCCGCTTCCAATGAAGTCATCGGCAAGGCGCAATACAGAAGGAACCTAATCGGTGCAGCGTCAGCAGGCTGCATCTGCGGTTATATCTATGTATCTGCCGGAAGATACGAGTCGACCTCGGATTTGGTATTTGGCGGACACAACCTGATGTACGAAAATGGTAAGCTGATTGGAGAGAGCAAGCCTTTTGAAGATAATGTGATTATTCGGGATTTCAACCTTACGAAAATCCGGCATGACAGAATCGCCAACAAGACGTTTTCCGAATGTAAAAGTAATTATATGCAGCGGACATACCGCAAGGTAACATGTGATAAGCCGCTTATGCCAAAAGAGGATATTCTCGCAAAAGTGTCTATCACGCCGTTTGTACCATCAAAGAACCGCAGGGAGAGAAGCCTTGAAATCTTTCAGATGCAGGTTGCAGGTCTGCAGAGGCGTATCGAGACAACCAGAAGCAAGTGCGTTGTAATCGGCGTGTCAGGCGGACTTGACTCAACTTTAGCACTATTGGTATCAGCGCAGGCTGTCAAAAATCTGGGACTGCCGTCAACAACGGTGACGGGAATTACGATGCCGGGCTTTGGCACAACCGACCGCACAAAGGGCAATTCCATCGGGCTGATGAAATATCTTGGCTGTGATATCAGGGAGATTAGCATTGTGGATTCGGTGAGACAGCACTTTAAAGATATCGGACAGGATGAGAGTGTGCATGATATCACCTATGAAAACTGTCAGGCAAGAGAGCGCACGCAGATTTTGATGGACGTGGCAAACAAGGAAGGCGGATTTGTTGTTGGTACGGGAGATTTGTCAGAGCTTGCTCTTGGCTGGTGCACCTACAATGGCGACCATATGAGCATGTATGCCGTCAATACAAGTATTCCGAAGACCCTGGTGCGCACGCTTGTCGATGAGATTGGCCATCATATGGCTGAAAACGGATTTACCGGAATGGAGAAGGTGATTGAGGACATCATTGATACACCGGTGAGCCCGGAGCTTCTTCCGCCGAATGCAGACGGAACCATTGCACAAAAGACAGAGGACACGGTAGGCTCTTATATTTTGCACGACTTTTTTATGTACTACACACTGCGGTACGGCATGACGCCTGCTGAAATTCTTTGCCTGTGTAAGGAAGCAGTCAGACAAAGCGGCGTGTACCAGTTCAGCGATGAGGAAATCAAAAAGTGGCAGAAGGTGTTTTACACCAGATTTTTCAGACAGCAGTTCAAGAGAAACTGTATGCCTGACGGCGTAAAAGTTGGCTCCGTCTCTGTAAGCCCGCGCGGCGACTTACGCCTTCCGGCTGAGGTAGAACCGGAGGAGTTTTTGGATTGAAAGTCCAATTTGCTTTGTTTTTGTTCAAATGAAAAGGAGTCTAAGGTGGTAAATCAGGAAGCAGTAAAAAGAGCACAAGAATTGATGCGGCAATACGAACGCAATTGGGGAAAAAGAATTGAAAGCAGCCACATTCTGCCATCAGGAATGACTCAGGAACAATTTGTCACAGTACTTGAGCATATCGTTGAGACAGGAGAAAGTGTACTTGTCGGATATGAAAAATGCTTTCTGGACTAAAATATAATATTGGGGATTAGAATATCACATGAATAGGACAGAAGAAAAGAAATTTTTAGAAGAATATGACATTAACAAATACGACAGACCATCTCTGGCGGCAGATATCGCTGTGTTTTCCATTGGCAGAAAAATCACGGCAGAGCCGGACTACCGCAAGCTTCCGCCTAAAAAGTTAAAGCTTCTGCTGATTAAGCGTGCCGAGCAGCCCTTTCGAGGAGAGTGGGCGCTTCCCGGAGGCTTTATGAAAAAAGGCGAGACAATCTATGAAACGGCAAGGCGCGAGCTGAAGGAGGAAACAGGGACAGATAAGGCTTATTTGGAGCTTTGCCATGTGTTCAGCGACAATGGCAGGGACCCACGAGGCTGGATTGTGTCACAGGCTTTTATGGCGATACTCAATGAAGACGACATCGCAAACGGACACCTTGCGGCGAGCGGAGATGCCGGAGAAACAGCATGGTTTGACGTCACAATAACAAAGGCTGCCGAGGATAAGCAGGAACAGGGAGACGTGATTACCTGTATCAAGGATTATGAGCTGCTTTTGGAGGGTGTGACAAAAGACGGGCAGCTTACGCTGCATGCCGTCGTACGGGAACAGATTATGTACAGAGATTACCATGAGATTGTTTCCTATTATATTATAAATTCTCAGGGAATTGCCTTTGACCATGCCAGGATTATCATCTGCGTATGGAATCGTATCAGACGTATGCTTGATAGTGATATCAGGCTTGCGTTTGATTTTATGCCCGAACGCTTTACGCTGACGGATATACAGGAGGCGGTCGAGCTGATATCGGGACAGGAGCTGATTAAGCCCAACTTCAGAAGAAAAATTGCGGATTATGTGATTGAGACGGAGCAGATAGTGCAAAATGGCGGACACAGACCGGCAAAAGTATTTGTGAGAAATCTGGACAGGTTTTATCAATAATCAAATCCTTTTAGGACTTTTTTTGGCGAATCCATGTTATCTAACGCATATTCGCACGCTTGTAATACAAAACTTGAAAAGGTCACGTCTTGGTTTTCCAGTGCTTCGTCTATTCTTTCGATAAGAGGAATTGGAAAACGAATTGTCTTGTTTTCGGTTTCCTTTTTGTTTTGCTTTAATTGAAAAGCCATATACAACACCTCCTGTAAAACAAGCATAGTGTATAAAGTGCAATTAATAAGCATTGCGTTACACATTGCAATAATGTGGAATGAATGGTATGATATGGAAGTTAAAATGTGTACGAAATTACGATAAGAAAGACGAGGATAAGGCTATGAAAAGAAAATTTATACTAGGGTTGATGTTAGCATTAACAGCAACAACTCTGCTCATAGGTTGTGGGAACACATCTGCTGACTTACCGGAAAGCACAGAAGCAATAGCAACCGTTGCAGAAGCAGAGCCTGCTGCAACCCCCGAATCCACCGAAGCACCTCATGAGCACACTTATACAGAGAAAATAACAACCGAAGCAACCTGTGAGACAGACGGGGTAAAAACCTTTACCTGTGAGTGTGGAGACAGCTACACAGAAGCTATTCCGGCGACGGGGCACAGCTTCACAAGCTATGTCTACAATGAGGACGCAACTTACACAGCGGACGGAACAGAGACAGCAACCTGTGACAACTGCGACGAAACAGACACCAGAACCGCAGAGGGTACAATGCTGACATACACCTTTAACGATATGTCTGCTACAAAGTACGCAAAGTCTACCGTGAATGTGAGAAATCTTCCCGACACAGACGGGGAAAAGGTCGGTTCGTTATCCATGAATCAAGAGGTTACTGTTACGGGGCAGTGCAATGAAACAGGGTGGTATCGCATTGAGTTTGACGGAAACACAGCGTATGTGATCGACAGCTGCTTAGTGGATAATAAGATTGAGACACAGGCAGAAAGTACCGCAGGCACGACAGCTTCTGATACAAGTACAACAGCTTCAAGCAGTAGTAGCGGAGAATGCCCGTATCCCTTATATACAGTCATTGATGAAGGCGGTGACAACGTATATTTTTATTGCTTATCAGACGGTGTAAACCATGTTGGTGCAATGCCCGGTTATTGGGATGCGTTTAATGCCTGCATTGCTATTTTAAACGAAAGACATGGCGGTAATGACACCGGAGCCATGTCTGATGCAGAGAAGACAAACTATTATGTTGACGGAATGAGAGTTATAAAACAGATGCCTGTTTCATGGTAGTGCGGTATTAAGGCACGCAAGCACGACAGTCACAGCAGATGTTTACGCACACCTTTCAGCACAGAAACAGAAAGAACAGGACGCTGTTATTCAGACGATTAAAATTTCATAGTTATTACAGTAAAATTGTCACAGGGTATCTCATTATTCTGTGACAATTTTTGTGACAAAAACGAAAGAAAACATGAATGGAGACGTAACGGGATGAAAACATAAAACGATGAAAAACCTTGATTTTATAGGGAAAATTCATAAGATGAAAGATGAGGAAACAAGCCGGACAAATGTGTGATAAGAAAAAATTCTTGATACAGTGGGCTGTTTTTTTCATTTTTACTGTTTCTAATGAAGTGCGGACTGTTTCCTCTGTAATAAAATCCGGCTGGCGTATCATAATGGTATATTCCACAAATTCCTTTATGAGTTCTTTGTTGGCAGCAGGCTTCCTTTGCAATAAAAAGAGCAATGGCTTGAATAGCGAGGATATCTGAGTTCTTTGCTCGTTAAGTCACAATCTTTGTAATGTTTGCAAAGATTGGATTTGTAGCTGTATTTAGCAGGAACAGTTTTAGAGTATCGTTTCACTTCCTTTGAAATAGTAGATGGATCTTTATGCAAGACTTCACCTATAGAAGAAAATGTACTCTTTTGTAACAGTTCCTGTTCTATATAAGTCCTGTTGGACAAGGTTAAATGTTTTTGATTATGTTTACTCATATGGTAATCCTTTTCAACAGACAGATACCCATATGAGATTGTAACAAAAACCATGTGCAAGAGTAAATTCCAGATGTGCGTTTTTGAGGGGAAAAAAACTGGAATTTAAAAATTCACTTTACGGTACATTTTCTCTCCATGCTTTCATTTTATTATTGTAACTTAATATAAATTTATTGAAAATCAATAAAAATATATTGCAATTCAATTGTTTTTATGCTAGCATAAAAACATAAAATGTATTAGAGCGTTACAGTTTACTATTTTCAAACACGCTCTAAGAAGAACACTTCAGAATGGAGGACAATATGAAGAAGGAGACAGTAATCATATTTACAAAGTATTTGCTGGATTTTATGTACTTTGCAGGAATACCTGTGACCATTTCTCTGCCCTGGTCGGTGAAGTGGATTATGAAGTTTCTTGACTTTCAGAACTATGCAGACTTTAAGGCTTACTACACGGAGGTTGTGGTCATTTACTTTATTTTGGGAATACTGGCAATTATGATTCTTGGCGAGTTGAGAAAGATGTTTCGAACCGTTTTGCGGGATGACTGCTTTGTCAAGGAAAATGTTGTAAGCTTACAGAGAATGGGAACCTACAGCTTTGTCATTGCGGCAATCTGTCTGCTGAGAACAATACTTTATATGACAGTCGCGACGCTGATACTTGTATTGGTTTTTGTCATAGCAGGTCTGTTCAGCAAGGTGCTTGCCTTTGTATTTGACAAAGCAGTAGAGTATAAACTGGAGAATGACCTTACGATATAATGTCCACGAAAGCAATGAGCAGTGCCGTCTGTTGCCTGTCAAAACGGCTGCTAGCAGACGATTTTGACAGACAACAGACGGATAGGGCGAAGCCCGTGAACGAGGAAATGCGAAGCATTTTCGAGTGACACTGCGGAGTTGAAGACAAAATGAGCGAAAGAGAGTCAAAGGCTCCCGAATGAAGCATGGCTGCACAGGCAGTTTAGGAAAGGCAAGGTTATCATGGCGATAATTATAAATCTTGATGTAATGATGGCAAAGAGAAAGGTTGGACTTACAGAGCTTGCGAAAGAGGTTGATATCACACTGGCAAATCTGTCCATTTTAAAGAATAATAAGGCAAAGGCGGTGCGATTGTCCACACTTGACGCAATCTGTAAGGCTCTGCAGTGTCAGCCGGGTGATATTTTGGAATATGTGGAAACGGAAGAAGCCGACGAGACACCGGAAAATAAATGATAAATAGAGCATTTATCATCAAAGGGCAAAAACGCAATCGTATTGATTGACAAAATAAAGAGTAAGAATGTATCTGCATCGTACATTGACATGCTGCGATGAAACAAAATGAAGGTTCAATAAAAGGAAGGAAAATAAGATGGATAACAACAATATGATAGGGACAGGTCTGCCAAACCAGCAGGCTTTGGTTAGTGCACCCAAAATCAGTGATTTGGCGGCACAGGAAGCAAAAATGAATGAGATGAGAAAAAAGGAAAAACGGTTTCACACCTTTGGGGCAGGCTGCTTTTTGTATGCATTGTTTTACACATTTTGCCTGTACCACAACGCATCAGGTATCACATACCCTTTTTTCGCAGGCGGAACCCTTTGGTTTTTTGGCTGCTTTATCAAAAAGTCCGGGAACAGCTCCGCCGACGCGAAAGACAATCATACCGCAGAACATATTAATAGCAAATTCTTAATGGCGGCAATCCTGGTTGCAGGTGCTTTAAACTGTACTACCGACTCAGGGGTATTAATCTTTTTCAATAAGCTGCTGATGTTTGTACTGCTTAGTGTCTTACTGCTGCAATCCGTACATAATCTTACGGGCTGGAAGATAACTGCATATATAAAAGGAACCGCCTGCATGCTGTTCGGCGGCATTTGCAGGGTGTTTGCTCCCATAGAGGATTTGCTTGCTGTAAAATATCAAAAGCGTGCTTCAAATGGGAAAAATAAAAATAACGACCGGAATAAACGTATTCTTTGTTCTGTGGGTATCGGACTTGTTATCAGCATGCCGATTGTAATGCTCCTTTTGATATTGCTTGGAAGTGCAGATGCCGTCTTTTACAAGCTGATGTGCGACACGCTTTCCTTCTGCACTGATTTTAATGTGGCAGAGGGTGTATGGAAGGCATTTCGGGTAGCGCTTTGGGCAGCAGCAGCATTTGCAGTAAGCTATGGGATTCTTGCTTACAATACAGATGCAAAAAATATCAAGAAAATTGATGATATGGCAAAAACAGAGAAAATAAACTGGGATGTTTATATTGCCATCACGGTAAATCTGATAATCTGTGTTATCTATGTGATTTTTTCAGGAGTACAGATTTTCGGACTGTTTCTGAGACAGATGAGCCTTCCTGAGGGATATACCTATGCATCTTACGCCAGACACGGATTTTTTGAACTGGTATTTGTCTGCTTGTTTAATATTATTTTAGTACTTTATACGCTGGCATATTTTCAAAGCTCAAAGCTTTTAAGGACTCTGCTGACAATGATTTGCGGCTGCACTTACATTATGACCATATCAAGCGCATATCGCATGCTGCTCTATATTGCAAGCTATCAGCTTACCTTTTTAAGGCTGTTTGTATTGTGGGCGCTTCTGATGATAACGATTGTGATGGGAGGGGTGACTGCATACATTTACAATACGAACTTTTCGCTCTTCCGATATATGCTGATGGTTCTGACAGTGGGATGGCTGGTATTTTCCGCGCTGCATCCGGATTATTGGATAGCAGGCTGCAATATTAAGGCAGGTGAGAACGGCGCAGCATTCGATCATTATTATCTCCGCAAAGAACTTTCTCTCGATGCGGTCGCTGCACTTCCGCCGGAATTTTACCGTGATGAGGACAGCGGATACTACCGCAGGGCAGAACAATATCAGGATAATCTGGATGAATTTTTGGGAATAAGGAAGTTTAATGTGTCAAGAGCCTATGCTTCTGATAAGATTGGAATAAAATAGGAAAGCATAAAAGGCTGAACTGTTACACTGACATCAAAGCGCGTACTGATTAGTATAAAAGCAATTGATAACGTTTTTGTCGTCCTTTTCATTTACAAGTCTGCAGGCATGTGTAATTTTTGCTTAAAAACCACACTAAAATTTATAAAAATTTAACAATTTTCTTGACGCACTGACAATTTCATAGTAAAATTCTAAAAAATATTCATTCTCAAAAACTTATGCCTCTTGAGAATAAAACGATAATATTGGCGGAGATTGTGAGGAATGTTGTCTGTATGAAAATTAAGCGCAGAGGATTGGTACATATTTTCTGACTGCTTAATCTGATAAATAATCATTTACTTTATGAGGAGGAAAAAATATGAATTGTCAGAAATGCGGAGCACAACTAGAGGAAGGAGCAAAATTTTGTGAAATGTGCGGCACTCCGGCACCGGCGGCAGTTCCTGTGAATATGGAAATTGGTTCTGTACATAAAACATATTCACAAAACAGCTTTCATGATGATAACGGAGATTATGATGTCAGCCAAGGCTTTAACACCAAGAAAATCCGGAAATGGTTTGAAGGAGCCAGCTACGGTAAATGGATACTGCTTATCATTATCGGCGCTGTGTTAGTAACGGTTATTATTGGCATTCCCATATTAATTATCGGTATTGTCGGATTGGTTCGCTCGTTCACTGCAGGGGTTAACGAGGTTGATATGGCATGGAATGCATATGCGGACGTATTGTCTAAGCGTGGAATTCAAAAACTGAATGTCATTGAGGAGCAGGTAAACCTGATAGACCCGGTTGTCCTGGTGGGCTTTGGCGCTTCGCCGGACAGCAGTTTTGAGGCTGCAAAGGAATTGGGTGGAAGCAGGTCAGCATTAGGCCGTCTGTTTTCTTTTTCATACTGGCTTTCACTTTTAGCGAGGCTTTGGCCGTTTGGCAAAAAAACAAAAGGAACAGAGCTTGACCCATATGAAGCATCTCGTATTGGTAAGGATGATATTCTGCGTTCGATGCTGATGTCAGTATCAGTATATCGTTTTTCAGAGGAGCAGGTATTGATTTACACAGGTAATTTAGATATCTCTACCGGCCTCATTTACAATGAACGTACAGAAGAAGTATTTTATCAGGATATCGAAGGAATTCGTTTCTCACAGAGTGTCTTTAAGGTTTACAGCACAAACAAAAAGCGCTTTGTCAATAAGGCAAGAGAGTCGCTTGAGCTTTATCTGTCAGGCTGTACGCTTCATGCCAGCTTCAGAACAGATATGAATACATCAGTTATTCAAAATCAGTTTTCAGCAATGCGTAGTCTGATACGCGATAAGAAAAATTCATAAGGTTCCTGCAAAAGGTCGGTTAGGCGTAATAAATTCTAACTGACTTTTTCGGGTTATACGAAGGATTTGGAAAACAGAAGGGAGATGCGAACAGAATGATTCATAGAAAAACAATATTGCGTATTCTATGCAGTCTGCTTTTTGTGATTTTATTCAATGCTGTCTTCTTCCTCTCAGGAGGAGCCCGGAGAAACGCAGCACAATGGCTGGGCTATGCATTTATACATATTTCGTATGCAGCGGCTGCTGTATTTGGTTTTGCCGGGCAGCGCAGCCCGGAACTGGATACACCGCTGAATATGATTTCGGAAGTCTACTTTGGCGTGGACTTTGTTGTCAGTCTGCTGTTTATTTTGGAAGCCCCGGACTCTGTGAAGGCAGAGGCAGTGGTACAAATCGCCCTGCTGGCAGTGTATCTGTTATTCTTTACAAGAATACTCATGGCAAACGATGCAACGGTTAAAAGGACAGAGCAGCAGAACATTGACAGAAAATATATCCTGGATGGCAGCAGCAGGCTCAAAGGGATGATGGATAATACCTCTGACAGGAAATTGTATAAGCAGCTTGAGAAAGCGTATGATGTGATACATGCAAGTCCGGCAAAATCAAGTGATGCTGTAATACAGCACGAGCTTACAGTGCTTCGGCTGATTGGAGCTTTAGAGCAGGAGGCGGCCGCCGGTAATACAGAGGAATGCTCGGAGCTGATACAAAGGATCATTGCAGTAGCCGGTGAGCGAAACTATATGCTGAGAGGAAAATAAAGGAGAGATGAAAGATGGCATATTCTGTGAATGAAATGACCTGCAGGGGATGCGGAGCCCCATTGGATATCAGTGATACCGTATGTAAATATTGTCATGGTCCGGTTCATATTACAACTATTCAAAGTGTATACACTATGGCGGCGCCGCAGCTTAACAAGTATGCAAATTCATATCGAAAGGAGCTTATGCAGGATCCGGATAATGCAGAGGCAAATAAAGCCGCAGCCTTTTGCTATTTGAAGCTGAAATTGTATGATAAAGCGCTTCCGTTTTTTGAAAAAGCAGTTCAGGATAATTTCGATGATGCAGATTTATATTTATATACGGCAGTATGCCTGTTAAAGGGAAAAAGACCGTTTCTTCATCAGAAAAAAGTAATTGATATGGCAATCGAGTATGGAAATTCCGCATGCATGATAGAGAATAAAGGAATTTACCATTATTTTCTTGCTTATTTAAAATATGACTATTATCAAATGAAAGGCTTAAAAATTAGCCCGGATTATCGGGAGGAGCTTTCGGGGGCAAGACAAGCCGGACTGTCGCAGACAGATGTGGCAGCATTGTTTGAATTGCTTGGAACGAACAGACCGGAAGGATTTTAGAGGATAAATAAAGGAGATACGTGCAATGGGTTTATTTGGGAGAAATCCGAATGAAGCGGCATATGTGGGCGGAAAAAAACATTTTGCGGAGGTCATTAAGAATTCGGGTGCGGGAGATTTGCTGATTTGGAGGCAGCCTGAGGAGGATTTTAATACACGCTCTACATTAATTGTCATGCCGGGTGAGATGGCAGTTTTTGTGAATGGCGGAACTGTAGAGGAGGTCTTTGAGAATGGCACCTACAAACTGGACACGCAGAATTATCCGTTCATCAGTCGTCTGCGTAACGCAGCGACAGGAGGAATCAGTGCTTTTCATTGTGTTGTTTATTTCGTGAGAACGGCACATAGCCAGGAAATGTTCTGGGGAACAGAGACACCGATACAGGCGAGAGATAAAATGTGGGGCGTAAGAACAGATATACGTGCGCGCGGCTCGTATAAGCTCCATGTTGATAACCCGGTGATGTTTCTGCAGAAGCTGATAGGTAATAATATCCGTTTTGAAACACAGGAAGGCATGAATGATTATTTTGTTCATGAATTTCAAAGTAAGATTAAATCCGTGATATCGGGACAAATCAATCAGATGGAATCAGAGCTGATTGGATTGGATGCGAGACTGGATGAATTTTCGCAGGCGATAGAGCCGGCTTTGGATGAAATATTGTCAGAATACGGCTTAAAATGCGATAATTTTAACGTATCTGCGCTGGATGTAGACAAATCCAAGTATGAAAGCATCGATGAGGCGCAGGTAGAGGCTACGCGCAGAAGCATTTTAGCCAAAGGAGATGCGGCTGCCATGAATGCTCTCGGTGCAAACTGGGAGAAGCAGCAGGCGGTTAATATTATAACGAACCTTTCCAATAATCCGAATGCCGGAGCAATTGGAACCATGGGTGCCGGACTGGGCATGGGCATGATGGCAGGCGGAATTTTTGGCGGCATGGCAGGGCAGGTGATGCAGCCGATGAGCCAGGATGCGGTGAAAAAGACCGAAGAAGACCCAATGGAAGCGTTGACGAAGCTAAAGAGACTGCTGGATGCAGGATTGATTGAACAGAGTGAGTATGACACGAAAAAGGCAGAAGTTTTAAGCAGAATATAGTGTGGGAAATATGCATGGAAGTTTCTTCATACGATGAATGAGAAAGGCAAGGTGATAAAAATGGCTTTTTGCAAAAATTGTGGGACGCAGTTAAAGGAGGGAGCCGCCTTCTGCAAGAACTGCGGCATGAAAATAGGAGATAAGCTTCCGGTATCAGGCTTGGCAGCAGGGAATATATATGGTATGATGCCGACGCATTCGGGAGAACAGAAAGAGAATGATACAGCGGAACAGGTTCTTAAAAAATTAAATGCCGGAAAAGATATTGCGGTAGAGAAGGCGAAAGCGGCAAATGACAGATTTCAAAAATGGCTTCCCGGCGCTAAGGAAAGCGTGACGGGAAAATGCAGAAACGTAATGGAAAGGTTTTCTGCTTCGTCCTCTGCACAGCCCGTTTCAGAGGGCGTGATTTACTGCAGTGAGTGCGGTGCCCCAAATAAAGAAAACTATCGATTCTGCAGTCATTGCGGCACGCCGCTGATACATTAGACGCGCAGGAGGATGAAAAAATGATATGTCCAAATTGTAAGAGTGAAGTCAAGGCAAATGCAAAATTCTGCACAAGGTGCGGATTGAATCTTGCTGAGGCAGCGGCAGAGGAGAAAGAGCAGCCCTCAGCGGACCTTGCGGATAAGGGTTATGAGATAGATTTGTCAATGGTTGAGCAGTCCGTAAACGAATTTGACAGCTCTTACAGAGAGCGCATTATCAATACCTTCGATGAATTTACAACCAGGGAGGCATGGTCCAGAACAGAGTCATGGAACCTCATGAAGGATACGGACAGTATGTATGATTACGATGATTTGGATAATCCAATCCGGCAGCCGGCATGCAGAATGGCACGGTGAACGGTGTTACGCAGGAAAACAGAGATTGGATACGCAGCCGTATGAGCTATGCGGAGTTTATAAACTAAGTGAGATATGAACAAGAGGGGCAAAACAGCCATATGACTGACAGGCAGCATAATACGCAAAAAAGGATTAGTATCATCTTTCTGCGGATTCTTATCCTTGCAGCAGTGTGAGGAGAAAATGCCTGATAAAATAATTGAAAGCATGAGAGAAATTTTAAACAGAATATGGCAGGATATCAAGGCTTTTCGAATCCCGATTCTCCTGCTGGCAGGATATAATGTGATAGTCAGAAAGGTATTCCACGCTTTCTGCCCGCAGCTTATTTTTACAGGATTTCCATGTGCAGGCTGCGGTATGACAAGAGCAGTCTTTTTTATTCTTACCGGACGCTTTGAACGGGGAATGAAACTCAATCCGGCGGCGCCGATGTGGATATTGTTTATTGTCTGGTTCTGCTGGAACCGGTATGTGCGCGGAAGGCGCAAAAAGACAACAATGTACTGGCTGGGAGCAGTATGCCTCGTAACGCTTGTGATATATGTGTACAGAATGATAAACTGCTTTCCCGGGGAGCCGCCAATGGTCTTCTATCGAGATAATATCATACACAGGGTTATGGAACGGTACCATTGAACTCCTTTGCCATATTCCCTTCTGTGTATACTGATAACTGTTCAGTGAAACTATAAAGCTGAACAGTTGCCAGTATACAGAAGGACGGCAGTTCTATGTCGGAACAGGCTGGCGGAGAATGCTGACATTTTCTTATGGGTGATTCGATACATCAGCGAAAATCCGCACGGACGCGGATTTAGGACGAAACGCGTCCATGGACGGCGCGTAGAGTCTGGTCGCGGACATATTTTCAATGACTTTTGCATCACCCATTAGAAAATTCGCATTTGGAGTCCGATTGCCTGTACCAGCATAGGACTGCTGACCTTCGTCCTGATTAAAATAATCCATACGGCTGAACTGCTGATATACTTCTAATTTTGCAATATGTATTGCAGAAAGATATTTTCCTGTGTTATGATAAAACTTATGAGGGTGTGAGTGCATCTCAAAGGATTATCGAAGGGAGATATCAATGGACAACAATAATTTAATGAATCAAGGAAATCAAAATGGAGAACAGGGTCAGTACCAGCAGCAGCCGTATCAGCAGCCTTACCAGAACTACCAGCAGCCGTATCAACAGCCTTACCAGCAGGCATATCAGCCTGACAACAGTGATTTGGAAGAGCCTGTAAGCTTTGCTGACTGGATGATATCGACACTGATTATGTGTATTCCATGCGTAAACATCATTATGATGTTTGTCTGGGCATTCGGAAGCAATACGAAGAAGAGCAAATCCAATTACTTCAAGGCTATGTTAGTGTGGATGCTGATTAGCATTGTATTAGTGATTGTGATGACAATTGCATTCGGAGGAATTTTTGCAGCGATGGCAGGAACCGGAGCATATTATTAAAAAATAAAACAGAGAGCTGATTGCTTTGAAAAGCGGTCTGCTCTCTGTTTTTTATCCGCATTTTAAAGCAGCGCGCAGGTCTTTATTCCTGCGTCCACCGTCCGCTTGCGCCGCAAGGAAGGACAAGTCCGTTCGAGGAGACAGGAAGTCCGATTTCGGAAGAACGAACGTGACCGCCGAATTTTGATGCAACTGCAGTTTCAAGCATATAAGTCAGTACTGCCGGCTGCAAACCGGTGGTGTATGAATTAATCAGAAAGAAAAGCGGTTTTTCGGCAAGAAGCTTTGTTGTAAGCTCTATAAAAGGAAAGACAGCATCCTCAATCTTCCAGATTTCACCTTTTGGCCCCCTTCCATAAGAAGGAGGGTCCATGATAATCGCATCATAGGTATTTCCGCGCCTGATTTCCCGCTCTACAAATTTTACACAATCGTCTACAAGCCAACGGATCGGGGCATCTGCCAGACCGGAGGCAGCAGCATTTTCCTTTGCCCAGCCGACCATGCCCTTGGAAGCATCTACGTGAGTCACATGGGCGCCTGCTGCTGCTGCGCTCAGCGTAGCGCCGCCCGTATAAGCAAAAAGATTCAGGACTTTAATTTCACGGGAGGGATTCTGCAGCAAAGCCTCCTTTATAATAGAAGAAAACCAATCCCAATTGACTGCCTGCTCAGGGAAAAGACCTGTATGCTTAAAGCTGAAAGGCTTCAGACGGAATGTGAGATTCAGCCTGTTCTTGCCGTCATATGCGATATTCCATTCCTGCGGAAGCTTAAAAAACTCCCATTCGCCGCCGCCCTTAGAGCTTCTGTGATAATGTCCGTTGGGCTTGGTCCAGCCGTGTGCCTCTTTGGGCGTGTTCCAGATTACCTGTGGGTCAGGCCTTATCAGCGTGTATGAACCCCAGCGTTCAAGCTTTTCTCCACAGGAGGTATCTATCACTTCATAATCTTTCCAATTGTCTGCAATCCACATAATTTACAAATCCTTTCCGTCTGCAACAATATTACAATTTAGTATACTATAGTTTGTCATGATTTTGCAATGGCTGTGTGTGATTCCGGTTTCAGGGCATTTTACCGTTTGGGGGTCAGATATTGCCATCGTTTACAGATAATATCAATGCTTTTAAAATAATTGCTTAAAAAAATCCGAAATGCAGTCCATAATTAGTCATAAGTGAGATAAAAATTTCCGGGACCGAAAAAAGATTTGTCAAGATATTGAATAAAAAGTGTAAGTAGAGTAAAATACAAGTATAATGTCACAAAGTATACAGGGAGGATAAGATATGTTTGAAAATTTAAATATTTCCGCTCGTCTGAGAAAGTCGTACTTGGTTGTAACAGCGCTTACGGGAGTGGCAGCGCTGATTGGAATGGCTGCCATGATTATCATGTCGACGCAGTATTCAAAGGCGTTGGTTCAATATGGATTTTCACAGGGCGATATCGGCAAGGCGATGGTGGTGTTTGCAGACACAAGGTCCGCAACGCGTGCTACAATAGGCTATAAAGATGCAGAAGCGGTAGAAAATGCAAATATGATTCATGACCAAAAGAAGTCTTCTTTTGAAGGATATTATGCTGAGATGGCAGATTCACTGGTAACGGAGGAAGAACAGCAGCTGTATCAGAATGTCGAAGACATGCTGGATCAGTACTGGGCGCTGGATGCGGAGATTATTAAGAAAGGAACATCGCAGGACAGCGAACAGAGCATGGTGGCTCAGAGGCGGGCGACACAAGAGCTTGATCCGCTGTATGATGAGATATATGCACAGCTTAGCGGGCTTCTTATCATCAAGGTTGATGAGGGGGATTCTCTTTCCAACCTTCTCAAGATCATGAGCGCTGTCTGCGCTGTTGTGATTGTAGCCGTGATTGCATTTACCGCGTTCTTTGCCATAAGGCTTGGAAGGCGGATTGCCCGGGAAATTGTAGAACCTATGAATGCACTGAACGAACGGTTCAGAACATTTGCAAGGGGCGATTTGTCCTCGCCGTTTCCAAGCGTAAATACACAGGATGAAGTTTCTGAAATGATTAAGGAAGCAAGCGACATGGCGCAGAACCTGAATCTGATTATCAATGACGCGGGAGAGCTGCTCAGCGATATGGCAGGCGGAAATTATGCAGTGAAGTCTAATGCAGGTGACAAATATACCGGAGACTTTGAAAAGCTGCGCAATGCGATGCGCATGATGAGGGATCAGATGACCTCAACACTCAGGTCTATAGGGGAAGCTTCCGCACAGGTTTCCGCAGGTGCGGAAAATCTTGCCGAAGCATCGCAGAGCCTTGCAGAAGGCGCAACGGAACAGGCAGGCGCAGTAGAAGAGCTTCAGGCAACAATCACAACGATTACTGCCAATATACATACATTGGCAGGCAGTGCGGAGGGCGCATATAATCAGGCAAAGGGCTATGCAGACGAGGCTGACAACAGCCGGATGGAGATGAGGGCGATGGTAGACGCCATGAACCGCATCAATGAAACCTCACAGAAAATCAGAAATATTATTTCCGAGATTGAAGATATCGCTTCCCAGACCAACCTGCTGTCGCTGAATGCGTCTATCGAAGCGGCAAGAGCCGGCGAGGCAGGGCGCGGATTTTCCGTTGTTGCCGATCAGATTAGGCAGCTTGCGGAGCAAAGCACGAAGGCTGCAGTAGATACCAGAGACTTGATTGAAGGCTCCCTGCAGGAGATTGCCCATGGAAATATCGCGGCAGAAAGTGCGGCGGCATCTATTGAGAAGGTAGTTGAAGGGATTAAACAGCTGTCAGAAGTATGCGGAGGCGCGAATACCTTTGCAAAGGAACAGGCAAATGCCATGAGCCAGGCGGAACAGGGCGTATCGCAGATTTCCGAGGTTGTGCAGTCCAATTCGGCAACAGCACAGGAATCCTCTGCAACAAGTGAAGAGCTTTCTGCACAGGCAATTACCCTGAATGAACTGATTGGACAGTTTGTTTTACAGTAATTATCATGCCTTACAAATAAGAATTATCAGGAATAAAATGATAATGAGACAAAAGCGCATTTTCAATCGTTGCAAAAGGCGCTTTTGTTTTTCATTATATATGGAAGAAACATGATTCTACAGATGAAAAAGGTAAGACAATATTGTATTCAAAAAAAAACAATAAAAATACCAAAAAATACTTGCAAAAGCAGTATCGCTACGATATACTACTAATTGCTGTGACATGATAGCGATGAAACGTGAGGTTGCTGCTTTATTCAAAGCAGGTTTTCCGCGGAGCGAATGTCAAGTTAGGAAACTGGCGACAAGTCACTGTACAAAGTAATGATGTGAGAGAATGCAACAAAAACGAGGAGTAAATACGCTCTGACGAAGGAAACAGCATGACACACACGGAGGAGTGTACAGTCACCGCTTGTCGTACTTATGAATAAAAAGTGCGAAAAGGAGGCGACTTTTTTTATGGCAAGTCAGGTAATGAGAATTACATTAAAAGCTTATGATCATCAGTTAGTTGATGCATCTGCCAAAAAAATTATCGAAACAGTTAAGAAAAACGGATCACAGGTGAGCGGACCGGTTCCCCTTCCTACAAAGAAAGAGGTTGTAACAATTCTCAGGGCGGTTCACAAGTATAAGGATTCGAGAGAGCAGTTCGAGCAGAGAACGCATAAGAGACTGATCGATATCATCACACCGACACCTAAGACTGTAGATGCATTACAGAGATTAGAGATGCCGGCTGGTGTTTATATTGATATCAAAATGAAAAACAAATAAGCCTTCTACTAGTATGAGCGGGAAACTCGCTCCGCTGTAGAACAAACGTAATGGTGAAGGCATCTGAACCGTTACGGACAAACGGAGGTAAGGAAATGAAGAAAGCTATATTAGCTACAAAAGTCGGAATGACTCAAATCTTCAATGAAGACGGTTCATTAATTCCTGTAACCGTACTTCAGGCTGGTCCATGTGTAGTAACACAGATCAAGACAGAGGAAAATGATGGCTACAAGGCAGTTCAGGTTGGTTTTGTAGACAAGAAGGACAAGATTGTTAACAAGGATAAGAGCGGAAAGAAAGAAATTATCCACAGACATGGCGTTAACAAGGCTCTCAAGGGCCACTTTGAGAAGGCAGGCGTTTCTTCCAAGAGATTTTTAAGAGAGTTTAAGTTTGAGAATGCAGAAGAGTATGCATTAGGAAATGAGATTAAGGCTGACATTTTTGCAGTTGGCGATAAAGTTGATGCATCTGCTGTTTCTAAGGGAAAAGGATTCCAGGGCGCAATCAAGAGACATGGTCAGCACAGAGGACCGATGGCGCATGGTTCCAAGTTCCATCGTCATCAGGGTTCAAACGGTGCTTGTTCATCACCGAGCCGCGTATTCAAGGGCAAGGGTATGCCGGGACATATGGGCTGCGTAAAGGTAACAATCCAGAATCTTGAAGTTGTAAGAGTTGATGCTGAGAAGAACCTGCTTTTGGTTAAAGGCTCTGTACCGGGACCTAAGAAAGCATTGGTTACACTCAAGGAAACTACCAGAGTAGATGCGTAATAAAGTGGTTCGCGGATTGAGCGGACGAAAGGAGGACCATACAGATGGCAAAAGTATCTGTTTATAATATGGAAGGCAAGGAAGTTGAGACAATCGACTTAAGCGACGCTGTCTTTGGTGTAGAAGTAAATGAACACTTAGTACACATGGCAGTTGTTCAGCAGCTTGCAAATAAGCGTCAGGGTACTCAGAAGGCAAAGACACGTTCTGAAGTATCAGGCGGCGGAAGAAAACCTTGGAGACAAAAGGGAACCGGTCATGCAAGACAGGGTTCTACAAGAGCTCCGCAGTGGACAGGCGGCGGTGTTGTATTCGCCCCGGTGCCAAGAGATTACTCTTTCAAGTTAAATAAGAAAGAAAAGAGAGCAGCATTAAAGTCAGCGCTTACCAGCAGAGTTCAGGAGAACAAGCTGATTGTGATTGATGAGCTGAAGTTTGATGAGATTAAGACAAAGAACTTTAAGGCTGTTATGAATAACTTAAATGTAGCTAAGGCATACGTGGTTCTCAATGATAATGATGAGAAGGTTGTTATGTCAGCAAAGAATCTTCCTAATGTGCAGACAGCATTAACCAATACGATTAATGTTTATGACGTTATGAAGGGCGGTACGGTAATCCTTACAAAGGATGCTGCAAAGACGATTGAGGAGGTGTACGCATAATGGCAGACATTAAGTATTATGACGTAATCCTTAAGCCGGTTATTACAGAGAAAAGTATGGCTGGCATGGGCGAAAAGAAATATACATTCTTAGTTCACACAGACGCAAATAAGTCTCAGATTAAGGAAGCTGTTGAGAAGATGTTCGAGGGAACAAAGGTTGCAAAGGTTAACACAATGAACCTTGACGGCAAGAAGAAGAGACGCGGAATGGTTTACGGCAAGACAGCCAAGACTAAGAAGGCAATCGTACAGCTGACAGAGGACAGCAAGGATATCGAGATATTCTCTGGCTTATAAGATGACGCTGGAGCGGTTGGCAGCTATACACAAACAAGTGTGATAATAAAATAGAAAAGGAGAAATAACAATGGGAATTAAGACATATAACCCATATACACCTTCCAGAAGAAATATGACCGGTTCTGATTTCTCTGAGATTACAAAGACAACTCCTGAAAAGTCTCTTTGTGTTTCCAAGAAGAAAAACGCCGGACGTAACAATCAGGGTAAGATTACAGTCAGACACCATGGCGGTGGAAACAGACAAAAATATAGAATTATTGATTTTAAGAGAAATAAAGACGGTATCGCAGCAAAGGTTATCGGCATTGAGTATGATCCGAACAGAACGGCAAATATCGCTTTAATCTGCTACGAAGACGGCGAGAAGGCATATATCCTTGCACCGGAAGGATTAACAGACGGCATGAAGGTTATGAACGGACCGCAGGCAGAAATAAGAGTTGGAAACTGTCTGCCGCTTTCTGAAATCCCTGTTGGTACAATGGTACACAATGTTGAGTTATATCCCGGCAAGGGCGGACAGCTTGTACGTTCTGCTGGAAACAGCGCTCAGTTAATGGCTAAGGAGGGCAAGTATGCAACACTCAGACTTCCTTCCGGCGAAATGAGAATGGTGCCTATCGTTTGCAGAGCATCTATCGGTGTTGTAGGAAACGGTGATCACAACCTTATCAAAATCGGTAAAGCAGGACGTAAGCGTCACATGGGTATCAGACCTACCGTTCGCGGTTCCGTTATGAACCCGAATGACCATCCGCATGGTGGTGGTGAAGGTAAGACCGGCATCGGACGTCCCGGTCCATCTACACCTTGGGGCAAGCCTGCACTTGGCTTAAAGACCAGAAAGAGCAAGAAGGCTTCTGACAAGCTTATTGTAAGAAGAAGAGATGGAAAAGCGATTAAATAAGGATAATCGCTTTCCAATCAGATAACAGTTTATCGATTATAAGGAGGAATTACCTAATGGCTAGATCATTAAAAAAGGGTCCTTTCGCAGACGCAAGCCTTTTAAAGAAGGTTGATGCGATGAACGCGTCAGGAAGCAAATCAGTAATTAAAACATGGTCACGTCGTTCTACAATTTTCCCTTCATTTGTAGGCCACACAATTGCAGTTCACGACGGAAGAAAACATGTGCCTGTATATGTAACAGAAGATATGGTTGGACATAAGCTTGGTGAATTCGTTGCAACCAGAACCTATAGAGGACATGGCAAGGACGAAAAGAAATCAAAGGTTAGATAATTAGTTGAAAGGAGGTTCAACCATGGCAACAGAAAAGTATAGCAGAACAAGTTATAAGAGAAAGAGAAATGCAGAGAATAAAGAGACCAGACCTTCAGCAAAGCTTTCTTATGCCAGAGTGTCTGTTCAGAAGGCATGCTTCGTATTAGACGCTATCAGAGGCAAGGATGTGCAGACAGCTTTAGGTATCTTAGAGTACAGTCCAAGATATGCTTCCAGCATCATCAAGAAGCTTTTGGAGTCAGCAATCGCTAACGCTGAGAACAACAACGGTATGAACGCTGAGAACCTTTATATTGCAGAGTGTTTTGCAAATAAGGGACCTACAATGAAGAGAGTAAGACCAAGAGCACAGGGCAGAGCTTATAGAATCGAGAAGAGAATGAGCCACATTACAATCGTGCTTGACGAGAGATAGGAGGAAGAAAATGGGACAGAAAGTTAATCCTCATGGACTGAGAGTCGGCGTTATTAAAGATTGGGATTCAAAATGGTATGCTGATGCAGACTTCGCTGACTGTTTAGTAGAAGATTATAATATCAGAAAGTTTTTAAAGAAGAAGTTATTTAGCGCAGGTGTTTCAAAGATTGAGATCGAGAGAGCATCTGACAGAGTAAAGGTTATCGTATTCACAGCTAAGCCCGGCGTTGTTATCGGTAAGGGCGGCGCAGAGATCGAGGTAACAAAGAAAGAGCTTCAGAAGTTAACAGGTAAGAATGTGCTTGTTGATATTAAGGAGATCAAGAGACCGGACAGAGATGCGCAGCTGGTAGCTGAGAATATCGCATTGCAGCTTGAGAACCGTGTATCCTTCAGACGTGCTATGAAGTCCTGCATGAGCAGAACCATGAAAGCCGGCGCTATGGGTATTAAGACAGCCGTTTCAGGACGTCTTGGTGGAGCAGATATGGCTCGTACAGAGTTCTACAGCGAGGGTACAATTCCTCTTCAGACACTTAGAGCAGATATTGATTATGGATTCGCTGAGGCAGATACAACCTACGGCAAGTTAGGCGTAAAGGTTTGGATCTACAAGGGCGAAGTACTTCCTACAAAGGGAAATAAGGAAGGGAGCGATAAATAATGTTAATGCCAAAAAGAGTAAAGCGTCGTAAACAGTTCCGTGGTACAATGGCAGGTAAGGCTCAGAGAGGTAACACAATTACTTATGGTGAGTACGGTATCGTGGCATTGGAACCATGCTGGATTAAGTCCAATCAGATAGAAGCAGCCCGTATTGCCATGACACGTTATATCAAGCGTGGCGGTAAGGTATGGATTAAGATTTTCCCGGATAAGCCTGTAACAGCGAAGCCTGCTGAAACTCGAATGGGTTCAGGTAAGGGAACACTGGAGTACTGGGTAGCAGTAGTAAAGCCCGGTCGTGTAATGTTTGAGATCAGCGGAGTAGCTGAGGATGTAGCAAAAGAAGCGTTACGTCTTGCAACACACAAGCTTCCTTGTAAATGTAAGATCGTTTCTAAAGCAGATTTGGAAGGCGGTGCAGTAAATGAAAACTAATAAGTATGTAGAAGATTTAAGGACCAAATCAGCTGCAGAATTATCACAGGAATTAGTAGCTGCAAAGAAAGAACTTTTCAATTTGAGATTTCAGAATGCAACGAATCAGTTAGATAATACAGCAAGAATCAAAGAAGTAAGAAGAAACATTGCCAGAATTCAGACTGTAATAGCTGCAAATCTTAAAAACGCAGAGTAGGAGGAAATGGTCGTGGAAAGAAATTTGAGAAAAACACGTACAGGCAAGGTTGTTAGCAATAAAATGCAGAAAACTATCGTAGTTGCTGTAGAAGATCATGTTAAGCATCCTCTTTACGGAAAAATCGTTAAGAGAACTTACAAGCTCAAAGCGCATGATGAGAATAACGAGTGCAACATTGGCGATACAGTTAAGGTAATGGAGACAAGACCTTTATCAAAGGATAAGAGATGGAGACTTGTCGAGATTATTGAAAGAGTAAAATAGATTTTAAAAGTCGCGTGCGCGCGGTTTTGGAAGGAGAATAAGCATGATACAACAGGAAAGCAGACTGAAGGTCGCTGATAATACCGGTGCGAAAGAATTACTCTGCATCAGAGTTATGGGCGGTTCTACAAGAAGATATGCAAGCATCGGCGATGTGATTGTTGCCAGCGTTAAAGATGCAACACCAGGCGGCGTTGTAAAAAAAGGCGATGTAGTGAAAGCTGTAGTTGTACGTTCTGTAAAGGGCGCTCGTCGTAAGGACGGTTCTTATATTAAATTTGACGAAAATGCTGCTGTTATTATCAAAGATGATAAGACTCCAAGAGGAACACGTATTTTTGGACCAGTAGCAAGAGAGCTTCGTGAGAAACAGTTTATGAAGATTGTTTCCTTAGCTCCTGAAGTATTATAAGGAGGTGCCGGAATGTTAAAGATTAAAAAGGGCGATACAGTTAAGGTTATCGCTGGAAAAGATAAAGATAAAGAAGGCAAGGTTTTATCTGTTGACGCAAAGAAAGCGAAGGTTTTAGTAGAAGGCGTTAACATGGTAACAAAGCATGCCAAGCCTTCGGCTGCTAATCAGAATGGCGGCATTATCCAGAAAGAAGCTCCTATTGATATTTCAAACGTAATGTATCTTCACAAGGGCAAGGCTACAAGAGTCGGCTTTAAGATGGATGGAGACAAGAAAGTACGTTTCGCCAAGACAACAGGCGAGGTTATTGATTAATTCTGGGAAAGGAGGACTAGACTGGTGAGTAGACTGAAAGATTTATATAAAAACGAGATCGTAGATGCTATGATCAAGAAGTTCGGATATAAGAATATCATGGAAGTTCCCAAGCTTGATAAAATCGTTATCAACATGGGTGTCGGTGAGGCAAAGGACAATGCAAAGGCGTTAGAGTCAGCAGTAAAGGATCTTGAGACAATTGCCGGACAGAAGGCTGTTACCACAAAGGCTAAGAAGGCTGTGGCTAACTTCAAAATTCGTGAGGGTATGGCTATCGGCTGCAAGGTTACCCTGCGCGGTGAGAAAATGTATGAGTTCCTTGATCGTCTTGTAAACCTTGCACTTCCCCGTGTACGTGACTTTAGAGGTGTAAATCCTAATGGATTTGACGGCAGAGGTAATTATGCACTTGGTATTAAGGAACAGATTATCTTCCCTGAGATTGAGTATGATAAGGTTGACAAGGTAAGAGGTATGGATGTTATCTTTGTAACAACTGCTAAGACTGACGAAGAAGCACGTGAGCTGTTAACACAGTTCAACATGCCTTTTGCGAAATAATAAGGAGGTAAATTCTCATGGCTAAAACAGCAATGAAAATCAAACAGCAGCGTAATCCGAAGTTCTCTACACAGGAATACAGTCGCTGCAGAATCTGTGGCCGTCCGCATGCTTACTTAAGAAAATATGGAATTTGCAGAATCTGCTTCCGTGAGTTAGCATACAAAGGTCAGATTCCCGGTGTGAAGAAAGCAAGCTGGTAAAGCGAAAAGATTTTCTGGGACGCTGAAGGACAGCGCCTAAGAAAAACCAAATTTCGTTTCGAAGAATGCTGACGCATTCTTCAGAGATAGATAATTAAGGAGGAAACTGAAATGACAATGAGTGATCCTATTGCAGATATGCTTACAAGAATTCGTAATGCGAACACTGCAAAGCATGATACAGTAGATGTTCCTTCATCAAAGATGAAACTTGCTATTGCACAGATTCTTTTAGATGAAGGCTATATTAAGGCTTATGATGTTGTAGAAGATGGTTCTTTCAAGACTATTCATATTACATTAAAGTATGGCGCAGACAAGAATGAGAAGATTATTACAGGCTTAAAGAGAATTTCTAAGCCGGGTCTTCGTATTTATGCAGGTAAGGATGAGCTTCCAAGGGTTCTCGGCGGACTTGGTATTGCAATCATCTCTACCAATCAGGGCGTAGTTACGGACAAGGAAGCCAGAAGACTTCAGGTCGGCGGCGAAGTATTAGCATTTGTATGGTAAATCATGACTTCCATTGGAAAGTTATGACTGGAAGAACGTTCCGTTTTTCCGGGTATTATAAATTTTAGCAAATATTTTAGGAGGTACGGGCATGTCACGTATAGGAAGAATGCCAATCGCGATTCCTGCAGGTGTTACTGTAGAAGTTGCAGAAAATAACAAAGTGACTGTAAAAGGTCCTAAGGGAACACTTGAGAGAGTGCTTCCGTCTGAGATGGAAATTAAGGTGGAAGGCGCTGAGGTAACTGTTACAAGACCAAACGATTTAAAGAAGATGAAGTCTTTGCATGGTCTTACAAGAACTCTGATCAATAACATGGTTGTCGGTGTGACAGCAGGTTATGAGAAGAAGCTCGAGGTAAACGGTGTGGGTTACAGAGCAGCTAAGTCCGGAAATAAATTAACATTATCCTTAGGATATTCTCATCCGGTTGAGATGATTGATCCTGAAGGCATTGAGACGGTACTTGATGGTACGAACATTATCATCGTAAAGGGTATCGACAAGGAAAAGGTTGGCCAATTCGCTGCTGAGATCAGAGATAAGAGAAGACCTGAGCCATACAAGGGCAAGGGTATCAAGTATGCTGATGAGACAATCAGACGTAAAGTTGGTAAGACTGGTAAGAAGTAAATAAGGAGGGCGTAAAAAATGGTTAGTAAGAGATCAAGAGCAGAATTGCGTGCAAAGAAACACATGAGAATACGTAACCGTTTAAACGGCACGGCTGAAAGACCACGTTTAGCAGTATTCAGAAGCAATAATCATATGTATGCTCAAATTATTGACGACACAGTTGGAAACACATTAGTAGCAGCTTCTACAACAGAGAAGGAAGTAAAGGCTGAGCTTAAGAAAACCAATGATGTTGAAGCAGCAGCATATTTAGGAAAAGTAATTGCGAAGAGAGCAATGGATAAAGGTATTACAGAAGTAGTTTTTGACAGAGGCGGCTTTTTATACCATGGAAAAATCGAAGCTTTAGCTGAGGCAGCAAGAGAAGCTGGCTTAGTATTCTAGGAAGGGAGAAAATCACATGAAACGTACAATCATTGATGCTAGTCAGCTTGAATTAACAGATAAGGTTGTTACTATCAAAAGAGTAACCAAGACTGTTAAAGGTGGACGTAACATGCGTTTTACCGCTTTGGTAGTTGTAGGTGACGGCAATGGTCACGTAGGCGCCGGACTTGGTAAGGCCGTAGAAATCCCTGAAGCGATTCGTAAGGGAAAGGAAGACGCAATCAAGAACCTTGTAAGCATTGCACTTGACGAAAATAAGTCCATTACACATGATTTCATCGGAAGCTATGGTTCTTCAAGCGTTTTGTTGAAGAAGGCTCCTGAAGGTACAGGTATTATCGCAGGCGGTCCTGCCCGTGTAGTATGTGAACTTGCAGGTATTAAGAATATTCGTACAAAGTCTTTAGGCTCTAACAATAAGCAGAACGTCGTACTTTCTACAATTGCCGGTCTTTCACAGTTAAAGACACCGGAGCAGGTAGCTGCAAACCGCGGTAAATCTATCGACGAGATTATGGCTTAAGGAGGTAGACGAAGATGGCAAAAACATTAAAAGTTACTTTGGTTAAATCGACAATCGGTGCTGTTCCTAAGAATAAGGCAACTGTTGAGGCTATGGGATTAACAAAGCTTCACAAGACAGTAGAGCTTCCGGATAACGAGGCAACGAGAGGTATGATCCGCAAAGTAAATCATTTAGTAAAAGTTGAAGAAGCATAGTTAAGGAGGTGTCAGAAAATGAGTTTAGAATTATCTAATTTAAGACCTGCTGAGGGCTCTAAACATAGCGATAATTTTAGAAGAGGTCGTGGACACGGTTCAGGAAACGGTAAGACAGCCGGTAAGGGCCATAAAGGACAGAAGGCTCGTTCCGGAGCTCCGAGACCGGGCTTTGAAGGTGGTCAGATGCCTTTATACAGACGTATTCCTAAGAGAGGTTTTCATAACAGAAACTCCAAGGAAATCGTTGCTATCAATCTTGAGGTATTAGAGCGCTTTGAAGATGGCGCTACTGTATCAGTCGAAACATTAATTGAGACCGGAATCGTTAAAAACCCTAGAGATGGCGTAAAGATTTTAGGCAGAGGAGAATTAACTAAGAAGCTCAATGTTCAGGCAAATGCATTCAGCGCATCTGCAAAGGAAAAGATTGAGTCACTTGGTGGAACAGCAGAGGTGATCTAATGTTTTCTACATTAAAGAACGCGTTTAAGATCAAGGAAATCAGACAGAAGTTACTGTTCACCTTCCTTATGCTGGTGGTAATCCGTTTTGGATCTCAGCTTCCCATTCCCGGTGTGAACAGAGACTATTTTTCTTCCTGGTTTGAAGCGCAGACTGGCGGAGCATTTGGCTTTTTCGATGCATTTACGGGAGGTTCTTTCTCAAGAATGTCTGTATTTGCATTGAATATTACGCCGTATATTACTTCTTCCATCATTATGCAGCTCCTCACTATAGCGATTCCAAAGCTTGAGGAGATGCAGAAGGACGGAGAAGATGGAAGAAAGAAGATAGCTTCTATTACACGTTATGTTACTGTAGCCCTTGCCTTGATTGAAAGTACAGCTATGGCAATCGGGTTTGGCAATCAGGGATTGCTTCAGAAGTATGGTCCTCTGGAGGTTATAACGGTAGTTGCAGTATTAACAGCAGGCAGTGCGTTCCTTATGTGGATTGGTGAGCGTATCACGGAAAAAGGTGTTGGTAACGGTATTTCAATTGTGCTTGTTATTAACATCATCTCTCGCTTGCCGGATGATTTCAACAATTTGTATGAGCAGTTCTGCAAAGGCAAATCAATCCCTTTGGCAGTGGTTGCCGCCCTTATCATCATCGCAATCATTTTAGCTATGATTGTGTTTGTTGTTATTTTAAATAGCGGCGTGCGCAAGATTCCTGTACAGTATGCGAAAAAGATTCAGGGAAATAAAATGGTTGGAGGCCAGATGACCTTCCTTCCATTAAAGGTTAATACCGCAGGTGTTATTCCCATTATCTTTGCATCTTCTTTAATGCAGTTCCCGATAGTTATTTCGACACTCGTCGGATACAGCGGAAACGGTGTGTGGAGACAGATATTGAACGGTCTGAATCAGGATAACTGGTGTAATCCGGATCAGCTTGTTTATTCAATAGGTCTTTTAGTATATATTGTATTGACAGTATTTTTTGCTTATTTTTATACATCATTAACCTTCAACCCTTTAGAGATTGCAAACAATATGAAGCGGCAGGGCGGATTTATTCCGGGCATCAGACCGGGAAAGCCGACCAGCGATTACCTGAGCAAGGTTCTGAATGCAATTATTTTCATCGGAGCAGTTGGTCTTGTGATTGTGGCAGTCGTTCCGTTCTTCTTCAATGGTGTATTTAAGGCATCTGTTTCCTTTGGAGGAACAAGCTTAATCATTATTGTAAGCGTTGTGCTTGAGACAATTAAGCAGATTGAGTCACAGATGCTGGTACGGAATTACAAAGGTTTTTTGAATGATTAATGGCAGACAATCAGATAGAAGCAAAGCATGCGCTTTGCTTCTATCCATTGTAGTATGTGCGGAGCCGGCGGTAAAGGAGATAACCGGTCAGTGATATGCAGAATAGTTTGAATTGAGTATATTTTCTGCTTTTCGAGAATCAATTGGTGAGCAGGAGACAAATTGAATTGAAACTATTGGAATACGAAATTCAAAACAAAATTTATCTTAAGGAGGAAACAAAATGAAGATTATTATGTTAGGCGCGCCGGGAGCAGGAAAGGGTACACAGGCAAAAATGATTGCAGAAAAGTTTGCAATTCCCCACATTTCCACAGGAGATATCTTCCGTGCAAACATTAAGAACGGCACAGAGCTCGGCATGGAAGCTAAGAAGTATATGGATCAGGGACTTCTGGTTCCCGATGAGCTTACAGTAAAGATTCTGCTGGACAGAGTTGCACAGGAGGACTGCAAGAACGGATATGTGCTTGACGGATTCCCGAGAACAATCCCACAGGCAGAGGTGCTTGACAAAGCGCTTACAGAGCTTGGCGATAAGATTGATTATGCGATTAATGTCGATGTACCTGATGAGAATATTATTAACAGAATGTCAGGCAGACGTGCATGTGTAACCTGCGGTGCAACATATCATATTGAGCATATTCCGCCTAAGAAGGAAGGCATCTGCGACAAGTGCAATGCAGAGCTGATACTCAGAGATGACGATAAGCCTGAGACAGTAAAGAACCGTCTTGATGTATATCATAAGCAGACCCAGCCTTTGATTGATTTCTATTCTGCAAAGGGCGTATTAAAGTCTGTTGACGGAACCGCAGATATGAAAGATGTATTTGCTGCAATTGTAGAAATATTATAGTTATTCAGCACAGCACTACGCACTTGCTGCGGAGTGTGTGAGAAAATGTAGTGGTTGAGATGCATCAAGCCACCACGAAGTGGTTTTGCATGGCTTGATGTTTGTAACGATGAAGGTACTGAACCGTTACAAGATATTGGTATAATTGGAATGATGGTGCAAAGGAGTAGGAGATGGCCGTTACAATAAAGTCACAGCGTGAGATTGATTTGATGCGTGAATCATGCAGGCTTCTTGCCAGGGTGCATGAGGAGCTTAGGCAGGCGATTGAGCCGGGAATATCCACGCTTTATATTGACCAGCTTGGCGAGAAACTCATCAGAGGTATGGGGTGCGTACCGAATTTTCTCCATTACAATGGTTATCCGGCATCAATCTGCGTGTCGGTGAATGATGAAGTAGTACATGGAATTCCCAGAGCAGACAGAATCCTGCAGGAGGGTGATATTGTAAGTCTTGACTGCGGACTGATTTATAAAGGCTACCACTCCGATGCAGCCAGAACGCATGGCGTCGGACGGATTAGTCCGGAGGCGCAGAAGCTGATTGATGAGACAAGAAATTCCTTTTTTGAAGGGATTAAAAAAGCTAAGGCAGGCAATCATCTTCACGATATATCCAATACCATTGATGATTATATCTCACAGTTTGGATATGGCATTGTTGAAGATTTGGTTGGACATGGAATAGGGACTTCCCTTCATGAGGACCCCCAGATACCCAATTTCAGGCAGAAGAGAAGAGGCCTGAAGCTTCAGGCAGGAATGACTCTGGCTATAGAACCGATGATTAATATGGGACGCTGTGATGTTGAGTGGCTGGACGATGACTGGACGGTTGTCACGGAAGACGGTTCCCTGTCGGCACATTATGAGAATACGATTCTGATAACAGACGGTGAGCCGGAAATTCTTACTCTGATATAGGAGCGGTGCGTAATGACAGGTTTTTTGGCATATTCACTGGCAGGACATGATAAAGGGCAAATCTACCTTATCATAGAGGAAACAAAAGATTATGTGTATGTGGCAGACGGCATTCTCCGGCTGCTTGACAGTCCCAAGAAGAAGAATAAGAAGCATATACAGATAATAAAAAACTTTGACCGGAAGACAGACATGTCGTCTGTGACAAACGAAGAAATTAAGTACTTAATAAAGTTATATAATAAAGGAATGTAAAGCAGACATTAAGGAGGTAAAATAATGTCAAAGTCCGATGTAATTGAAATCGAAGGAACAGTAGTTGAGAAGCTTCCCAATACAATGTTTCAGGTGGAGCTGGAGAATGGTCACAGGGTACTTGCCCATATCAGCGGAAAGTTAAGACAGAATTTCATTCGTATACTTCCGGGTGACAAAGTAACATTAGAGTTATCACCATATGACTTGTCTAAGGGAAGGATTATCTGGAGAGATAAATAAAAATATGCAACAGAAATATTAATTTTTTTGGATAGGGCTTGCATTTATTGTACTTGCATGCTATAATGTAAAACGGTCTTTTTGAAAGGAGGGTTTAACATGAAAGTTAGATCATCAGTAAAACCTATTTGCGAGAAATGCAAAGTAATCAAGAGAAAGGGAAAGATCAGAATTATCTGTGAAAATCCTAAACACAAGCAGAGACAGGGTTAATTTATCCTTACAATCTGTATGAGAATGTGCGGCTGGGGCATATATTTGAAACCGTCATAGAGAATATATGCTATAAATATATAACAGACAATTGGGCTGTTGTGTGTTTACTTCTTGATACCGAGAAAAAGTTTCGCGTAAAAAACTTTGGCAAAACCAAAGTGGCAGAAAAAAACAAGACTGAATTCTGCCCCGATAGTATCGGACAAACCGGATTGATATCCGGTCGGGTAATCATTACCCCAATCAATTAGTTTACTATTAATCAATGGCAAAACCATGTGTTTTGTCATGAAACAAAATGGAGGAATTTTAACATGGCTCGTATCGCTGGTGTTGACTTACCAAGAGAAAAACGTGTAGAAATCGGATTAACTTACATCTATGGAATCGGTAGAGTAAGTTCCAACAAAATCCTTGAGAAGGCAGGAGTAAATCCTGATGTCCGTGTCAGGGATTTGACAGACGATGACGTTAAGAAGATTAGCGCTGTCATTGATGAGGATTACATGGTTGAGGGTGACCTCAGACGTGAAATCGCTTTGAACATCAAGAGATTGCAGGAAATCGGATGCTATCGTGGTATCCGTCATAGAAAGGGACTTCCTGTTCGTGGTCAGAAGACAAAGACCAACGCAAGAACAAGAAAGGGTCCTAAGAGAACAGTAGCAAATAAGAAGAAATAGTTTCAGCAAAGTGCTCAACACTGCCAATATGAAAGCTGTGATTTCATATTTGGGCTGTGAACAATAAGTTTGAATGAGAAAGTAGGTTAGTTTAAAATGGCTAAAAAGGTTGCAAAAAAAGTAACAAAAAAGCGCGTAAAGAAAAACGTTGAACGAGGACAGGCACATATCCAGTCATCATTTAACAATACAATTGTTACATTGACAGACAATGAGGGTAACGCTCTTTCATGGGCAAGTGCAGGCGGTCTGGGATTTAGAGGTTCAAAGAAATCTACTCCATATGCTGCTCAGATGGCAGCAGAAACAGCTACTAAGGCAGCTTTAGTACATGGTTTAAAATCTGTAGATGTTATGGTTAAGGGTCCGGGTTCAGGCAGAGAAGCTGCTATTCGTGCTCTTCAGGCATGCGGACTTGAAGTAACCAGTATCAAGGACGTAACTCCGGTTCCGCATAATGGATGCCGCCCACCAAAGCGTCGCAGAGTATAATGTATATTTCAGGATAAGAAAAGAATAGTGGCAGGTATGCATCAAAATGCGGCATTTTGTATGCATTATGTGCGGTTGCTGTGCGACCGTTAGTTTAGGAGGATAAAAACATGGCAGTTAATAGAGTTCCTGTGCTTAAAAGATGCAGATCTCTTGATTTGGATCCTGTATTTTTGGGATATGATAAGAAGTCTAAAAGAAAGTCTGCAAGAGCTGGCAAAAAGATGAGCGAGTATGGCTTACAGCTTAGAGAAAAGCAGAAGGCAAAGTTTATCTACGGTGTTCTTGAGAAGCCTTTCCGTAATTATTATGAGAAAGCTGACAGAATGAAGGGCATGACCGGTGAAAACCTGATGATTCTTCTTGAGAGAAGACTTGACAGCGTGATTTTCAGAATGGGATTTGCCAGAACAAGAAAAGAAGCAAGACAGATCGTTGGCCACAAGCATGTATTGGTAAACGGAAAGTGTATCAATATACCTTCATACTTAATCAGTGTCGGTGATGTGATTGAAATCAGAGAGAAGTCCAAGAGCTTACAGAGATACAAGGATATCGCTGAGGTTACAAACGGCAGATTAGTTCCCGAATGGATGGATGTTGATCAGGAGAACTTTAAGGGTACTATCAAAGAGCTTCCTTCAAGAGAAGTAATTGATGTTCCTGTTGATGAGATGCTTATCGTCGAGTTATATTCTAAGTAATTTGCGGTGTGAACAGAATAAGCAGAAGATAGGAATTGGATGCAGCGGCTCAGGCATGTGTGCAGATCATTGTGTGATATGATTATGAGAGCCTGCCTTAGGCTGCTGCAATTTGCAGTAGGAAGTGCGCATATGCGTACTTTCTATTGTTGCACTTTATCATCATCACATTCATAAAAGGAGGGTATTTACAGTGTTGGCATTTGATTTTGACAGTCCCAATATTGAGGTGGCAGAAATCTCTGAAGACAAAAGGTACGGTAAATTTATAGTAGAGCCTTTAGAGAGAGGTTATGGAATTACACTGGGTAATTCTCTTAGAAGAATTATGCTTGCTTCCCTACCCGGTGCAGCTGTAAGTCAGGTTAAGATTGATGGCGTTCTGCATGAGTTCAGTTCTATTCCCGGAGTGAAGGAAGATGTGACTGAAATTATCATGAATCTCAAGAGCCTGGCGATAAAAAACAACTGCGAAACTGATGAAGTTAAGAAGGCAATTATAGATTTTGAAGGTGAAGGTGTTGTCAGGGCTTCTGATATCCAGGTTGATCAGGATATTGAGATTATGAATCCCGATCAGGTCATCGCTACATTAAACGGCGGTAAAGACAGCAAGCTTTATATGGAAATAAATATCACTAAGGGTAGAGGCTATATCAGCGCTGATAAGAATAAGGGCGAAGATTTGCCAATCGGTGTCATTGCAGTGGATTCTATATATACTCCTGTAGAGCGAGTAAATGTTACCGTAGAAAATACCCGTGTAGGTCAGATTACTGATTATGACAAACTGACATTAGATGTTTACACAGATGCTACCTTAGCTCCTGACGAGGCAGTGAGCCTTGCTGCCAAGGTGCTGAGTGAACATTTAAAGCTTTTCATTAATCTTTCCGAGAATGCAAAGAATGCAGAAGTTATGATTGAGAAGGAAGATGATGAGAAGGAAAAAGTGCTTGAGATGAGCATTGATGAACTGGAATTGTCTGTTCGTTCTTACAATTGCTTAAAGAGAGCAGGCATTAATACAGTAGAGGAGCTGACAAATAAGACGTCAGAAGACATGATGAAAGTCCGTAATCTGGGACGTAAGTCTTTGGACGAAGTGTTGGCAAAGTTAAAGGAGTTAGGCTTGCAGCTTAATCCGATGGAAGACTAGGGGATGGCTGTTTAAGCTTAATATATGCAGATGTGGTAATTCCAAAGCGTTCACATTTGTGCTCAAAGATGGAAATATTAATTAACATTTGATAAGTAAGTCCAAAAGGCGTTGTCATTTGTTCCACCAATGAGGGTAGCCTGCATATCAGAATGCATGCAGGTGATGTTTCCTCACAATGAAAGGAGCCTATCATGGCAGGTTATAGAAAACTCGGAAGAACATCAAATCAGAGAAAGGCATTATTAAGAGGTCAGGTTACTGCTTTACTTGCAAGCAAAGACGGCAGAATCATCACTACAGAGGCAAGAGCTAAGGAAGTTCAGAAAATTGCAGAGGGTCTGATTGCATTAGCTGTAAAGGAAAAGGATAATTTTGAGATGGTCAAAGTTACAGCTAAGGTTGCCAGAAAAGATAAAGATGGCAAAAGAGTGAAGGAAGTAAAGGACGGTAAGAAGGTTACTGTTTATGATGAAGTAGAGAAGGAAATTAAGAAGGATATGCCTTCAAGACTTCATGCAAGAAGACAGATGCTGAAGGTACTTTACACAGTTACAGAAGTTCCTACAAAGAATGCCGGCAGAAAGAAGAATACTAAGGAGATTGACCTTGTAGCAAAATTGTTTGATGAAGTTGCACCAAAGTATGCAGGACGCAATGGTGGTTACACAAGAATCATCAAGATTGGTCAGCGTAAGGGCGACGGTGCTATGCAGGTAGTACTTGAGTTAGTATAACATATAAATCGTATTCTTGTACGCAAATGCGCTCCCATATTTTGGGAGCGTTTTTAGCATCATTTAGATTCTCCTTCTTCCGGCCGTGCGAGGCACATGACAAGGCTGCCAAAGTGTTACAGGTATATTTTTGATATAGATTGGTAATCATTCAGAAATATAGGAGTGATAAATCCCGTACTTCTGAATGGTCATCTGCACGAAAACATAATGCGGCAGTTTGTGCACGGACTGTAAGAGGCATTACTGAGAGGAAACTGGTGTAATATGGATAAATATGGGAATATGACAAGAAAAGAAGCATGTTTTTATTTAGGAATCAGGGAAGATGCGTCTGACGAACAGATTAAACGAGCGTACCGGTATAAGGTTAAGCTGTATCACCCGGATGCAAATCCGGATTCGGACACAAAAGAGCATTATCTGAAGGTGCAAAAGGCATATGAGTATTTAATGAGCCATCCTTATTCTCCGGCACAGGCTGTAAAAAACAATCACAGCATGCAGTATGGCAGCAAGAGTTATCAGGCAGGCAGCATGATGTATGCACACGCAGATATGGCTAAAAATATGCATGCATATGCCAATGCCGCTATGTATGGCCAGCAGTATGCAAATCCTTCCAGCGCGCGTCCGGCTAAGGTTTATGCAAGCACAGCAGACGCAAAGGCAAGCTATCAGAGACAGAAGGATAAGGAAAGAGAACGGGAGAAGCTGCAGAAATGGGATGAGGAATATAAGACGAATAAGAAGCATCAGCAGCAGACACAATTATATGGAAAGCAGTATGCAGACAGAATGTCAGGCACAGCGAAAAGCAAAGAGGACGAGGCATTGGAAAAGATTAGGGCAATTTGGCTTGCAGAGACAATCAAAAGGCAGATTGCCCTGGATAAGGAACAGAAAGAAGCATTACAGAGAAGAAAGCTTTATCAGGCATTTATGCAGCAGAAATTACAGGAAGATGACAGAAGCAATTAGGTGGCAGATATGGATATAATAAACATAAAGGATTTAATATTTGAATATATACGGCGCGACGAGGAAGGCAATGTGGAGGGGGTCACAACTGCGGTTGATGATGTGAGCCTTGATGTCAAACAGGGTGATTTTGTTGCGATACTGGGGCATAACGGCTCCGGAAAATCAACACTTGCAAAGCATATGAATGCAATCTTGTACCCTACGGAGGGAACGGTCTGGGTTGACGGAAAGGACACACAGAAGGACGAGTATGTGTGGGATATCCGCCAGACGGCAGGAATGGTATTTCAAAATCCGGATAATCAGATCATCGGACAGATTGTTGAGGAGGACGTAGGATTCGGACCCGAAAATATGGGAGTGCCTACCGAAGAAATATGGGAACGCGTCGAAGAGAGCCTGAAGGCAGTGGGAATGTATGAATTCAGAAAATTTTCACCGAATAAGCTTTCGGGCGGACAGAAGCAGCGCGTTTCCATTGCGGGAGTGATTGCCATGCACCCCAAATGTATTATCCTGGACGAGCCGACAGCGATGCTCGACCCCAAAGGACGCAAAGAGGTTATCCGCGCAGTCAGGGCGCTCAACGATGTGGAGCGCATCACGGTCATTTTGATTACACATTATATGGAAGAAGTAATTTACGCAGATAAGGTTTATGTGATGGATAAAGGAAAAGTCACCCTGCAGGGAACGCCCAGAGAAGTGTTTTCCGAGGTAGAGCGCTTAAAAGAGCTGAGACTTGATGTGCCGCAGGTAACACTGCTGGCACATGAGCTTAGAAAAGAAGGATTTCCCATTCCGAAGGGAATTCTTACGAAAGAGGAATTTCGGGAAGCTCTGGATTCCTGTATCAAAGAGATGCTATGATGTAAGGGAGGGCGGAATATATGCCGATCATATTGGATAAAGTGAGCCATGTTTATGGACAGGATACTGCTATGGCAGTCACTGCGTTAAAAAATGTCAGTCTTGTAATTCCTGACGGGCAGTTCATTGGGCTGATTGGGCACACAGGCTCCGGAAAGTCTACTCTGGTACAGCATCTTAACGGTCTGATGAAAGCAACTTCGGGAAGCATTTATTTTAATGGTGAAGATATTGACGCAGAAGGTTTTGACAAGAAAATGCTTCGGAGTAAGGTAGGACTGGTATTTCAATATCCTGAGCATCAGCTTTTTGAGACAGATGTGTTTGCAGATGTATGCTTTGGACCCAAAAACCTTGGATTATCGAAAAAGGAAGTGGAACTCAGGGCATATGAGGCATTAAAGCTGGTAGGGCTTGAAGATGCGTATTTTTACCAGTCTCCTTTTGACCTTTCAGGAGGACAAAAAAGACGTGTTGCGATAGCAGGCGTATTAGCCATGAAGCCGGAAGTGCTTGTGCTTGATGAACCGACAGCAGGACTGGACCCTAAGGGACGCGATGAGATACTGGATCAGATATCGAGACTCAAAAAAGAAACCGGAATGACAGTCATACTCGTCTCACACAGTATGGACGATGTGGCAAAATATGTTGAAAGAATTATTGTTATGAATAAAGGCTCCGTGATGTATGATGATGCGCCCAGGGAAGTATTCAGGCACTATCAGGAGCTTGAACAGATCGGACTTGCGGCACCGCAGGTTACATATATTATGAAGGATCTGCAGGATCACGGATATGATGTCAGCGATGAAGCAACTACAATTGAGAAAGCAAAAGAAGAAATTAAAAGCTGGTTTGCAAGGCTTTCGGCAGTGGGGAAGGGGAGATAGGTGATGAATTATGCTTAGAGATATTACATTAGGGCAGTATTATCAGGCTGATTCTGTGATACATAAACTTGATCCCAGAGTGAAGCTTGGAACAACCATTATTTTTATTATTTCTCTTTTTGTGTTTCAGGGCGCATGGGGATATGCCGTGGCGGCGCTGTTTCTGGCATTGGTGATTAAGCTGTCCAAAGTGCCGTTTCAATTTATGGTAAAGGGAATGAAAGCAATCGTATTTCTCCTGCTGATTACAGTGATATTTAATCTGTTTCTGACCCCGGGAGAGCCGCTTGTAACGGTATGGAAGCTCACAATTACCAAAGAAGGACTGCGCATGGCAGTTTTCTTGTCGATAAGACTTGGATTTCTCATTATAGGCTCCTCGGTGATGACACTGACGACAACGCCCAATCAGCTTACCGACGGCTTGGAAAAAATGCTGAAACCACTCAACAAAATAAAGGTGCCGGTACATGAGATTGCAATGATGATGTCCATCGCACTCAGATTTATTCCAATCTTAATGGAGGAAACGGATAAAATCATGAAAGCACAATTGGCAAGATGCGCGGACTTTGAGAGCGGAAACCTGATAAAAAAGGCAAAAAGTCTCGTGCCTCTGCTCGTTCCCCTCTTTATATCGGCATTCCGGCGCGCAAATGATTTGGCAATGGCTATGGAAGCAAGATGCTACAGGGGCGGTGACAACCGCACAAAGATGAAGCCGCTTCATTATGAAAAGAGAGATTATATTGCCTATGCCATTGTTGCATGCTATGTGATTTTAGGGATTGCGGCAGGAAAGCTCATGCCGCTGCTGGTCAGCGGAATTATTCAATTGGTATAGAAGGCTGAAAGAATAGTACAAAGGAATCTGAATCAGTATCAAAATCAGGAGACAGGACGAATCAATGAAAAGAATCATGCTTACCGTAGCCTATGACGGTACAAATTATCATGGCTGGCAGCTTCAGCCCAATGTGGTGACAATCGAGTCTGTGCTGAATGAGGCATTAAGCACGCTGTTTCAAGAGGAGATTAAAGTAATAGGCGCATCACGGACAGATACCGGAGTACATGCACTTGGAAATATAGCCGTGTTTGACACCAACACCCGAATGCCTGCTGAGAAAGTTTCCTATGCCTTGAATCAGCGGCTGCCGGAGGATATACGGATACAGTCTTCTATAGAGGTGCCGAAGGATTTTCACCCCAGAAAACAAAACAGCAGAAAAACGTATGAATACAAAATATTAAACAGTGAATTTCCCATGCCTGTGTACCGGCTTTATTCCCATTTTACATATGTACCGCTTGATGTGGAATGTATGCAGAGGGCGGCAGATTACTTAAAGGGCGAGCATGATTTCAAGAGCTTCTGCAGTGTCAATACGGCGGCGGAAACGACTGTCAGAACGATTTATGATATTACTGTGGAAAAATCAGGAAATATGATATCAATAAAAGTGACAGGCTCTGGTTTTTTATACAATATGGTCCGAATCATAGCAGGCACTTTAATAGAAGCAGGAAGAGGAAATCTGTCTCCGGAAAGAATTCCTGAGATTTTAAATGCACTTGACCGGACCAAAGCCGGACCGACAGCTCCCGCCTGCGGACTGACGCTTATCCGGTATGAATATGAGGACGGAATAAGCAGTAAGCAGGATTGTGCTTGTTAAAATGTTTGGCAGCAGTTCGGCCTTATGGATTACTTTAATCAGGACTGCCGCCCTTCTGTGTACTGGCAACTATTCCATTTTACGGTTTCACTGAACAGAAAATGGCATCCGGAGGGATACGAGCCGCCGTTTTCGTCCGGATAGGAATGCATAAAAGGCTGAACTGTTGCAACGTTTGTACAAAAATTGGAATAAAGTGTTGACACGCCGGGAACCGTGTAATATAATATTTCAATGTGGCGACATGTGATTTGACAATATCAAAGCCCCGATATGTATCATGATGTCAGCCCGGGTATCTAGGTGACCTGTGAATCGGAAACTGCGGCCGGACATTCCGCGGTAAGAGGATTTGGGCAGGAATATCCATCAAAGGAGAGCCGACAGGCTAAGTATATGGAGGTAACATAATGAAAACATTTATGGCTAGCCCAGCTACAATTGATAGAAAGTGGTATGTAGTAGACGCTACAGGCATGACATTAGGACGTTTGGCATCAGAAGTTGCAAGCGTATTAAGAGGAAAGAATAAGCCTATATTTACTCCTCACATTGATACAGGCGATTATGTAATCGTAATCAACGCTGAGAAGACTGTAGTAACAGGCAAAAAGTTAGATCAGAAGATTTATTATAAGCATTCAGACTATGTCGGCGGCATGAAAGAAGCAACATTAAGAGAGAAATTAAACAAGAAGCCGGAAGAGGTTATTGAGCACGCAGTTAAGGGTATGCTTCCTAAGGGACCTTTAGGACGTGAAATGTACAAGAAACTTTTCGTATATGCAGGACCTGAGCATAAGCATGCAGCTCAGAAACCTGAGACATTGACATTTTAATCAGCGTGATAAATAAAGGAGGAAATTAAAATGGCAAAGGCAGCAAATGCTTCAAGATATTATGGAACAGGCAGAAGAAAGAAATCAATTGCTAGAGTATATTTAGTACCTGGTACAGGTAATATTACAATCAACAAGAGAAGTATTGATGAGTACTTTGGCTTGGAGACATTAAAGGTTATCGTTCGTCAGCCTTTAACAGTTACAGATACAACAGATAAGTTTGACGTACTTGTAAATGTACATGGCGGCGGTTATACAGGACAGGCTGGCGCAATCAGACATGGAATTTCAAGAGCTTTATTACAGGCTGATGCAGATTACAGACCAGTTCTTAAGAAGGAAGGCTTCTTAACACGTGATCCTCGTATGAAGGAGAGAAAGAAGTACGGCTTAAAGGCTGCTCGTCGTGCACCGCAGTTCTCAAAGAGATAATTTTACTACAATTTCAAAAAGCCTTAAAAACTCCCGGAAGTCCAGTATTTTCGGGGGTTTTCTTTATTTTCTAAGTGTTCAATAATTTTCGAAAAATGCCACAAATTTTACCATATAGCACCATTACAACACCAGTACAGCACCATTTATATATGGTTTCTGTGTTGTGTCTTGCGTAAGACTTTGCTAAAATGCTTAAAAGCCAGTAAACAAGAGAATTTGCAGTTAAAATATCCGTTTTGATATGTTTCTTATCGTGCAGGTTCTCAAAAAATATCATAGCAAGGGGGCAAAGCTATGACACGAACATCATATAAAAATCAGCATATCAAAGAGCATTATGACAGAATAAATTTTGTTATTCCCAAAGGCGAAAAGGACAGAATAAAGAAAATATGTTCTGAAATAGGGGCAAGTGTCAATGAATATCTTTATATGCTTGTGTGTAATGACCTTGTGGACGGTACAAGCAGAATGGCAGAGAAAAAGCAGGGCTTTAATGCCGAACAGGAACGGATGCTTGAAAAGTGGCAAGTACCAAGAAAATATTATGAAATGATAGAGGATTTATCCTATACCAAAGACGAGGGATATTTTATCTATCTGAAAAAGGGCTATGTAAATGACGTGACAGGCAGCAGGAACATACATTGCATGAAAACATCAGAAGTACGGCGGATTATTGGGAAAACGCATAAACAGTAACTTTATAAATCCCGATTTCTTGTGGCATCAAATTATAAGGGTATGACGATTTTATGACTAAAAGGTGACTAAAACATGACATTGTTTCTTATGATTTTTAGTGGGATAATAAAATTAGACCATTAGAAGGGAGGAAAAAGCAATGGAGAAACAGGAAGGTATAGCAATGGAAATTTTGCATTCTTTGAAAAAAGATAAAGAATTTCTGGTTGTGGCATTGATTGTTTCGTTGATAGCAAATATTGCTATGGCAGCGGTAGCTTTGGTTAAAAAATAAAAAAAGCTATTCAAAAGGGAAGACCGTTACCCAAAGCAGGAGGGTAGCGGTTTCTTTTTGGAATAAATAAAGGGCATCTGCATTTTACAGACACCCCTTAATACGGTTCTATGTAACGGTTATTGCTTATGCTTATAATATTGTGCTGGACAATAAGGAATAATCCTTTAAATGCTCTAAAATGATATTCTGGACATATTCAAGAATGGCAGCAGTATCATAAGAGAAATTGTGTTCGTCCAGTACATCGTTATCCAGTAAATCTGCGGCTATTGCCTTTGCTATGTCAGTTCTATTCATCAGCGACACCGCCTTTCTCTGCCGATAACATACCCATGATAAAGCTATATATGCTTTCGATAGTATCAAGGTTTTCAATATCGTATATCATTCTTGCGATATTACAACGGTATTCTCCGGCTTGCTTTTCTTCTGCGGTCTGTTCCGGCTCCGGCTCTGCTTCTTTTGCTTTTCTGTCCTCACGCTCTGCCCGGATTTCAAGCATTGGCTTTGTTATTCTCTTTGGCATAAGATAAAAACAATCTTCCGGCAATAAATAGGACATCATGTAATAGAAATATTCTGCTCTGTACCCAAAAGGCAGATAATAGACAAGTTCCAAAAGTTTACGGTGCATATCGTCTTTTACACGCTTATCAATTTTTGCTTTCTGTTCGGCTTCTGATTGCTTATATCCTGCCATAAAGCCATAATTGAAAAGGTCATAAAGCATTGTAGCGGTGGCTTCCCGGTCTGCTCCCCTTGCGATTTCTCCGCACTGTGTAAATGACAATCCACTCATGTCAAAACCGTCAAGCCGGGGGTGCTTTGCTTCCCATTTGGAGAAGGCTTCTTTTGCTTCCTGAAAATTCATGTTTTCAATCTTCTTCATCGTAAAATCTTCCTTTCTTTTGGTTGGGAAGTATGCTACAATGAACATACTCCCTTTAATTTGCGTAGTGGCTTATTACTGGGTAGTGGCTCTACGGTATTTGCGGTACTGTAGAGCCTTTTTAATTGCTACAATCAATCTGCATCAACTCCTTTCCTAAATTTTGTTTATGGCTTCTATCAGTAAATTTATTTCGAGATGCGTATAGACGGTTTCTGTAACGGTCTTTCCTGCATGACCTACAATTTTTCTGATAATTTTATCATCAACTTCATTTTCTGCTAAAAGAGAAATACAGGTGTGCCGGGTATCATGTGGCTTATGTTCAAAATTTAGTAAATCCATTGTAGGCTGCCAATAACTATCACGAAAATTCCTGTCTTTAAACTGACCGCCCTGTCTGTTAGTAAAAACATATTCAGTATGTTTGGATAGCCAATGTTCAAAGAATGGAGCGATCTTTTCAGCAATCGGTACAGTTCGGACACCGGCATCAGTTTTTGACTTAGTTACTTCAAAATATCTGTCTGCTAAATGTACATCTTTTGTTTTTAAGTTCCATAATTCTCCGACACGCAAGCCAGTGTAGATAAGTACAAGTGGAATTTGCATATATTCATCATGATTTACGACATTCCATAGCTTTTTAAGTTCTTCCTTGCTAAAAGTGGTATGTTCGTTTTTGTTAGGGTTACGGTCTTTGTATTTGTTTATGTCAACAAATTCTGAATAATCTTTAGAGCATACATCATTTTTCATTGCGTAGCCATACATAACATTGAATAAGACTTTTAATTTGCGAAGTGTAGGGTAATTCTTGCCGCAATCGTCAACTATGCCTTGCAAATGGGAAAGCCTTATATCCGCAAATACCATGTGTTGTATATCGGTACAGAGTTTATAGGCGGCGTTATAGCCATGTATATTACTTTGTGAGATATTGGGAAAATGTTCTGTACTCCATTTCTCAAATATTTCTGCAAATGTAATTTTGCTTGCATCAATGCTATAGGGGTTTTGTATGTAGTTGGCAAGTGCTATTTGTGCATCTGCCCTTGTTTCAAAGTACCCTATATTTTTTCTGATCTGCTTTACCCTGCCTTTTTCATTATCATACTTCCAACCAACAGTAACCGTTACCCTAAAAGGTTTCCGTAAGTTGCCTTTAACGTGTGTGATAGAGCCTGTACCATTGCCATTTCTGGAGGGTTTACCGTTTCGTATGCGTGATGTTTTTGGACTGGGTGTAGCAGTATCAACGGATTTTTCTTTTAACGGATAAAAGCAGTAACCGCATTGTACGGCATACTCTGAAATATCTTTGCCGCATTCCGGGCATTTAATAAGAGCCATTCAATCACGTCCTTTCTGTAGGCAGAGCCGAAGCTGTTAGGTAGTTTCATTATCAATCACCGTGTCCTTTCTCGTAATCTGTACGCATTTCATAGAATATCTTTTCAATATCCTTTAATGTAACGGTATCAAAGAATGTATCAGATAAATATATAGGTGCGTTATCGTTTGGATTGTCTGGTGAACTGGCAAAATTTAATATATAGTTTCCTTTGTGAATTTTATCACCATGCTTAATATCCCCGGTATATGAATAGTCGTTATTTGGGTAAATAAAACTGTTTTTATCATTATCATAATAAACAGGAACTTTAAATCTTGCATTTACAAAATTTCTAAATTGTATGATTATCTTTTCAATATTTCCACTAGCCAACATGTAATTCAGTAAATCCATTAACAGTGGTCTATGACTATCTAAGGGGTGCATATATTTGCCAGATGTATCAAAAAATATTTCCTCCATTTGTTTTTGTTCTTCAAGCGTTAATTCTCCGTTACTATTCATCTTTGCGAATAATTCAGATGGAAATAAGGTAATCGAGTTCTCGTTTCTGTCTGTAAGTTGTATCATGTTTAATTCATGTAGTGCTTTTTCGTTTAGTCCTGTTGCTTCATATACGTTTTGTGTTTTATGGGTTGGGAAATCTATATAACCAAGTAAAAAATCTGCTTCACATTGAAAAAAATCACAATATTCTTTTATAAATTCCATTTTAGGATTGCAATTAGGCTTTAGATGGCTGGCAATTCTTTTTCGGATTCCTTCTATGGTAGCGTTATCTGTATCCGGTATACCAGTCTTATTGTATTTCTCTAATTGTTCAAATATTTCTTCTGCCAATCCTTGCACACTATTGATTTCCCTACTTTTTCTAAGAGCAGTTATGCGTTCACCAAATGTTGCATTATGTGGTACAGGAAAATAAAAAGCGTTTTTCATATAAAATACCTCTTTTCGCTAATATATCGCTATTTTATTTGCTTATTGCTACTGTTATTATAAAGGTACAACGAACGTTCGTCAAGTAGAAACTATTGATATTGTTATCTTTTTTGGGAGGTATGGCATGAAGAATGTTGATATAAGGAATTATGCAAAAGAACACAAGGTAAATCTTTGGGAAGTATCAGAGCGTTTAGGATATGCACATGAAACGGCATTTTCCAGAGTTTTAAGGCATGAGTTACCAGAAGATAAAAAAATTGAGATTAAGAAAATTATTGACGAATTAGCAGCAGAATATGAGGTGGCATTATGAAAGACACTTCTGTTTTAACTGTCGCACAGGTGGCAGCAGCTTTACACCGGGATAATCAGACTGTCCGTTATTTGTTGGATAATAAACTTGTCTCATGGGGAATGAGTTTTCGCAAGAGGGGCAGTAAAAGAAAAAGCTACATCATTTATAAAGACAAATTTCAAGAGGAAACAGGAATTAAGATTACGGAAAGTGAGGTATCTGAATGAATATTTTGAAAAGATACCGACTGAAAAAACAGCAAAAAGAGTTAATGCGTAGATACATAATATTGGAACAGTTACAAACAGAACGCAGCAAGGATGAATATTTTTACAGATGTACACAGAAAGAAATGGATGCGCTTGACGAACAAGCCGAGCATATCCGGGGAATTTTAGAAGGGCGGTGGAAGAAATGACAAGTACAGAAATATTTGAAAATAATCTGCTGTTCTTTAAAATAATGAAACGCTATGGAGATAAAGCACAATGCAGATGTCCGGCACATGATGATAAACACGCTTCATTGACAATCACAAAAGGCAGAAAATGCACTTTATTCTACTGCCATGCAGGGTGTACCGTTGACGAGGTTTTAAATGCAGCAGGGCTTGACAAGAAAGATACCTTTTATGACGTAGAGCCGAGAAGTCCGAACTGGAGAGCCTATATTGAGGCCAGAGAGAAACGCAAAATTGAAGCAATTTATAATTACGTTTCTATTAACGGTACTTATGCTTTTACAAAGATTAGGCTTGAGGGCAAAAAACTTTTATATGGAAAGTTGGAAAATGACCGCTTTACATATGGAATAGGCAGAGATGGAAGAAAGAGTTATAAGGCTATTTATGGAAGCGTACAAGCCTTAAAAAAGGCGGTTTCAGAGGGCAGACCTATTTTTATACCAGAGGGTGAAAAAGACGTTGACACGCTGACAAAACAAGGCTATACAGCTTTTACTTATGGCGGTGTGAATGACTGGCAATCAGATTTTGCTACATTGGTACAGGGTGCAGAGGTTTTCATATTGGCAGACAATGACGAGCCGGGAAAGCGTGTTGCAAATGCTATCTTAAATGACATTCGGACAGTAGCAAAAAGCGCAAAGGTCATTGTGCCTACTCCCGATATTCCAAAGGGCGATATATCAGACTATTTTCAAGCCGGACATAATAAGCAGGAGTTTGAGCAGATGTTAAAGGACGTTACAGAAAACCGTATTGAGGGAGTAACGAAACGTGATGCACCTAGAGAAGCACAAGGGCATCAGAATAAGCCTTTAGAACAGGTGTTAAAAGATTTACACGCTGAACAGTATGAGACAACAGATAAGGGCTTTGGGCGGCTATTTGCAGATGTATTTAAGAACAAGCACAGATATAACCCATCACGAAAAGATTTTATGCGGTATGACGGTAAACGGTGGGTTGATGATATTGAGGGTTTGGGTGCGAGAGCGTCAGCAAAGGTTTTATCAGATGCACTTGTGCGATATGCAGTAAATGTTGATACAGAGGGCAAGTATCTCAAAGCAGTAGCGGCATTGTGCAATATCAGAAATCGAAATAATATGCTTCAGGACAGCAAAGATGTGTACTTTTTCAGCAATGAGCAGTTAGATGTAAATGATTATCTTTTGAACGTGCAGAACGGTACACTGGATTTATCCAGGAATGAGCCTGTATTTTTAAGCCACAGCCCCGATATGCTTCTTTCAAAGATATGTAATGCTGAATATGATCCTGCTGCTGATTGCAGAGAATGGAAGAAATTTTTAATGGAAATCATGCAGGACGATAAGGAAAAAATATTGTATCTCCAAAAGATAGCAGGGCTTTCATTGACAGGGAACACAGAGCAGGAAACTTGCTTTATCCTTTATGGAAGTACCACACGAAACGGAAAATCTACGTTTTGCGAAACACTTATACATTTGTTGGGCGATTATGCTTTGACAATGAAGCCGGAGAGTTTGGCAGTAAAGCAAAATCTTGACAGCAGACAGGCAAGCGGAGATATAGCACGATTGGCAGGGTGTAGGTTCTGTAATGCCAGTGAGCCACCAAAGCGAATGTTATTTGATACAGCATTATTAAAATCTTTGTTGGGGCGAGACAGCATCACAGCAAGACATTTACATCAAAGGGAGTTTAGTTTTATTCCTAAGTTTAAGTTAGTGATAAACACAAATTATCTGCCAACAATTACAGACGATACGGTTTTTAGTTCCGGCAGAATAAATGTTATCAGCTTTGACCGACATTTCACGCAAGAGGAACAGGACAAGCACCTAAAGGACAGATTGCGAGACAAAGAGGAATTATCGGGTATATTGAATTGGTGCATAGAGGGCTTGCAATTATACAGGCAGCAGGGGCTTGAGCCACCAAAGGCAGTACAAAACGCAACGGAAACCTACAGAACGGACAGCGACAAGATAGGTAATTTTATCAACGAATGTCTGACTAAGACAGACAGGAACAGCAAAGCAAAGGATATTTACGAGGTTTACTCCAAGTGGTGTGAAGAAAACGGTTTCGGGGTAGAAAATAAAAGTAATTTCTTTGCGGAACTCAAGACAAAGGGCTTATTTGCGACAAGTGGAACGGTAGAGGGCAAGACCGTTAAAAATATCGTAAAGGGCTATACGGTGGAAACGGACTTTGTTGAATATGAGGGGCAAGAGCCGCTACCATTTGATTAAAAATTTATGGGAATGTGCAATTTGTGCAAAGTAAATGTAAATTTCCTATAAGGGTTTAACTTTAGAAAGTCTCATTTGAAATGCACATTTTGCACAAACCCAGTAAAATCAAGGGCTTCAAGCACTTCACTTTAATAAAGTGTGCAATTTAGATGTAAGCATTTTTGACGGTTTTTTGTAACGGAATATCAGAGAGTAGGTGTTATATGGATTATTGGAATATTTATAAAGATGTTTGGAACTTCCACAAGAAGTATGCAGATGTAAAAGAAGATGATGCGTACTGGGAAGCTGTAGTAAACGAAAGTAATCAGATAGCAAAACAATATGGCGAATGTAAATTTGTTATCAATTTGCTATTAGCGGTCATTGATGAATTGGAAAGAATTTATAAGGAGATGAAGAATAATGCAGACACAGGAATATAAGGAGTATATAAAATCTGATGCGTGGCAGGAAAAATGTAATCAGCGGTTAGAGATAGCCGGGCATAAGTGCGAAATGTGCGGCAGGCTTGAGAAAAATTCAAAGGGTTTGCAGATACATCATATCAGTTACAAGAATTTAGGGCATGAAGATGTGGCAAATGATTTGATATGTCTTTGTGGAAGATGCCATATTCTGATACACAGATACTATGACCGCAAGAGGGCATAAAGGCTAAGTGCAACGCACAACCTTAACATCATAAAAAGACTTAAAAATTTTGAAAATAGCCAATAATGGCAGAAAAGAGGTAAAAACATGGGAAAAAACTACCCACAAGGGGCACTTGATGAAATGGAGCCTACAACGGTGCAGGAGATTGTTACATCATTGAAAGAATTACATGATATGGGGAAGCCCGGAACTGATGCAGAGATTAAGAAAAGAATTGATGATTATTTTTCATTCTGTCAGCGTTCCAGTATTAGACCGGGCATAGAAAGTCTTTGTATGGCGTTACATATCAGCAGGACAACACTTTTTAATTGGAATAATGGAACAAATTGCAGTAAAGAATGTCAAGAGTTGATACAGTCGGCAAAATCATTTATCGGGGCATATATTGAACAAGCTATGTTAGGTGGTAAAATTTCCCCACCGTCCGGCATCTTCTTAATGAAAAACTGGCTATCGTATAAAGATGCTATCAGCATTGAGGAAAGTATACCAGGCACAACAGAGAAAAGAGCCTTGTCTGCTGCCGAACTTCCAAAACTGGGAGAATTTAAGCAGATGCAGAGTGAGGATTTACCACGATTAGGAGCAATAAAGGAATGGGAGGGAGAAGAAAATGATTGATAAACAACAAATAGCAGTAAAATTTTTTCAAATGTTGACAGATGAAGAATTAGAAGAGTATATGAAATGTCCATTGCGTTATTTTGGGTTAAAGGCGAAACGGTTAAAACCTCTATTGGAAGCAGAACAGAAAAGGAGAGCATACAGAAAATAGACGGTTTCTTGTAACGGTAACTATTAAAATAATATATAGCTCTAAAGGGCAGAAAGACGAGGTAACATATTATGAGTAAGAAAAACATTTCAAGTGTAATCGACATTATGGCAGTAGCAAGAGATACTTACAAGAGCAAGTATAAGGAGCATTTGAACCGCTACAATGAACAAATGAAAACCATTAAGGACAATTACAAGCCGGGAACGCCATTTTTCATTGAGGAAAAGAAAAAAGCAAAAGAAGAATTTGAAGCGGCGGTTAATAAGGAACGTGTGGCGGTTAAAAATTTTGTAAGTGAAACGGTGGAGGACTTGCGGCAAGATGAAATTTTCAGAGTAAGGCAGATTGATAGCGAAGTCATGGGGAAATTGAACGCTGTCAAAGACTTGCCGCTGTCTGCTGAAGAATTATCTATCTTGCGTTCACGATTTGCCAAGAATGGGGAATACTGGCCGACAAGATTTCTTGCGGTCATGGCAGAAAAGAATGGTTTAAACCCGTCACAGTTTGAAAATTCTGCAAGCCTACATACAAAACTTAATATTTTAGAGCAGTTGGAAACACAGTTGAACGACCTTTTATCTGGCTATAATGGGGAGCATCACTATCGAACAGAGGTCTTATTGTGTGATAGTGTTTTGCAGAGAGCCGAACGAACATTCCTTAATGGTTGGGAAAATGCGGAAATGGAAGATGAACAGGTGGCAAGACGTGCATTTTCAAGGCTGAAAAACTTATCAATTATTGAACAAGGAATTGCGTTGCAAAACCTTATGAGCAATACAACGCCGGAATTAAAAAAGGCATTTTTCTATGAAATGGCAAGGAATGAGGGCTCTGTAGAGGTTGCTGCTATGCGGTGGGCAGGCATTGAAACAGAGTTTGAGGCATATAAGAATGGGGATTATAAGGACTATTCAGAAGCTAGAAAATGGCTTGATAAGACAAGAGTTGCAAAGAGCGAAACGGAAGTTGCGGAGATTTCGGACGCATTGAAAGACAATTCTTATTACATGAATATGCTAAAAAGAGAAAGCGAGAGTAATCCCATGATTGCAGATTATCTGAACAAAGAAGCGTTATATGCAGTAAATGTTGAAAATAGCAAAACAAGCAAAGAAATACAGGTGACAGAATAATAACTACAGGCATAGGTGCAGGGGCTTGCTGCTTCCCGCATACTAGCCTTATGAAAGAGGGTAAGGAAAATGAACAAAATTGACACTATCATAAATAATCTGCTTGCGAATTATGGTAAATACGGTGTTACCAGAACGGAATTAGAACTAATTATAGATGATGGTATACAGAACTATGATTTGTCATTAGAAGCAATTTACAGCGGATTGAGAATGAGCCTTGCTTCTGCATTTGGAGAACATGAATATTTTACATTAGATGATGTGATGGCGATAACCGGGGAGAGCAGGGAGGAACTTATGCAGCGGATAGAACAATACCGGCAAGAATTGATAGAAGCTGGCGAGAACCCCGATGATTATTTTAAGCCTGTAGAGCCACGGAGGGCAGCAGTCTATTACTTTCCTAACGGTTTGCGTTAACGGAATTTATTCTTGAATTTATCCAGGGAGTATGCTATATTATAGATACAAAAGAGGAAACAACCGCCCACAAAGTGGTTGACCTCCAGACGACTATATAAGCCTACCTGTACCACCAAGTAACAAGGTAGGCTTATTTATTTTCGCTTGTTCCTCTTATCGAGAAAGGCAAGCAACGCTATAACAAAACTACCAAAGGCAATCAGCAAAGCCAATATACCTATGAAAATCGAAATGATTTCAAAAGCTGTCATTTGCGCCACCTCCCTTCTTATGTACTCCGGCGAGCCGGGCATGAAGTTTTGGGAGGCTACCACCTTGCAACACGATTGTTCCTCTCCGATATTCTATCATATTCTTTCTTTTGTGACAATTCCAAGATTCCATTTCAAGGTTATTTTTCCATTTCTCCTACCTCAAAATAGTATAAAAATATTATTGATTAAATTATACCATTTTCCCTTGACAATAACAGCAACAGCAAGTATAATTTTAGTATAGATTTATTTATAATTATTTTTGAACTATTCTAAGGAAAAGAGGGCATTGATTATGTGTAAAATATATGGTTATGTAAGAGTTTCTACAATCCAACAGAAAGTAGAAAGGCAGATAAACAATATTATTGGATTCAATGGAGATGCAATAATCATATCCGAAAAGCAATCTGGCAAAGACATAGATAACAGGGCAGAGTTTAAGAAATTACTTAATAAGGTAAAGTCGGGAGATACAATAATATTTGATGAAGTCAGTAGAATGTCAAGAAATGCTGATGAGGGTTTTTCTCTATATATGGAACTTATGAGCAAGGGCATTTCCCTTGTCTTTCTGAAAGAGCGTCATATAGATACAGACGAATACAAACGCCGGACACAAAAGCATATAGAGAAAGTATCATCCAGTAATAAGAAAATGGACAACCTCATAAATGGAATACTAGAACTTGTGGCAGAGTTTGAGCAGGAAAACTTGAAAGATAATATCCGGCTTGCATTTGAACAGGCAGAGCATGAGAGGCAGTTCCTAATTAAGAGGGTAACGGAGGGCAAAGCTACATCAAGTAAGAAGCAGGGCAGACCGGAAGGAAGTTGTAATATAAAGACAGATAAAGTGGAGCATATAAAACAGACTATAAAGGATTTATCAAAGGATTTTGACGGCAAGTATTCAGATGCTAAGATATTGAGAGAATATTTGCATAACACATCAAAAGGAACATACTACAAATACAAGAAAGAATTGAAAGAAGAATAAGAGTTGTTTAGGCAGGGTTCATAATGGACTGCTGCCTTTTGTTTTGCCCTAAATACTATGCCGTGGGGGTCTTATAAGGAAACGCCACATAGGGGTAGTTAGTGCCTTTTCTTGCCGAGCATTTTCAAAAAGGCTTAGTCCTGCTGCCATTCTGAAATATTTTTAAAATATGCAAAAAGGCGGTTTTGTGATAAAATAAAAGAGAAGTCGTTGCTTTTGTGGGCTGACTTCTCTTTATATCCTGCGTCTACTCAAATTATAGCAAAGGGGTAGGTGCATTGCAATGACGAATGAGCAAATTGTTTCTGAAATTAGGAACGGTTATTCTGTAACGGATTATATGCAATTACTGTATGAAGAAAGCAATCTGCCATTGATTAAGAAATTTATAAAGCCATATGCCGCCTATGAGCCTATGGAGGATTTATTACAGGAAGCCTACTTCGGATTATGGGAAGCGGTACAGCATTATGAAACGTCTGAAAATGTACGGTTTATGACCTATGCGGAATATTGGATAAGGCAGTCAGTACAGAGGTATCTTGAAAAATGTGGCTCTATGGTGCGAATACCGAGTCATATAAGGCAGAAGATAGCACGTTACAAGAAAACCGTACAGGAGTTGGAGCAGGAATTAGGCAAAGTGCCGACCGACAATGAAATAGCTGATAAAATGCGTGTATCGGTAGGACTGCTGCCGGAATTGAGAATACAGATGCAGGGGGTAGCCAGTTTAGACACCCTTTAGTAGATGATAACAGTTTGACACTTGCCGATACCATACAAGCCGATTTTAGCCTTGAAGATGACAATAGATAAAATATATGCCGAACACTCTACAAGCCAATTATGGGGCATTGTTGAACGCTTTACAAGTGATAGAGAGAACAGCATAATAAGAGAGATATTCATAAATAATCGGACAATGGCAGCAGTAGCCAGAGAACAGGGCGTAACCATAGACAGAATACGCCAGATAAAGGAAAAAGGACTGCGGCGGTTACGGATAGGCAAGGCAAAGCGTGAATTATTGGAAAAATTTGATATTGTGGAAACCGGGGCATACAGAAACAGTATGAATAAATTCAATGAGCATGGGTTTACTTCTACGGTGGAGTATATCGCTTTACGCAGGGCAGAATTACAGGCAGAGTATGAAAAACATAAAAGACAGGTAGAAATTATGCTTGAACAGAGAAAAAGAAAGTGTCTGTAAATAGCGGTTAAATGTAAATCGTAACTCTATTGTAACACCATATATAGCCGAAAAGCCTTTATTTTCAAGGGTACACAGTTTTCAAAGAGATAATAAATTGCATTTCATATATTGCAAAAACATTGAAAGTTCAGTGTTAAAAGCCTTGTGCGACTTGCTTAGACGATATGCGGAAATATACAAGTTGCTTACAGGTTGCTTACACAAAAAAGCAGAATTTTACCCCCGGTATTGTTACCGGGGGTTGTTTTTATATCAGGTCAATGGCATCAATCAACTGCTGAATTTCAAAATGGGTGTAGACGGTTTCTGTTACTGACTGCCCTTTATGACCAACAATTTTTTTGATGATTTTGTCGTCCACTCCGGCAGCGGTCAGAAGAGAAACACAGGTGTGTCGGGTGTCATGTGGTCGGTGATTTGGCATCCCCATTTGGTCAACAAAGGGTTTCCAATAGGAATCATAATAATTGTGATATACAAAGTGCTTTGCATCAGGAGTGGATAAAAGATATTCGCAATCGTTTTTGTTGTACCAGTATTCAAAGAAGGGCAGCACCTTCTTTGAAATGGGTGTTTTCCTGATGCCTGATTCTGTCTTTGATGCAGTTATGTCAAACCACCGTTCATTTAGGTTCACATTTTCTTTTTTCAGGTCAAGCAGTTCACCTATTCTGCAACCGCAGTATATCAGCATCAGGATAACGCTGATATATTCGTTGGTGTCCTTCCACTTCCAAACAGTTTCAATTTCCGCAGAACTGAAAGGCTTTCTGTTGTATGCGTTTGGGTTTTGGTCTTTGTACTGGATAATGTCAACATACTGGGAGTAATCCTTTGAGCAGATGTCATTCTCCAAAGCAAATTTATACATGACGGTGAAAAGAACTTTTAATTTCCGCAGTGTTGGATAGTTTTTGCCACAATTATCAACAATGCCCTGTAAATGACTTTTCCTTATATCGTTGAACCGCATGGAATACAACATTTCACATAGCTTGTATGAAGCATTGTACTTACAAAACGTAAAAACGAATGTAAGCAATGCTAAAAGGAATATGCCGAATGTCAACATGTCCTTAAAATCAAAGTTGAGATAGGACAGAAGCAAGGGGCAAAGCTGAATAAGACAAGGTGAAATAATAGCAAGCTGTCATAGTATATTGACAGCTTGCTACAGTTCTAATTGAGGTACCATAATAATTGGGCATTAGGATTGTATTTAGGATGATTTTTATTATCTTGACATGTGTATTTAACAGCAGGCGGAGTGTTTCTGCAAATTCGATATACGATTTGGTCGATTTCTTGGTTTGAGGCGATGAAAGTACGTATCCAGCCATGAATGTATAGAGATGGTGGATTAAAAGTACTTTTATATCCATATCCAATATTTTGTTCAATTATGAACAATTGGGCAAGAATTGCTGTGATATCGATGGGATTAATATATTGTGTAAAATGAATATGGGTGAGAGGAAGGATAGCTTCTAATGGTTCATCACCAAAAAATATCTTATCAAAAGCAGCCAAAAGGTCTTCTTTGTATTGAGGAAGTTCTCTGACCCGAAGCTTTAGATCAATAAGCAATCGAAGATGATTTGGCCGGAATGGCTTATCATTTGCTATTTTAAGAAAAATTTGGAAATTTGTATTTACATCGTAGTTTTTGAAACGCTCAGACAGTGTGCTGGGACGAAAAATGAGTATGGACTGTTCACTGTTATTGTATACTTCTGTCATTGTATCAAATGGGAGTTCTAAAACGAAATGCAGCATTTCATCGTAAGTCATTGTATATTTACCTCCTTAAAAAAGTCATAGATTTCAACATTAAGTACATTGGCAAGCTGATTAAGTACAGATATAGAAAGACTCTTATCACAACCAGAAGCTTCAATTTTGGAAAGATAGCTGATACTGATTTGAGCCTTTTCTGCAAGCTGCACCTGTGTTAATTTAGCTTGCTGTCTATAATGTTTTATATTTGTGCCTATAATACGATATAAGGTTGTGTCATTTTCAAAACGCATATCAAAGACCTCTTTCACTATTTGTGAATATTATCTCATGAGGTAAATAATATATAAATTCACTTATAGTGAAAGAAGAATGCTATGGATTTTTATAAGAAATTGAGTTACAATATATAAATCAACATAAAAAGAAGGGGGTATGGCTTATAAATTTACAACCAAATAATTTTAAGATTGAACCAACAACAATCTGGTCGTTTCCAGATAGGGGAAGTTGGGCAACGCATTCAGGAAAGTATCGAGGGAATTGGTCTCCATATGTACCAAGAAATCTGATACTTCGTTATTCTAAACCAGGTGACTGGATCTTAGATCAATTTATGGGTAGTGGAACCACATTAGTTGAGACAAAACTGCTAGGTCGTAATGCGGTAGGTGTAGATATCAATCCGCAATCTGTTTCGATTTCTGAAACAAATTTACAATTCCAATGTGATACAAATTCAAAAATTTTTACACGAAATGGAAATGCTACAGATTTGCATTTTATTAAAGACAGTCATATTGACTTTATCTGTACTCATCCACCATATGCTGATATTATCAAATACAGTAAAGACATAGAAGGAGACATTTCAAGGCTTGGAGCAGAGCAATTTTTAGAAGAGATGGATAAGGTAGCGAATGAAGCATATCGTGTCTTGAAAAAAGGAAAGATGTGTGCCGTCATGATTGGTGATGTAAGAAAAGGCGGAAAAGTAATTCCATTAGGATTTCGTATGATGGAATGTTTTTTGAGGACTGGATTTACTAATAAAGAAATAATCATAAAAGAGCAGCATAACTGTAAATCTACTGATTATTGGGAAAAACAGAAAAATAATTTTTTACTTCTTGCACATGAGTATGTGTTTGTATTTGAAAAGTAATGGGATTCACATGGAGTGAAAGTTTTAATTGTTATTTTCTATGTTTGCAAGTATAATAAATCTATAAAAGGTTGTCACTTAGTGACTAGAGAAGAGGAATTAAAATGAGTAATTCAAGTATTGCTCCATTTGTGAAGTGGGCTGGAGGAAAACGTCAGCTTATTCCACAGATAAGAGAAAGAATGCCTGAAAAATACAATGATTATTATGAGCCATTTGTAGGTGGTGGTGCTGTAATATTTGAACTATTGCCTAAAAATGCTCTGATTAACGATATAAATAAAGCATTGATTAATACATACAGAAAGATATGTGATGAGCCAGATGCATTTTTGAAAGCAGTTAACAGGCTGGATAAGGAAATGTGGGAAGATGGTAAAGAATATTATTATTCTATCAGAGAACATTACAATGATAAGCTTATGAAGTCAGAATATGATGTAGAGTTGGCAGCATTGTTTGTATTTATTAATAAGCATTGTTTTAATGGCTTGTATCGTGTAAATGGCAAGGGATTATTTAATGTTCCATATAACAATAGTCGCAGGGCTTCAGTTGATGATGCGGTTATTATGGCTGCTTCAAAGTACCTGCAGGGGGTAACCATTATAGATGGTGATTTTGAACTGGCTTGTAAGGATGCAAAGAATGGCGATTTTGTATTTATAGACAGCCCATATGCCCCATTGAATCCTACCTCATTTGAGTCATACACAAAAGAGGGATTTGATATAGAAAGTCACAAGCGATTAGCAAAGCTTTATGATGAATTGACAGCCAGAGGTTGTTATTGTATGCTCACCAATCATAATACAGAGTTGATAAATGAGTTATATGGCAATAAAGGCTACAAAATGGATATTGTAAGCGTAAAGAGAATGATTAATTCAGATGCTTCTAACCGAGTTGGAGAAGAAGTAATTATATGCAATTATTAGGGGTCGGGATAATGGAGAACTTATTTAATAAGAAAGTGCCATTATATTACGAGACAGAGGAGTCACAGTTAATTGCTGGAGATTCCTTTAAAGTTCTAACAAAAATGAGAACGGAATCTGTGGATATGATATTTGCAGATCCACCATATTTTCTAAGTAATGATGGCATTACATGTCAAAGTGGAAAGATGGTTTCAGTAAATAAAGGTTCATGGGATAAGCTTTCAGAAAGTGGAACCAGTGTCGAAGAAAAACATAAGTTTAACAGAAAGTGGATTAAGTTATGTAAGAAAGTACTAAAACCGAATGGCACAATATGGATATCAGGAACGCTGCACAATATATATTCGATTGGTATGGCATTGGAGCAGGAAGGCTTCAAGATAATCAATAATATTACATGGCAAAAAACAAACCCACCACCAAACTTAGCATGTCGATGCTTCACACATTCTACCGAAACTATTTTATGGGCAAGGAAGAATGAGAAAAAGTCCCGGCATTTTTTTAATTATCAGAAAATGAAGGAAATGAATGGTGGAAAGCAGATGAAGGATGTGTGGACAGGTGCGTTGACGAAACCTTCAGAGAAAACAGAAGGCAGGCATCCAACACAGAAGCCGAAATATTTGCTGGAAAGAATTGTATTAGCATCAACAGAGGTTGGACAGGTTGTTTTAGATCCGTTCTGTGGTTCTGGAACCACTGGAGTAGAAGCTGTGCGATTTGGACGAAAGTTTATCGGGATTGATGTGAGTGAAGAATACTTGGAGATATCCAAGAGAAGACTGGAGAAGGTAGTAAATGACAAATAGAGATTTTGACGAATGGTTGGGAAAATTTAGACCTGGCATTTCAAGCTATGATTATTACATAGATTTTGAAAAGGTAGTAAAAAATGTTGATGAAATTAAGGTGGAGCTTAATATCCTGAATTCATTAATTGGTTCAAAGACATAGAGGATGAGTTTGAAATGATAGTAAGGAAACATTAAAATATATGCCATTATTGCTTGCCGTTCGTGGTAATGAGATTTATGCACAGGGTGAAGAAGGTGCATTTTTGTATCATTTTAAAACTATGAATTATGATGTAGAACAGTACAAAGTATTTATGCGAAAGACTGGATTATTTGATTTGATTTCTAATCATCTTGTAAACAATTTAGTGGATTATGCATTAGGTGTTGAAACGGGATTAGAGTGGAGGCTCCAAGCTAAATGAAACTGCAAGAAGTTATAAAATGCTTTCGCAGAAGGCAGATACCATAGACGGATTTACATTTGTATGGTTTACAGATGGTATTGGATGGAAGAGTGCAAGAGGCAATCTTAGAGAAACTTTCGAGGTTATGGATACGATTTATAGTATTGATGATATGGAAAATGGTATTATAATGGAAATTTTCGTTGGTTAAAAATTAATATATAGTTTTACAATATATATTCAGAGTCAAACGATAGAATTAGAAAATTGCCAGTTGTTTTTTCTTTGAAGGCAAGTGATAAAATATTTATAGCTGATAAGAAGACGAAGCAATAGAAGACGAAAGGGAGATTCTCAGACAGGAGGTTTTATGGAACACTTTACGCTTAACACAAATTTTTCATTGCTGACGGGGGCAGAAACACACGAGTGGATACAGAGTTTTCCCAGGATGGTTACAGAAGCTTTTGCAGGCAGCAATGACCGGACGCGTCTGCTTGGAAATTTACTTGTTCTTGAGCAGTACGTCCGCACTTTACAACAGGGCATGTCCGAGGAGTGCAGGGATGTGTCCGATGTACTGAAACATGCGCTTGACCTGCTTTGGGAGTATCTGGAGGGGCACACCAATCTGATGGATTTTGAAGAGTTTGCCAATAACCTGAATGCCTGTGTACTTGCTTATAACACAGGTGAAAGCCTGACGGACACACAGGAAGATTTTTTCAAAACACATTTTCCCGACGGCAGTTTGGCAGATGAATGGCTGGCGCTGGAATGGTGTGCCATATTGTTGATGACCCTGGTAATCAATGAGAGCGGACGGGTGGATTTTGAAGACTGTCCGGAAAAAGCGCCGATTGATTTTTATGGATTGGCAGAGCTTCTCACATTGTTGGAGGATGCATGCATTGAATTGACAGATACTCCAAAATTATCTGACCGCGCAGTGGACTTGCAAAAAGCGTGTTCGCTGGTCCACCAGACACCGCTTTTCCGGCAAATCGTGAAAAACATTCAAAATAGTCTGAAAACCGCACTTACCGCTGAGCCGGGTCAATTTGCCGCGCTGCGCGAGGAATATCGCAATAATACGATACTGCCAAAGGAATATGCCGCGGATTTGCTGAAATACTAGTGTCTTGTCTCGTTGATAGTTAGCAAAACTACGCAGAATATTTGTTCATCTGCTGCGTTGTCGTCAATCGACGCAGCCACCATACTGGCAGAAGTGTCTCCGGCGTCAATATACCGGGTTTGACATTGGGAACAGCTCACGGATAAGGTCATTTTATTTTGGAAAGGCGGCGGGGAATATGGATACAATACGCTGTGAAATGGAAAACCATGCTCAATGGAAAACAGTTGAAAAGATTACAAAGGGCTGGTCGGCAGACGAAAAATATAAAATAACAACAAAATTGGGAGAGAAATTATTGCTCCGCTTATCTTCGATTGACAGGTATGATGAGAAGAAGAAGGAATATGATATTATCACAAAGTATTCAAAATCGGGCATTTCCATGTCAATGCCTGTTGAATTTGGGATATGTAATCAAAATAAAAGTGTATATATGCTGCTTAGCTGGGTAGAGGGAGAGGACTTAGAGTCTGTTTTGCCGTGTTTATCAAGGGAAGAGCAATACAGACTCGGCCGTAAGGCAGGAGAGATTTTGCGAAAAATACATGGTATTCCTGTTGAAGAAAAAGATATACCGGCAAAGACGAAGATAGAGAAAAAACTATTACAGCTATCAAAGTATGAGTCATCAAAGGTACGAATTGCAAATGATGAAACTGCGATTGCATATGTGAGGGAAAATATCCATAGAATATGGAAAGAAAAACCAGTATATCAACATGGAGATTTTCACCCGGGAAATCTTGTGTATATGAAAAACGGAGAGATTGGCGTAATAGATTTTAACCGTTGGGAAGTTGGCGATCCATATGAGGAGTTTTATAAATTGGAAAGCTTTGGGAGAGAAATAAGCATTCCATATTGTATAGGTCAAATTGATTCGTATTTCAATGATACTGTTCCTGAAGAGTTCTGGAATGTGCTTGCAGTGTATGTGGCGCATGCATCGCTGTATTCAATTAAATGGGCAGAGAAATATGGACAGTCAGATGTAGATGGAATGGTTGCCAGATGCAAGGCCGCTTTTGAAGATTATGATTGTTTTAAGAAAGTGGTACCAGCGTGGTATGGGATTTAAATATGATAAAATGCGTTTATCAGATATTGAGGAATATTTGAAAAGAAAAAGCATTTTAGAGTAGGCAGGGGTGTTGTGCTGTTCAGGGCAAATCATGAATTTGGTGATTGTATATGCTCCTGCAGTTGAGGTATAATAAAGATATTCAGATAGAGAGGGGCATCAGTATGCAGGAAAATCAAGTGGCAGTTCTGATTGACGGAGATAATATTTCTCCAAAGTATGCAGAGTACATTAAGCAGGAAGCAACAAGAATCGGCAGGATAAAAATTTCCCGTCTGTATGGATCAATCAATTCACCAAGCGTTAAATCATGGTACAGCGTACTGCCGAAATACGGAATTACGCCAATGCTTCAGATTTGTTATACAAAGGGCAAGAGCATTGCAGATCAGGCATTGACAATAGATGCGATGGATATTTTGTACAGCGGCGAAGTAGACACAATTTGTCTGGTGACCAGTGACAGTGATTTTACAAAGCTTGCATACCGCATCAAGGAATCGGGAAAGATGCTGATTGGAATGGGAGAACAGAAAACAAATGAATCCTTAGCGCAGGCATGTGATGAATTTAAAGTGCTTGATCTGATTTATCAGATTGATGACAGCGGCGAGCAGGAGGAAGATGTTCCGATAGAGGAGACGGAAGATGATACGGAAGAGGAAGACACTGCAGATATTGAGTTTGAAGATGTGAAAGCAATCAGTATTCCGACAGTAGAAGAGATTGTTGACATGATATCCAATAAATTAGATGATGAATGGGATAACCTTGCAACAGTTGGAACCTATCTGAGTAAGCAGATTCCGGGGTTTGATGTACGAAACTACGGCTATAAGAATATGCGGCAGCTGATTGAGAATCACAAAGCACGCTTTGAAATCAAGTCAGAAGTAGCAAAAGACGGAATCCATCGGGTCTTTTATGCAAGAATGAGAACGGAATGATTTTTCGTGCAGAATGGCTTAAATAATAAAATTTTTATTGGTTATAATATGTGTCATCAGCTATGTTAAAAAGGCGGAGGTATGTGAAATGGACGATAATGAAGTGGTATGTGTATGTTTTCAGGTGACGGTGGGCGACATCAAAAAGGCAATCGCAAATGGCGCAAGAACCTTTGAGGAGATACAAAACGAGACACAGCTCGGAACAGGCTGCGGAGGATGCCTTGGCGCTGCGCAGGAGCTTGTCAGCGCTCTGCTGGCATAGCATCATCTGGCGGCATATAACAGGAAGTCATGTGAAAAGCAGGCATTGGAAGCAATCATATTGCTTTCCAATGCCTGCTTTTGCTGTAGGGAATTACTGCTTTTTATCTGGTGGAAAGAACACCAGCAAATCCTGTATGTCACATTCCAGTACTGTACAGAGCTTGCACAAAACAGATACATCTAAACGGGTGATGGTGTTAGTGCAGTAGTTATCAATCTGTTTCCAGTTCATTTCCGCTTTATGTGATAATTTGTTTTTGTTTAGTCCTTTCGCCTTAATCAATTCATCTAATCGGATTTCAATATGTCCGTATTCTTCATTCATGAAATCACCTCGCCAACCTGTCTGTGTGATGATAAACCAATTTATTTTAACAAATTTCAGCAAAAAAGACAACCCTCGGACAAAATGGAGGGCTTACCGGCTTGTCGTTTATTGTCAGTTAATGTAAAACGGTTTTTCTTGTCTTTTGATATAATATTTATTATAGTTAAGAAGTAGTATATGTAAAATATTATACAACAAAACACTTATCAGGCAGATGGATATCCTTATGATGAAAGATAAGTGCATTTACAGCAGGAAGGAGTTTCGATTGAAAAGTGAATTTTTCAATCGCAGGTTTGTGTCTGCGTGCTGCCTGACAGCAAACCTGTTGTGTGCAAAGGGCAGCGCAGAAATGAGGAAAAAATGGAATTAAATTACTTTAAAGATAAGATTTTTGAGCTACTCAATGATGCAGATGATATGAACATCAGTGATATTGAGACGAATGATAAAAGCAATACCTTTGTCGTAACGCTTCAAGACGGGAAGCGTTTTGAGGTGGAATGCCGCGAGACTTATCATTCCGGCAGGTGAAGACCGGAAGAAAACCAGGGAAAGTAACAGATACATTATCACAAAAAGATGCTGTCCGCATCGGATTTACATCGGATGTGACAGCATCGAAATTTTTAGGTCTTCTTTTTTGATGTGGTCCACGAGCCAGCTCGCCAGAAATTCTAACAGACTTTCAATTACCGCATCTTGTTCCTCGGGATTCCCCTCCAGTTCCTCAAAGTCAATCTCAGCCAGTTTGCTTTCAAATTGTTTGTGCTGTGCATAATGATCATAAAAATTTTCGTAGGAAACGCGCTTCATATATGCTTCTTCATGAGCAAAATGGGAACGCGTGTAATCAATCAGCTCTGAGGTCAGTCTGACAATCTGGTCTTCCTTATCTAAGAGAACACAATTGTGCAGCAGGGAGTAGGTTTCCTCCGCAAGCTCAAATAAGCGTTCGTGTTCTTTATCAATCTGCTCAATTCCGGTGTAAAGATCAGGGGTCATTTCAAACATAGTAATTCTCCTTTGCGTTTTATTATGGCAGCGTCAGGGTATCTGAGGCGTGCTGCCTGTCAAAACTGTCTGCAGGCTCCGCTCGTGATGAGCAGACTATGTCTGTTCCCACTCGCTAACGTTCATTATACCATGAATTTCAATAATTTCAAATTTTCTTGTAAAGATATTGTTAAAAAGAGGTTACGCCCTGTACGCGTTGTTCAAGTGCCTCGCAAGGCACAAAAGTTATCTCTGCCTGACTCTTCAACCTCAAACGGAGAGAATTTCGTGTGTATCGAAGAGCTTCTTCAAATGAACTGTAAGGAAGAGGCATCACAAAAGGGTAAAAATAATATAGATAATTACCTATATGAATTATAAAACTTATGTATTTTACAAATAATATCTTTTATGATAAATTCTTTGTAGCAGCAAACGAAAAGACGTAACGGCTCAGCCTTGCAGCTTCCGGTACGGGACGCAAGGCAAGGTCTGCGCAGTGATAAAATGGAGGGTATTATGAAAAAAGACTACAGTAAGCTATGGACTTTATTCAAGTCAATGTTTGTATTGAGCGCCTGCACGTTTGGGGGAGGGTTCGTGATTGTTTCCCTGATGAAAAAGCGGTATGTAGAGGAGCTGAAGTGGCTGGAAGAAGATGAGATGCTGGACGTGACGGCAATCACGCAGTCTGCGCCGGGACCGCTTCCTGTCAACGCATCTGTCATTATCGGTTACCGGATGGCAGGCATTGCAGGCTCGCTGACCGCCATACTCGGAACGATACTTCCGCCGATGATTATTATATCCGTTATTTCTTTATTTTACGAGCAGTTTCGGACAAACCCTTATATTGCAGCAGCCCTGCAGGTCATGAGAGCAGGCGTGGCGGCAGTGATTTTTGATGTCGTTATCAATCTGGCGCAAAACGTGGTAAAAACAAAACGCATATTGTATATAGTAATGATGATTACCGCGTTTATCGCGACATATCTGTTTGATGTCAGTGCAATGATTATTATTTTGACCTGCCTTGGAATCGGACTCATCGATTTGGTAGTTACATTAAAAAAGAAGAAAGGTGAGGTGGCGTAAATGTTATTGCTGAAGTTGTTTTTTGCTTTTATTCAGGTTGGATTATTCAGTGTAGGCGGAGGGTATGCGGCGATTCCGCTGATTCAGGAGCAGATTGTCAATATTCATGGACTGATGACGCTGGAGGAATTTTCGGATTTAATCACAGTGGCGGAGATGACGCCGGGACCGATTTCCATCAACTCTGCAACCTTTGTGGGAATGAGAATTGCAGGAGTGCCGGGTGTTCTGATTTGTACATTAGGCTGCATTATTCCCTCGTTCTGCATCTGTCTGACTTTAGCACATTTTTATTACAAATACCGCACGGTGAGCGGCGTTCAGGTCGTACTTGGCTCTTTAAGACCGGCGGTCGTAGCGCTGATTGCTTCCGCAGGAGCATCAATACTCATGCTGGGACTGTTTCAGGCGGAGCTAAAGGAAGCAGCATTAAGCAATATCAGAGTGGTGGAGCTTGTTATTTTCATCGCTGCGCTGTTTATTCTTAGAAAGTTTAAGACAAGCGCGATTGCAATTATTTTGGGAAGCGGCGCTGCCGGCACAATCATTTATGCTTTGATGGGGGCAATTTAGCGTCAGTGTACAGGGGGCAGTGCGCGATAAGCTGATAAATAAGACATATGCAGGCAGAACATGTACAAAAAGGAGATAATTATGACAATTCGTCATTTGAAAATCTTTACGGAGACGGCGGCTGCAGGGGGTATGAGCAAGGCAGCGCAAAGGCTGCACATTTCACAGCCCACGGTCAGTCAGGCAGTCGCCGAACTGGAAAAATATTATGGTGTGAAGCTTTTTGAAAGGCTGTCACAAAAAATATACCTGACAAAGGAGGGGGAGCTGATGCTCTCTTTTTCCCGTCATATTCTGGACTCCTTTGAGCAGATGGAGGAGGCGATGAATCAGGCAGCAGAAAAGACAAGTGTGCGCATCGGATGCAGCGTGTCAGTGGGCACCTGCCTGATCAATGATGTGTTAGACAAGGCAAAGGAACGGATGCCGGAGTGCTCTGTCAGTGTGCTTGTATCAAATTCCGCCGACATTGAGCAGGCGATTTTGAACAATCAGGTTGACTTGGGGATAGTAGAGGGAATCTTAAAAAGCAGTGATTTGCTTGTCACGCCGGTATGTGAGGATGAACTGGCTGTCGTCTGCGGCAGGCAGCATGCGCTTGCCGGAAAGAAGAATGTTTCGTTAAAGATGCTCGATGGACAGGATTATGTCAGCAGGGAAAGCGGCAGTGCGGAGAGAAATCAGATTGAGAAAATGCTTGAGGACAGCGGACTGCACTTAAACAGAACCTTCTGCAGCACTAACACCGAGGCAATCAAAAATGCAGTGATTCGGGGGCGCGGCATTGCCATTTTCTCAAAACGCGTGGTTGAGAAGGAGTGCAGAACCGGAGAGCTTGTCATTTTGCCGCTCGAGGTAGGCACTGTCACCAGAAATATCAATCTTGTCATTCACAAAAATAAATATGTGTCCCAAAGCATTCGGACGATTGAGGAAATCGTCCGCGCGCTGAACTGACGCATCAGGAGGTTAATATAAAGCCTGTGTGAAGAAACAAGGCTTTCCGTTATCCGGCGGGGCAGATTCCGCAGAGCGGGTTCCTTATGATAAGGCGCTGTCGTTACTGCGCGAGGAAAGTATCACATGGCAGCTTGTAAAAAGTGTTAATATATCAAATGTGCCGGAATATATTATTATAAATATTTTAATAATATATCGGAGAAGCCTTTATGGAACAAAACAGAAAGCCTGCCGCAAACACCTGCAATTTTTCCGGTGTGAAGCCTGCAATGATGGATTTGCCGTATCCGCCCACGCAGGTAAAGGGACAGAACAGGGATTATGCCATGCTGCTCAGCCATGATTACTGCGGCTCAGTCTCGGAAATGACGGCAATCGCGCAGTATATCAACAATGAGAACAGAATGTCCTGTGAAAAATGCCCTTTTGCCAAAACGATTTTGGGAATTGCAATGGCGGAAATGATACACCTGCAGAAATTAGGAGAGCTGATTTACCTGTTGGGAGGAAATGTTGACTTTGCCGCAAAACAGCCGGGCGGCAGGCAAAAGCTATGGACGCCTGCATATGCGGATGTTCCGCAGGACATCAAGCAAATGGTGTGGGCAGATATTGAAGCCGAAAAGGCAGCGATTAAGCAATATAAGGTACATATTAATAGGATACAGGATGAGTACGTCAATGCTGTCCTGATGCGGATTATAAAGGATGAGGAATATCACATGATGATGCTGCAGGCGCTGTTGGAGGACTGATGCATTACAATATCACAGGCTGCAGCAAGGCGTTTGCCGGTAAGCGGGATTCACGCCATGAAAAAGCTGGCTGCATTTCCTGTTATGGGAGTGCAGGCAGCTTTTTCATGCACACAGGCTTCCTGCAAAGAAATTGGACGTAATAGTGTACAAATTGCAGAATTTAATGTTATAATGAAGATTACTGAAAGAAAAAGAATTTCGTTTTGAGGGGAGATTATCCATGAAGGAAGAAAAATCAAGAAGCAATTTTTCCGGTACACTGGGGTTTGTGATGGCAGCGGCAGGAAGCGCCGTTGGACTTGGAAATATCTGGCGGTTTCCGTATCTGGCAGCAAAGGACGGCGGCGGACTGTTTCTGGTTTGCTACATTATTCTGGCATTAACCTTTGGCTTTACCTTGCTGACGACAGAGATTGCAATCGGAAGAAAGACGGCACAGAGTCCTCTTACGGCATACGGTAAGCTCCATCCGAAGTGGAAGGGTGTCGGCGTGCTGGCATGTCTGGTGCCGATTATTATCCTTCCATATTACTGCACAATCGGCGGATGGGTATTTAAATACTTTTTCACGTTTGTGACAGGGCAGGGCAAGGACGCTGTTGCAGACGGCTATTTTACCGGATTTATCACCAGCGATATTGCACCGATGATATTTGGCATTATTTTTCTGGCAGTTACGGCACTGATTGTCTTTTCCGGCGTAGACAAAGGAATCGAACGCTACAGCAAGATACTGATGCCTGCATTGCTGCTCTTAATTATAGGCATTTCCATCTACTCGCTGACGATTAGCACAACCGATGCAGACGGCGTGGTCAGAACAGGATGGGACGGCTTCAAGATTTATGTGCTGCCTGATTTTAAGGGTGTGACGCTCAAACAGCTGTTTGTTGTGATTATGGATGCGATGGGACAGCTCTTTTTCTCTATCAGTGTGGCGATGGGAATTATGGTCGCCTATGGTTCTTATGTGAAAAAAGAAGTTAATTTGATGAACTCCATCAATCAGATTGAAATTTTTGATACGATTGTGGCATTTCTGGCAGGATTGATGATTGTTCCGGCAGTTTATGTATTCATGGGCAGAGAAGGCATGTCGGCTGGTCCGGGACTGATGTTTGTGTCGCTTCCGAAGGTATTTGACGCGATGGGGACTGTGGGTATTGCAATCGGTATCTTATTTTTTATCATGGTATCCTTTGCGGCAGTGACCTCGTCAGTGTCTGTCATGGAGGCAATTGTCTCAAGCATCATGGACAAGTTTCATCTGTCGCGGAAAAAAAGTACGGTCATTGTTACCATTTATGCGCTTGTGTTTGGCATTGTTGTGTGTCTTGGATATAATAAGCTGTATTTTGAGGTGACGCTGCCAAACGGCACGACAGGACAGATATTGGATATTATGGATTATATCAGCAATAACTGCATGATGCCGCTTGTTGCACTGCTTACATGCATTTTAATCGGCTGGGTTGTAAAACCGAAAACTATTATTGATGAAGTAACCCTGGGCGGCAACCGGTTCGGAAGGCGAAGACTTTATATTGTGATGATAAAGTTTGTTGCGCCGGTGCTTCTGCTGATTTTACTGCTTCAGTCCGTTGGTATCATACGCTTTTAGCGCCTGCCTCAAAAGGCATCCTTGCGCAGGAAATATTTTGACGAGGAGAGAAAAATGTCACAAGATTCAAAAGCAAACCTGACGACTCAGCCGCCGGCGCGAAGCCTGCTTTTCTTTGCGCTGCCGATGATTTTAGGAAATTTGTTTCAACAATTCTATAATATGGCGGATTCCATTATTGTCGGCAAGCTTATAGGAGAAGACGCTTTAGCAGCGGTCGGCGCGTCCTATTCTTTTACAACTGTTTTTATCATGATTGCCATAGGAGGCGGTATTGGAGCCTCTGTGCTGACAAGCCAGCATCTCGGGGCAGGACATATCAAGGAAATGAAAAGCTCCGTGTACACCTTTCTGATTACCTTTGCAGTATTCAGTACTCTGCTGGCGCTGCTCGGGCTTTTGATTAATCCGACGGTCCTGCGGCTGTTAAAGACTCCGGAGAATATTATGCCGGAGGCGGTGTCTTATTTGCAGATTTACTTTGCAGGGCTGCCGTTTATGTTTATGTATAACATTTTATCGGCGGATTTTAATGCATTGGGAAAGTCAAAGATACCGTTGTATCTGCTCATTTTTTCTTCTATCTTAAATATCGGTCTGGATTTATGGCTGGTGGGCGGCATGAAGCTTGGAGTGGCAGGCGCTGCCGTCGCCACCGTGATTGCACAGGGAATTGCGGCAGTGATTTCCTTTGTGGTTTTGATGAAGCTGCTTGCTTCTTACAAGGCTGAGGGAAAGGCGCGGTACTTTCGCGGCGATATGTTTGTGACTGGTGTAAAGCTTGCCATTCCGTCAATCGTACAGCAGTCGATTGTGAGTATCGGTATGCTGCTGACACAGTCGGCGGTTAATCAGTTCGGCTCCTCTGCACTTGCGGGATATTCGGCAGGAACGAGACTGGAGTCGCTCTGCATCGTACCGATGATTGCAGCCGGAAATGCCATGTCGACCTTTACGGCACAGAATCTCGGAGCAGGGAAGCCGGAGCGTGTGCGAAAAGGGTATCATGCGGCATATGGCATTATCGTGTGCTTTGGTGCAGTGCTGATTGTGATTTCGCAGCTGTTTTATAAGCCTATTGTATCTGCGTTTGTTGATGCGGACAGCTCGGCAGTTGCCTTTGAGACAGGAACAGCGTATTTTCGGTTTGTGGGTCTGTTCTTTTCCTTCCTGGGATTTAAAGCAATTACGGACGGCATTCTCAGAGGCTCAGGCGATATCAGGATATATATGCTTGCAAATCTTACGAACCTGACAATCCGTGTTGCCGTGGCACAGCTCTGCTCTCCGATATGGGGAATTGAGCTGATTTGGTATGCTGTACCCATGGGCTGGGCAGTAAATTACCTGATATCATACCTGGGATACCGCACCGGAAACTGGCAGAAAAGAAATCTGCTGTAGCTTTTGTCTGCTGCGCGCCGGCACAAAGCTGTATCAGCCCGGCACGGCGCGCAGCGGAGAAAGCTATTCCGCTGTTCGATTGGTGCATAGAAGAAGCAGACGGGATAAGGGAATTACTGGATTTCAAATGCCATGTTCAGGAAGTCCTCCTTTGAGATGTCATTGTCCATGCAGAAAAGACTGCGTGCCTGACCGTTGACCTCCCAGGTGATGTGTTTGCTGTCGGAATAAGAGATTTCTGATGCGCCCACGCCGATGTTGAGCGTGCCTGCCTCCATCCGGGCTTTTTCTTCTTCTGTAGGCTCATAGCCGACAGGAACCCACTTATTGCGCATCTCAAGATAATAATAAGAGATGCCGTCCTGCTCAAACACCTCATAGGGAAATTTCTCAGTGTCAATAAACATAGGTCTTGGCTGTATGTCATACTTAACACGGTCTGAACCGTTCCGGTACTCGACGGACAAGGATTTGAATTGATCAATTGCTGTGCCGTCTTCATTTTGATAGCTGTCGCTGCTGATATTGATGCCATAAAAGCTGTAGCCGTTGGAAAAACCTTCGGGAGCATCGGAAATCACACCGGCACGGGCTTCTGCCCTGGATAAGTCCGTATACTTTGTATATTCAGGAAAGCTTAGGCTGTGTGAGACGATGCTTGTCACTTTGCCGGAAGCGATGCTGATTGTGCCAAGCACAAGGACTGCGGCAGCAGTCGCGATAATACCCTTTTTCAGATTAAAATGCTTCATTTGATTGTCCTCCATTTTCTGTTCCTGCAGGCGGCTTAGGATTTGATTCCATTCATTGTCTGTATCAGCAGACTGTTCAAAGAGCTTAGCCTGTTCCTGCAGGCATTTTTTAATTTGATGGTCAAGTTTGCTGTTTTTCATGATAATTACCATACCTTTCTTAGTGCAGCAGCTCAGATATCAGATATCATGCTGCTGCGAATCTTCCGGAAGAAGCTGCTTGAGCCGCTTTCTGGCCGTAAACAGCCGTGATTTTACAGTTCCTTCATAGCAGCCGGTGATTTTGGCAATCTGCTTTGTCGGCAGTTCATTGTAGTAATAGAGAACAACAATCAGCCTGAGCTTATAATTCAGCTTCATCACTGCCTGCCAGACTTCATTTTGCTGTTCTCTCTGCAGCAGAAAGTCCTCAGTGAGCAAGGTGCCGTGTGCATCTGCCTTATCTAAAATGTGTTCGTCAGGAAGCTCTGTCTTTTTGCTGTTTAGAAGCTGCCATGCGGTCCTGTTTAAAATCTTGAAAAGCCAATAACGAAACGCGGTGTTGGCTTTTAGCTCCCTGCAGTGAAGGAAGGCTTTTACAAAGGTTTCCTGTGTGATGTCTTCACCATCCTGCGTATTTCCGCTGATGAGGCAGGCAGTACGGTATACCGAAGCCCTGTATTTGTTGTAAAGTTGTTCAAATGCGTACCGGTCGCCAAGCTTCATGTGAGCTACCAGCATTTCTTCTGTCATTTCGTTCATGATATCAGCCTTTCTGTTTCGCGCTAACAATAAATATGCATGCATCTGTATATAAGAGTATTTTAAATGGTATTTGGTTCATTTTAAATTTTTATGTATATCAATATCCGGAGTATGAGCAGCCAGACAATGTGACGGGCAATATAATTAGTGCAAATTTCCTAATAAATGCAAGTAATTAATTGATATTATAGGAAAAATGTACTATACTGTATTTATATTAATAGATAACAGGAGGGCGTTCTATGAAAAATCTGAAAGTAAATGTAAAAATGACTCTTTTATTGCTGTGTGTCATAATATTGGCTGTTTTTTCCATATTATTATCCTGCAGTAATATGAAAAAGGTAGAAGAAGAAGCGCTTGCCACATTGGAAGAGACCATTCGTGAGGATTACGACCAGAACATTAAAGAACAAGTGGAAAATGTTCTCTCTCTATTAGATGCTATCAATGCACAATATGAAAACGGCGCTTATACGCTTGAGGAGGCTAAGAAGCTTGCCGCAGATCAGGTGAGGGCGCTTCGATACGGAGAGAGCGGTTACTTTTGGATTGACCAGACAGACGGTGTGAATGTTGTACTGCTAGGAAGCGATACAGAGGGCACGAACCGTATGGAAACAGTTGATGCGGACGGTTATCAGATGGTTAAAGAGATTATCAGGGTGGGACAGGAACCGGACGGCGGCTATACGGATTATGTTTTTCCGAAGGAGGGAGAGACACAGTCATCGCCTAAGAGGTCTTACAGCAAGGAGTTTGAACCGTTTGGCTGGGTAGTGGGAACCGGAAACTATACAGATTATATTGACGACGAGATTGCTGAACATGAGACGGCTTTTGAGTCTGCTTACAATAAAAATGTATTCGCCTTTGTGGCAGGTGTCATAGTGTTGACTATTATTGTATCCATATTGACCTTTATCATAGCAGGCAATATTATTGCGTCGCTGGGAAAGACGCTTGAGTATTTGAATTACATGAGCGCAGGAGATTTCCGCCATCAGGTTTCAGACAGCCTGCTTAATCGAAAAGATGATTTCGGAATTCTTGCACAAGGCCTGGAGCGCATGAGAGTCTTTATGTGTGACCTGCTGCAGCAGATTAAGGTAAAATCCAATGATTTGACGCAGATTGTAGATACCGTTTACTGCAATATAGAAGAACTGAATGCAGAGATTGATGATGTATCGGCAACGACGGAGGAGCTTGCGGCGAGCATGGAGGAAACGGCAGCCTCCGCCGAGGAAATTACTGCAATGGCACATGAAATCGGTGACGCGTCCAGAAATATTGCGGAGAAGTCAACAGAAGGAGCCGAGCAGGCAATTGAGATTTACAAGAGAGCAGAATCTTCTAAGAAGGGAACTAAGGAGAACAGGGAGCGGACAGCCAAAATGCACCATGAGATTCGGGACAGCCTCGGCAAGGCGCTGGACGATGCTAAGGTTGTAGAGGAGATTGAGGTGCTGGCAGAAGCGATTATGGGAATCACGTCACAGACAAATCTGCTGGCTTTGAATGCTTCGATTGAGGCTGCCAGAGCGGGAGAAGCAGGCAGGGGCTTTGCGGTTGTCGCAGATGAAATCAGACATCTGGCGGAGCAGTCTAAGGAGACGGTTGTACATATTCAGGAAGTTACAGAAAATGTAACCTCAGCCGTGAAGAATCTGACGGCAGATTCCAACCGTCTGTTAAAGTTCCTGGCAGAAGATGTCACCGGAAGCTTTGACGGATTTGAACAGCTTTCTGATGCCTACAATAATGATGCAGCTTATGTAGACAGTCTGGTTACAGATTTCAGCGCAACCTCCGAGGAGCTGCTTGCTTCGATTGAGAGTGTGGTCAATACCATTACAGGCGTGGCAACGGCAACACATGAAGGTGCGCAGGGGACAACGAATATTGCTCAGAAGACTGTGAGTGTCGACCAGAAGGCAGTTGAGGTGAAGCGTGCGATGAACAAGGCAGAGGAAGTGGCAGTGGAGCTTGCAAAGGAAGTGGAAAAGTTCGTTATAGATTAGCAGGAATCAGGCGGCGATAAGCATTCATGGCTTATGGCTGCCTTTACTGTCTTGTGATATAAGAAATATCATGTTAAAATAATGATTCTGACATATCGGAATAAATGATGCAGCATTGCAGATACTAAATAGCAGAAAATAATTTGAATTGATGGAGGATTTTGCGATGGAAGACGATACAATCAAGCTGCTTAGAGAGTGCAATGCAGGAATCAAGATGGGAGTTTCCACCCTTGATGAAGTAATGGAGCATGTAAGAGACGATAAGCTTAGAAATCTGCTGGCAAAGAGCAAGGAGACGCATACAAAGCTGGGAAATCTGACGCATGAATATCTCAATGAATATCATGATGCCGGCAAGGAGCCTGCAGTGATGGCTAAAATGATGTCGTGGCTTAAGACCAATGTCAAGCTGGGCGGAGATGACTCGGATCATATGGTTGCGGACCTGATTACGGACGGCTGCAACATGGGCATCAAAAGCCTGCACCAATATCTTAATGAATATCAGGCCGCAGATGACAAGGTAAAGAAGCTTGCCGGGGATGTGGCAAAAGCGGAGGAAACCTTAGTGACCGATTTAAGGCAGTATTTATAAATATAGCAAAAAGGTAATTGTTCAGTACAGCAGTACGCACTTGCTGCGGAGTGCGTAAATTGCGTAGGGCATCAAATCACTACGAGGTGGTGAAAAGACATTAGAGAAGGAGAGAATGATGTACGACAAGAAAAATTTAAAAAAGGATATTCTTCTATATGCAGTGGCAGGTACAAACCCGCTGAGTCATGAATCGCTTTATCATCAGGTGGAAAAGGCAATCCGCGGCGGGGCAGGTATGATACAGCTCAGGGAAAAGCATATGGAGGCGGCTGCCGTTATTGAGGAGGCAAAAGCACTCAAAATACTGTGCAGCCGATATAAGGTCCCCTTGATGATCAATGACAGCGTAGAGATTGCCCGGGCGGCAGATGCAGACGGCGTACACTTAGGGCAGGATGACGGCAGCATATCCGAAGCGAGAAAAAAGCTCGGACCGGATAAAATAATAGGCGTGTCGGCACATAATGTCGGAGAGGCAGTTCTTGCATGGAAGCAGGGAGCTGACTATCTTGGCTCAGGAGCCGTGTTCCGCACAGGCTCTAAGGATAATGTGGTTCCTTTAGCTCATGAAGAGCTTCGCGCAATCTGCCGGGCAGTGCCAATACCGGTAGCTGCAATCGGCGGCATCAGCGAGAACAATGTGACGGCGCTTTCAGGGACAGGAATTGCCGGAATTGCTGTGATCAGCGCAATCTTTGCAAAGCAGGATATTGAAAAGGCTGCAAGAGAGCTGTACAGGCTGGCGCAGGATATTGTGAATGGCTAAGCTGAGGTTTTGTCTTACATGACTGGTTTATAAAATATCAATATATTCTCCGGCAAGCGCCTTGTTCATGCTTCTGACAGCGCAGAATTTACCGCACATACTGCAGGTATCGCTGTGGTCATCCTCGGGGCGGCGGCTTTCGCGTATCGCTTTTGCAGTCTGCGGGTCCAGCGCACAGGCATACTGCGCATCCCAGTCAAGCCTTCTGCGCGCATCTGCCATTTTGTCGTCAATCTCTCTGGCGCCGGGAATTCCTTTTGCAATATCAGCGGCGTGCGCTGCAATTTTGGAGGCGATGATGCCCTGTTTTACATCTTCTACATTAGGGAGTGCAAGATGCTCTGCCGGTGTGACATAGCATAGGAAGGCAGCGCCGCTCATAGCAGCTACCGCTCCGCCGATTGCGCTTGTGATATGGTCATAGCCCGGCGCAATATCGGTGACGATAGGGCCCAGTACATAGAAAGGAGCGCCCATACAGATACTTTTCTGAACCTCCATGTTGGCGGCAATCTGGTTAAGGGGAACGTGGCCGGGACCTTCAACCATGACCTGAACATTATGCGCCCATGCACGCTTGGTAAGCTCGCCGAGACGCACATGTTCCTCAATCTGGCATACATCTGTTGCATCGGCAAGACAGCCCGGACGGCATGCATCGCCAAGAGAGACTGTCACATCATATTCCTCACAGATATCAAGAATTTCATCAAAATATTCGTAAAACGGATTTTCCTCTCCGGTCATGGACATCCATGCAAAGACGAGACTTCCGCCGCGGCTTACGATATTCATTTTGCGCTGGTGCTTTTTAATCTGCTCAATGGTTTTGCGGGTAATGCCGCAATGGAGCGTTACAAAATCAACGCCGTCTTCAGCGTGCATCCGAACGACATCAATAAAATCCTTTGCTGTCAATGTGGCAAGGTCGCGCTGATAATGGATTACACTGTCATAGACAGGTACAGTGCCAATCATGGCAGGGCATTCCTTTGTGAGCTTGCGGCGAAACGGCTGTGTATCCCCATGGCTTGATAAATCCATGATTGCCTCAGCACCCATATCAACAGCACTCATGACCTTCTGCATTTCAATGTCATAATCCTTACAGTCGCGGGATACACCGAGATTGACATTAATCTTGGTGCGGAGCATGCTGCCAACGCCCTCCGGATTCAGGCACTTGTGATTGATATTTGCACAGATGACAGCTTTCCCCTGCGCGACAAGCTCCATCAGTGCTTCCGCAGGCATCTTTTCCTTTTGGGCGACAATTTCCAACTCGGGAGTGATGATACCCTTTCTTGCAGCGTCCATTTGTGTCGTGTAGTTTCTCATATGATGCATTTCCTCCTTGTTTTTTGTTTTGAATATATATGCTTTTTGCAAAAGAGAGTGAGATGGAAGCATTTTGGAATAAAAAAAGAGATACGCAGGATATCTCTGAAAGTCATTTCTCAATGTGACAAACAATCGGCATATTCCTACGTTGGCATTATCCAAATCAGGTTTCGGGTCGAAGGGCACACCTTCCGCTCAGCCGTTTTGACAGCTCCCCTGCATGATGAAACTGTAATTATTATAAAAGGAATGGATGATAAATGCAAGCCTGAACTGCTGCATTTACTTTAGGCAGGACGCAGTTGACGATATCATGTATTGACAAGAGAGGTTTAATGCGTTAAACTAAAAGTGGGTTTAATGAATTAGACCTATGGAATTTGAAATTTTAACAGAAGGGGAGGTTGGAGAAATGGAAATACCGAAAATATTTGAAAGCGAATATCGGTTTTGTGAAATCTTATGGGAAAATGAGCCGGTGTCGAGCAGTGAGCTTGTACGCTTGTGCAGGGAGAAGCTTGAGTGGAAAAAGTCAACGACGTATACAGTAATACGGCGGCTTTCAGAGAGGGGAATTGTCAAGTCCGAAAATGCAATTGTGACCTCTCTTGTTTCCAAGGAAGATGTTCAGTCCGCAGAAAGCGCAGAGGTGGTAGAACGGACCTTTTCCGGGTCGCTGCCGGATTTTATCGCTGCATTTACAAGGAAAAACAATCTTTCCAAACAGGAAATAGATGAGATTCAGAAAATCATTGATGCGTATCGGGATTAGAAATCTGTCGGAGGATTATGTATGGATAAATTGTTTATGAATCTTTTTAATATGAGTATTTCGGCAAGCTACTTGATTTTGGCTGTGACTGCTGTCCGCCTTTTCTTCAAAAATATGCCCAAAAATGTCCGCTGTTTCCTATGGCTTCTGGCAGGAGTGCGGCTGGCGGTTCCTTTTTCCATAGAATCCGTGTTCAGCCTGATTCCAAGTACGAATACGGCAGATGAAACGTACAGCATGGTCAGCCGTCCTGCGGTGCATTCCGGAATACAGATGATAGACGTTCCGGTGAATCAATTTTTACAGGAAAATGATATGGCGGCTGCGGCAGACAGCGTCAGCAGGTCACAGGTTTTGGGTTATCTGTGTGCAGGAATATGGGCAGCAGGACTGATACTGATGCTGGGATATATGGTGCTGAGCTATATGCGCATTGCCCGCCGCATCAGAACAGCAATTCCCGAAGATTTTGCAATGGATACAGAACATCAGATAAAAATCTACAAAAGCGATGCAATAGAAACACCGTTTTTATTCGGAATCATCAAACCGCGCATCTGCATTCCGTTTCATATCACAGAGGAAAGCATGCCCTATGTGATTTTGCATGAAAAGGCGCATCTCAAAAGGAAGGATTATCTGATAAAGCCTGCTGCGTTCCTGCTGCTTGCCGTGTACTGGTTTAATCCGTGTGTCTGGCTTGCTTACGTACTGCTGTGCAGGGATATCGAGCTTGCATGCGATGAGAAGGTTGTCAGGGAACTTGGCATGGAATATAAGAAGGCGTATTCGCAGGCGCTTGTCGCGTGTGCCGTAAGCCGCCGTATGATTACAGCCTGCCCGGTTGCCTTTGGAGAAAACGGCGTGAAGGAACGCGTAAAAAATATCCTGAACTACAAAAAGCCTGCATTCTGGGTGATTGCAGCAGCGGTCTTAGCATGTATTATAATACCGGTATGCTTTATGACGAGTAAAAAGGACGTGAATCGTATCGATAATATTGCAGGGGAGTATGTTATGGCGGTGACGCAGCAGGAGGAATATTTATCCATTCCCTGTCTGTCTCTTGATATGGATGGGGGTTTTCTCTTTTCTTATGATTCTTTCAGTTCGTATCTTCCCTATGGAAGCTATGAGATAAAGGGCGACACTTTGACGGCTGTTACAGAAGACGGAAGGTATCAGTATCAGTTTACGATTGCAGAAGACGGCAGTTTGATTTTCCAGGCAGGGCAGTCCACTGAAACAGCAGTTGCGGCAGACGGGAAGATGAGCCAGACAATTGCGCCTGTTACAGATGGAGCGGTATTTGTGAAAAAAGAAGCTGCTGCTGAGGATATTATGGCACAGACAAGGGAACTGCTAAAGCGGTCTGAGGAGCTGCAGCAGCAGATGTATCAGGGAACAGAAGGCGATATCACAGGCTGGGTGTGGGATGACAGCACTGACGGATTTGTCGGCCTCACAATCCCGGAGGACGAAATCAAAGAAAAGCAGTCACAGCTCATGGCGCTGGAAGAGGAGTTAACAGCACAGATGGAATTGCTGCAGGGACTGGCTGAGCAGTCCGGCGAAACGGAAGAAACAGCACAACTGCGCGCGATGCTCGAAGACCAGATTGCACAGGCAGAGGAAAAACGGACGATACTGAACATGCTGCCGGCGAATGCCGGTAAGGAAGCTGCTGCATGGAAATACATGGAACAGTGGGCACAGGCGTTCTGCAATCGTGATGGAAAGACGATTACAGGCATGATGTCAGAAGAAGCGCAGCAGGAGCTTGCTGACAGAGATATGCTGACAAATGGTATCAATGACGAGGACTACATCGACTTCGGATGGTCAAGCCCATGGCCGTGGGGAAACGGAGATAATGACACGATACCGTGGAATTACCGGATTGTGAATGTGTCAAACCAGTCGGCAGAGATTTTATATTATGCATGGGTGTCTGACCCGCATGTGACGGTGTGGAGGGAGCAGCTTGTCTATGAATTGAAAAATGACACATGTGTCATAAAGTCTGAGTCGCTTGACTACATGGACAATATCTGCACAGCAGAGGAGTTTTATCTTGCATATCCGAATGGAATGATTGAGGGCACCATGATGGATTATTATTCCTTTAACGGGGCTGGCGAGGCATTGAATAACAATGCAAAGGCAGATAAAGACATGCGCTGGTATGCGCAGTTGTTCGAGCCGGATACAGCAGCCGTATATCTGCTCAATCTGCTGAAAAATCCGAACAAGGTCGGAACGAACGTGGAGTTTGACAAAGATACGGATACTTGCGAAGTAACCATTACCTTTTATGAGGACGGAGGCACTGTGAAGATTATCATGATACAGCCCTATGGAGCAGACGGAATCTGGCTTCCGAAGTCAGCCGGGCAGGCTGCTTCCGTATCTTAGCGGTTTGCTGAAAGTTATTTTCTGCTGGATAGCTGTGATGACGAGATACTTTCCTCTCAGCCGTTTTGACAGCTCTCCTGCATGCCGGAGCTGTATCTGCTGTACAAAAAACGGGGGATAATGCTGCTTACGAAAAGAATTGTTTAAACTGCTGTCTTTTTGGCTGATAAAATCTGTTTTATATAAAAGATGCTGCATAAAAACTTAAAAAACTTAAAATTTTTAATGTAAAACGAAAAAAAATCTATGTTTAGCCGGAAATTTATTGTATATAATGTCAATATCAACAGGGAAATGAAAAAGTTGTTGTAAAAGGAAAGGAGATATTGGATTATGAACAAGAAAATGGCTTACATGGCAATGGCAATGGTGATGGGGCTTTCCGTAACAGCATGCGGCGGAAATTCATCAGACAACACAACACCTGCAGCAAGCAGCAATACAGAGAATGCTGCTGTGTCAACAGAAAGCAAAGACTCTACAGAGGTTGCAAACAAGGATAAACCGCTTGTATGGTTTAACCGTCAGCCGTCCAGCAGTGCAACAGGCGAGCTTGATATGGCAGCCTTAAGCTTCAACGACGGTACATATTATGTAGGCTTTGATGCAAATCAGGGCGCTGAGCTTCAGGGAACAATGGTAAAGGATTACATTGAAGCAAACATTGATCAGATTGACAGAAACGGCGACGGCATTATCGGCTATGTTCTTGCAATCGGTGATATCGGACATAATGATTCCATTGCCAGAACAAGAGGTGTCCGTAAGGCACTCAATACAGGCGTGGAGAAGGACGGAGCAATTAACAGCGACCCTATCGGAACAAATACAGACGGCTCTTCTTCTATCGTACAGGACGGTACGATTGAGGTAGGCGGAAAGACTTACATTATCCGTGAGCTTGCGTCACAGGAAATGAAGAACTCTGCAGGTGCCACATGGGACGCTGCAACAGCAGGAAATGCGGTAGGCACATGGTCTTCTTCCTTCGGAGACAGCATTGACGTTGTTGTTTCCAACAATGATGGTATGGGAATGTCTATGTTTAATGCATGGTCAAAGGACAACAATGTACCAACCTTTGGCTATGATGCAAACAGCGATGCGGTAGCAGCTATTGCAGAAGGCTATGGCGGAACCATCAGCCAGCATGCAGATGTGCAGGCTTACCTGACACTTCGTGTATTGCGCAACACATTAGACGGCGTTGATATCGATACAGGAATCGGTACAGCCGATGAAGCAGGCAATGTGCTTTCTGATGATGTATATGTATATAAGGCAGACGAGCGTTCTTACTATGCATTGAACGTTGCCGTAACAGCAGATAACTATCAGGAATTTACGGATTCCACAAAGGTATATGCGCCTGTAGCGAACCAGCTTGACGAGAGCAGCCACGCCAGAAAGAAAGTATGGCTGAATATCTACAATGCTGCTGATAATTTCTTAAGCTCTACTTATCAGCCGCTCCTTCAGAACTATGACGATTTACTCAATCTTGACATTGATTATATCGGCGGTGACGGACAGACAGAGTCCAACATCACAAACCGTCTCGGAAATCCGAGCCAGTATGATGCTTTTGCAATCAATATGGTTAAGACAGATAACGCTGCTTCCTATACATCATTGCTTAGCCAATAAGCAGTTTAGGCGACAGCTCAGGCTGACGGGGGGAGGAGCAATTCTCCCCCTGAAAGGTCTTTTAGTCTTTTTTGATACCGGAAAACAGGAATATACATAGATAGAGGTAAGAATCATGGCAGATAAGAAAGATGACATCGTCTTATCGATACGCGGCATGAGCAAATCCTTTGGCCGTAACAGAGTGCTTGACCATATCAATCTGGACGTGAAGCGCGGCACTGTTATGGGGCTTATGGGAGAAAATGGCGCCGGTAAGTCAACAATGATGAAGTGCCTTTTCGGCACTTATCAGAAAGATGAGGGAAGCATCTTCCTTGATAACAGGGAAGTCAGCTTCTCAGGACCAAAAGATGCTCTGGAAAACGGTATCGCAATGGTCCATCAGGAATTGAACCAATGTCTGGAGAGAAATGTTGTTGACAATCTGTTTCTCGGACGCTATCCGGTCAATTCCTTAGGGGTAGTCGATGAGGGACGGATGAAAAAGGAAGCATCAGAGCTTTTCAGAAAGCTGGGCATGACGGTGAATCTCACACAGCCGATGCGCAATATGTCCGTGTCACAGAGACAGATGTGTGAGATAGCAAAGGCGATTTCCTACAATTCAAAAGTAATTGTTCTTGATGAGCCGACCTCCTCGCTGACTGTTCAGGAAGTTGATAAGCTTTTTGAGATGATGAGAATGTTAAAAGAGCAGGGAATTGCTTTGATATACATTTCTCACAAAATGGATGAGATTTTTGAGATTTGTGATGAGATATCAGTGCTTCGGGATGGTAACCTTGTTATGACAAAAAGTGCGAAGGATACCAACATGAATGAATTGATTGCGGCCATGGTTGGACGCTCTCTTGATAACAGATTTCCTCCGGTGGATAATAAGCCCAAGGACGTCATACTGTCCATAAGGAATCTTTCAACAAAGTATGAGCCGCATCTTCAGGATATCTCATTTGATGTAAGAGAAGGCGAGATATTTGGACTATACGGTCTTGTGGGCGCAGGGCGTACAGAGCTTCTTGAAACGATTTTCGGTGTTCGTACCAGAGCGTCAGGAAGGGTATATTTCAAAAACTGTCTGATGAATTTTACCTGTGCAAGGGAAGCAATGGACCATGGATTCGCAATGATTACAGAGGAACGCAAGGCAAACGGACTTTTCCTCAAGGGTGATTTGACTTTTAACACGACAATAGCCAACTTAGACAAGTATAAGTCAGGCTTAGCGCTTTCTGATTCCAAGATGGTCAAGGCGACCGCAGATGAAATCAAGATAATGCATACGAAGTGCTTAGGACCGGATGACATGATTTCAAGTCTTTCCGGCGGTAATCAGCAGAAGGTGATTTTCGGCAAATGGCTGGAGCGCGAACCGCAGGTATTTATGATGGACGAACCGACAAGAGGAATTGATGTCGGCGCTAAATACGAGATTTACGAGCTGATTATTAACATGGCAAAACAGGGTAAAACAATCATTGTCGTTTCGTCTGAGATGCCTGAAATCCTCGGCATTACAAACCGCATCGGCGTTATGTCGAACGGTCACTTGTCAGGAATTGTTGAAACCAAAAAGACAAATCAGGAAGAGCTTTTAAGACTCAGTGCGAAATACTTATAATAATGAGGGAGATTGATAGATATGGCGAATGGAAATAGTAAGATTCTTACGGCTGAGCAGGAGGAAAAGCTGCTTCGCCCGATAGAAGACTATGTCGGTAAGATTCAGAAAAAAATCGACAGTCTCAGAGCGGACGGTACAGATAAAGTAATCTCCCTGCAGGGCGATATCGATAGTATAAAAAGAGAGTTCACACTCACAAAAGCAGAAAAAGCAGACAGAATCCAAGCTGTCCGCAAGGAAATCGAAAGAGCGAAAGCAATTGAAGCGGAACATAAAGAGGAAGTTTCCAAATTGATAGCCGATGCGGAGGCTTATTTAAAGGAACATTTTGACAAGGAATATTATGAGCCTGTCAAGGAGAGCTGCAGGCTAGAGCAAGCGGCTGCACAGGAAAAATACCGTCAGACGGCTGCAAAGCTGGAAAAAGAGCATAAAGAAACGCTTGCTAAGCTTTCGGACCATCAGGAAATTAAGGATGAGAAATACGTCTACAAAAACAGACGCTTCGACGCAAAGGTAGAGCTGGAAAAGGAGCTGCAGCAGATTAAAGACAGAAAACATGCGGCATACAGCTACAAATATCATTTGATTGATTTGCTCAGAATGTCAAAGTTTACCTTTATGCAGGCAAGGGCGCAGAAGTGGGAAAATTACAAATATACGTTTAACCGGAGAGCATTCCTGCTCCAGAATGGTTTGTATATTGCGATTATTTTCATATTTATTGCACTCTGTATTATTACACCGATTATAAAGCATACACCGCTTTTGACCTATAATAATATATTGAATATTTTCCAGCAGGCATCTCCGAGAATGTTCCTTGCGCTCGGTGTTGCGGGACTGATTCTCCTCACAGGTACGGACCTTTCAATCGGGCGTATGGTCGGCATGGGCATGACAACAGCGACGATTATCATGCATCAGGGCATCAATACAGGTTCTGTATTCGGACACGTTTTTGATTTCACGGGGCTGCCGGTAGGCGTAAGAGTTATTTTTGCCCTTTTCATGTGTATTCTTTTATGCACCTTTTTCACGACGATTGCCGGCTTCTTTACCGCAAAATTCAAGATGCATCCGTTTATTTCAACGATGGCGAACATGCTTGTAATCTTCGGTATCGTAACTTATGCGACAAAGGGTGTATCCTTCGGAGCGATTGAATCATCGATTCCGGGTATGATTATCCCCAAGATCAATGGTTTTCCTACCATTATCCTGTGGGCAGTGGCAGCTATTATCATTGTGTGGTTTATCTGGAACAAAACGACATTTGGCAAAAATCTGTACGCTGTCGGAGGAAATCCTGATGCAGCATCAGCATCCGGTATTTCGGTATTCTGGGTAACCGTCGGAGCATTTATGCTTGCAGGTATTCTCTACGGCTTTGGCTCATGGCTTGAATGTGCAAGAATGGTCGGTTCCGGTTCGGCAGCTTACGGACAGGGCTGGGAGATGGACGCAATTGCAGCATGCGTAGTCGGCGGCGTATCCTTCACAGGCGGTATCGGTAAGATTTCAGGCGTGGTTGTCGGTGTCATCATATTCACAGCCTTGACATATTCCCTTACAATCCTTGGTATCGACACAAACCTTCAGTTCGTATTCTCAGGTATTATCATTCTTATCGCAGTAATGCTTGACTGCCTGAAATATGTTCAGAAAAAGTAATAGAAGCAGTATGCAGAAGGTGTCTGCCGCATGAGGTGTTTCGTGCGGCAGACTTTTTTGGCAAGCAGCAGAAGGAGAGAAAATGGAGAACTACACAGTACTTTTGGTGGACGACGAGGAAGACGTCATTCAGGTGATGATGAGAAAAGTAAATTGGGAGGAAATCGGCTTTTCTGTTATCGGTTATGCGGGAAACGGAGTGAAGGCATTGGAGATGGTCGAAAAATTCCAGCCCGATGTCGTGGTGACGGATATCAGGATGCCATATATGGACGGGATAGAGCTTGCCGGACATATCAAGGCGGAATATCCGGCGACGAAGCTCCTTATTTTTACGGGCTTTGATGAGTTCGAGTATGCAAAGGAGGCAGTGCATCTTGAGGTTGAAGAATACCTGTTGAAGCCCGTCAATTCCACAGAGCTTACCACTGTATTTTCACGGCTTAAGGAGAAGCTGGACAGGGAAATCAGTGAGAAACGGGATGTGGAGGGACTGAAAAAATATTATATGGAGTCGCTTCCTGTTCTTCGGGCAAACTTTTATACATTACTGATTGAAGGGAAACTGCAGGAGGATGAGGCTAAGAAATATGCTGCCGATTATCAGATTTCCTTTTCCGGTCCGTATTACTGCTGCCTTGTGCTCCATGCCTCCTCAAGCCATATTCCTGAGAATATGAATCCGCTGCTGATGCAGGCTTCCGTGGAAAAACAGGCAAGAGAATATTTTCGGGACAGATGGAGGGCTGGATTTTTTTCTTATCTGGGAAACACGGTAATGCTTGCCGAATTGGGGGATAAAGGCGAGGTGACAGAGCTGACAGACGAATGTGACAGGTTTTGCAGGTACGCTGGTCATATGCTTGGGACAGACGTGACGATAGGTATCGGTGATGTATGCAGCAATATTCTCGAGCTGTCCGATTCCTACAGCGGTGCGCGCGAGGCGGTCTCCTACAGAGTGATATACGGCGCTTCGAAGGCAATTAACATCAAGGAAATCGTGCCGGGCAAGGTGTCCGACTCCGGCTCGGGAAATGACAGAAAGCTGGCGCGGCTGTTCAAAAATATCCGATTTGGTTCCGGCGAAGACGTTGTCGCATCAGTCAATGAATATATGACAAATGTCGTCTTTCCGGCAAAGTCGCTGCCGCAGTATATTGACGTTATGGAGCTTGCAGGCTCGTTGTGGCGGTTTGCAGTCAATAATGACATTGCTGATGAGGAGCTGTCAGAAGCAATGCGCCGCCTTTACGCCAATATGACAGATATGGACCCTGAGACACTTCGGGAACAGCTTGTCGATATCAGCTTTTCCCTTCGTGAAAGGCTGCTCAATACGCGTAATAAGCTGACAAAATCATTTGTATCGAAGGCGCAGGAGTATGTGCGCAGTAATTATGGCGATGCGTCTCTGTCACTCAACAGCATATGTGAAGCTCTGGGGGTGTCGAATGCTTATTTTTCTACGGTATTTAAGAAGGAGACGGGCAATACGTTCATCGGCTGGCTTACGGATTACCGGATGGAGCAGGCCTCACGGCTTCTGGTGGAGACAAATGAGAAGAGCTATATTATAGCAGAACGTGTCGGCTATACGGACCCGAATTATTTCAGTTATGTATTTAAGAGACGGTTCGGCGTATCGCCTTCAAAATACAGAATGGGGCATATGGAAAGTGAGAAATAAATATTTAGGATATCTAAAGAAGGTAAAGCCGCGGGGAATGCAGTCGACTGTAATGACGACCTTTTCTATTGTATCCATCTCGCTGCTGCTTTTAATCGGCGCTGCGATGTACCTTCGATTTTCGGCAGCGGCGCGGGAGGAGATTACACAGAGCGCGCTGAAGCTGATTGAGCAGTCCGGAGAGAATCTGGAGGATTACCTCGTGAGTATGCGGCGCATATCAGATGCCGTCTATTACAATGTGATTAAGGAAAATGACTTTGCAGGCCAGAATAAAGACATCCAAAGAGGCATGAATCTTTTGTATGAGGCAAACAGGGACAACCTGCGCAGTATTGCCGTGTACGGCAGATACGGCAGCCTTGTGGCAGCGGAGCCGATAGCCTCACAGAAGGAGGACCCCAATGTCACACAGCAGGAATGGTATCAGCAGGCTGTCAATGAAATGGAAAATATGCATTTTTCAACGCCGCATGTGCAGAATTTGTTTGATGATGGTTCACTTCGGTATTATTGGGTGATTTCCTTAAGCAGGGTGGTTGAGATTACCAATAACGGCGACTCGCAGTCGGGCGTTTTGCTTGTGGACATGGATTATTCCAGTATTTCCCGCATGATGAACAAGATGAATGTGATGAATAACGGAACATATTATTATCTGTGTGACAGCAGTGGAAAAATCATATATCATCCAAGGCAGGCGCAGATCAGCAGGGGCATCTGCAGTGAAAACAACACGACGGCAGCAGGATATAAGGATGGTATTTATGACGAAGTGTTTGAGGGGAACCGCCGCAAGGTGATTGTGAATACGATTAGTTATACCGGCTGGAAGCTTGTGGGTGTGATACCCTATGAAACCTTTAATCATGGTATGGAAAATATGCGTTATTTCGTGATTATGTTCATGCTTTTGACAGGAATGATGCTCGGATGCATTAACCGCGTGGTTTCGGTGCGCATTTCCAGTCCGATTTTGAGGCTGAATGAGTCTGTCAGAGCTTACGAGGCAGGGGAAAAGCCGCAGATTTATATTGGCGGTTCAGAAGAAATCCGTCATCTTGGCTATTCGATACAGAAATCCTATGAGCAGATTGAACTGCTGATGAAGAACATCGTCATGGAGCAGAACGAGCGGAGGAAAAGTGAGCTTGATGCGCTTCAAAGCCAGATTAATCCCCACTTTTTGTACAATACCTTAGAATCTATCACATGGATGATTGAAGGAGAGCGCAATGACGAAGCAGTCTTTATGATTTCCCAGTTAGCAAAGCTTTTCAGAATCAGTTTGTCAAAGGGTCATACCATTATCTGCATTAGAGATGAGCTTCAGCATGCGGAATGTTACATGAATATACAGAAGGTTCGGTACCGGAATACTTTTTCTATCGTGTTTGATGTGGAGGAACAAGTCTATGACTACTGTACAGTTAAGCTGATTTTGCAGCCGATTCTCGAAAATGCTATTAATTACGGTATTGCGGGCATGGACGATGGAGGAGAAATCAAGGTGACAGGGAAGAAAAAAGATGGAAACATTATCCTGTCAGTTGAGGATAACGGCATGGGTATGCCTGCAGAGGAGGCCGGGCTGATACTGACAGACAGCAATCGGGTGCATAAGCATGGTTCAGGCGTTGGTCTTATCAACGTGAATAGCCGAATACAGATTCTGTTTGGAAAAGAGTATGGACTGACAGTTGTGAGTGAACCGGATGAGGGAACTTGTGTTTCAATCTGCATTCCGGCTGTTCCCTACACGGAGGAGAACAGAAAGATTCTTGAGACGGGCAGCCCGTTTGCCAGAGATGACATTAATATGAAGGTTCAGGAAATTCATCATGAAAAATAGTAAAAAAGCGTTTATCTTATTTGAGGCAGGACTTGCCATATTAGCTGCTGCTGTAGGTATTATCATGCTGTGGGGGAGAAATGACAGGAAGCTTGACAGAATTGCAGTGATTGTTCAGGCATCTGATGACAGCCAGTGGGCAGCATTTCAGTATGGACTGAAAAAGGCAGCTATAGACGAAGAACTTGAGCTGTATATTGTCAAGACATCAAGCGTGGTTTCTATGAAGGAAGAAAAGGAGCTGATTGAACGTGAAATTGCAAACAGCGCTGACGCAGTTGTCATTCAGCCCGTTTTTGAGGAAGAAACAGAGTCTGTGCTGAAAAAAATAGAAAGCAAGATTCCCGTGGTACTGGTGGAATCCTCGGCATCGGCAGACAGGGAATCTTCGCTGCTGCCTGTCATTCAGGCAGATAATTATGCGATGGGGGCAGCCGCAGCGGCGGAATTGATTGGAGATTATGAGGGCAGTCTTGAGGGAAAGACGCTTGCTGTTGTTTCACAGGACAGCACTTCGCAGGCTTTTTTGGACAGACAGAAGGGTCTTTTAGATACATTAACTGACACAGGTGTCATTATTCTGCAGACAGAGCCTCAAATGCTGGAGGAAGGGAGTGTGAGGGCAGAGATTATCGTGGCGCTTGACAATGCCGGACTGATTGCCGCAGGAAAATGCTCCGCTTCCAATGAGCTTCACGGAGCGCTGGTGTATGGTATCGCCAAATCTACGGAGGCTGTCTACTATCTGGATATCGGTGCTGTGGAATGTCTGATTATTCCGGACGAGTTTGCGATGGGTTATCAGAGCATTGTGGAGATTTCAAAATGTCTTGACAATCCGTTTTATCAAATGCAGAGCAGCATGATTCCTTACACGGTGATGCGGCGTGATGATTTATTCCTGGAAGAAAACCAGGAAATTCTTTTTATGACAAGCCAGTGAAAGCATATGGGAAGCAGGGGGATATATGAAACGAAGGAAAATGACAGCGGCGGCAATATTGCTGTGCATAGGATTAGCGGTAATGCATGGCTGCGGAAAAGTCCGTGAGGTGAAATCAGAGAAGCTTTATCTGGGTGTGGCATGCTACAATGCAAGCGATACTTTTTTGAGCGAATGGACTGACAGCCTGCGGAAGGAGATTGAGGCGCTTGACAGTGAATTTGACGGGGCGGCTGTTACAATTGCGGATGCAGCAGGTTCTCAGCGCACGCAGGATGATCAGGTAAAGGCACTGATTGATTCCGGCTGCAATGTTCTATGCATCAACCTTGTGGACAGAGCTGACCCATCGGAAATTATTGATTTAGCAAAGGAGTACGATGTCCCGATTATTTTTTTCAACAGAGAGCCTGTTGCGGAGGATATGATGCAGTGGGATAAGCTTTACTATGTCGGCGCGGACGCGAAGCAGTCGGGGATTTTTCAGGGAGAGCTTGCGGCAGAGGCAATATTGGCGGACAGCCGGATTGACAGGAATCATGACGGTATTATCCAGTATATTATCCTGGAAGGAGAACCAGGGCATCAGGATGCACTGATACGGACGGAAAATGCAGTTGACACCTTAAAAAGCGAGGGGATTTTGCTTGAAAAGGTGGGACACGGCATCGCGAACTGGAATCGTGTTCAGGCGCAAAACAGAATGCAGCAGTTTATTGACCAGCATCAAAATAAAATCGAGCTTGTGATTGCAAACAATGATGACATGGCGCTTGGCGCGATAGACGCCTATCAGTCAAGGAATCTTACGGAATCGTCATTTCCTGTATTTTTTGGTATTGATGGTACGTCGGTCGGTTTGGAAGCAGTCAGGGAGGGGGTTCTTGCCGGTACCGTGTACAATGATGCAAAAGGACAGGCAGAGGCGGTAGCAAAGCTCTCGGCAGCCCTTGTATCAGGAACAGGCATGGAGGATATTGCATTTACAAAGGGCAAATGCATTTATCTGCCATACAGCAAGGTGACGGCGGATAATGTTGACGAGTATATCAATATGAAGTAGATAAGGGAGTTATGAGGTAATGACAGATTTTATGAGAGTATAGTGTTCCTGTCTGAGAAACTCACACTTGCATATCCAACCGAAATGCGTTACAATCGTATAGAACGAATATGAAGTGAATATGGAAAGGGGAGCTTGCAGTACAGGCTGAGAGGAAGGTGCGACCTTCGACCCATAACCTGATTTGGATAATGCCAACGGAGGGATGACTGGGAACACGGTAGTGTGAACAGGACAGATGCGAATGTATGGGAGGCAGCCTTCATGGGGCAGTCTCTCTTTTTTATGCACACGGGCACTCTGGTTATCATGAATCATACCAGGGAAGAATGTCAGCAGAGCTGACAAGTGCCCGGCGCGGTGAATTTATGGAAAGGAAAGAATGCATATGGTTATGATTAATGGAAATAGTGTAGATGCTGACGGAATGACAATCACGGAGTACCTTCAGCAGGCGCAGTATGACCCAAGAATTGTGGTGGTTGAGCGCAATGAGGAGATTGTTCCCAGGGACAGTTATCAGGAAACAAAGCTTGCAGACGGAGATGTAATCGAAGTTGTTACATTTATGGGCGGGGGCTGAACTGTTATTGGAACGGGAAACAGACAGGTTCGTGCATTGAAATATACAGAGCAGGAATAAATTAGCAGAATAGCAGCCGGAGGATATCTGATTTCCAGGAGATGGATTCTGTCTGCAAAATGGAGGAAAAAATGGACAAGAGATTAGAAGACGACAAGCTTGTAATTGGGGGACAGGAATTTCACTCAAGATTTATATTAGGTTCCGGAAAATATTCCATGAAGCTGATTGAGGCGGCTGTGAGGGATGCGGGGGCAGAAATTATCACGCTTGCCGTACGCCGGGCAAACACAAAGGAGCAGGAAAACATTATTGACTACATACCTCGAAACGTCACCCTGCTTCCCAATACCTCAGGGGCAAGAGATGCCAGGGAAGCTGTGAGAATTGCAAGGCTTGCAAGAGAGCTTGGCTGCGGCAATTTCGTGAAAATCGAAATCATGCGCGATACCAAGTACCTGCTTCCCGACAATTATGAGACGGTGAAGGCGACGGAAATCCTTGCAAAAGAAGGCTTTATAGTCATGCCGTATATGTATCCGGATTTGAATGCGGCAAGGGATTTGGCAAATGCAGGAGCCGCTGCAGTGATGCCGCTGGCAGCGCCGATTGGCTCGAATAAGGGACTTGCCACAAAGGATTTTATCCAAATATTAATCAATGAGATTGAGCTTCCTGTGATTGTAGATGCAGGCATCGGAAGACCGTCACAGGCATGTGAGGCGATGGAAATGGGAGCTGCCGCAATTATGGCAAACACTGCACTTGCCACAGCAGGCGACCTTCCGCTGATGGCAGCGGCATTCCGGCAGGCAATTGAGGCAGGACGCAAGGCATACCTTTCAGGACTGGGACGCGTACTGACAAGAGGAGCGTCAGCATCAGACCCGCTTACCGGATTTTTGCATGATTAGTGATGCACTGAAAGCATCGACAGGAAAGGTGATAAAGATGGAAAATCAGTTTTACGTGGATTCAGACCATTTGTCAAAAGAGGCGCTTGCGCGCAAGCATCAACTGGAAACAGACGCGTCATCAAGAACAAATCATATGGAATATCTGCCCGGCATGGAGCAGATTCAATCCGATATTCGGGAACGCGTTATGTCGCAGACAGAGCAGTATGATTATACAGTGTATACAAGCGCAGATGTTAGCGCGGCATTGGAGCATGAGCAGTGCAGCATTGAGGATTTCAAGGCGCTTTTGTCACCGGCAGCCGGGCCTTTTTTGGAGCAGATGGCGCAGAGAGCGCGTGTTGAGACAAGGAAGCACTTCGGCAATACGGTATATCTGTTTACACCGCTCTACATTGCCAACTATTGTGAAAATTATTGTGTGTACTGCGGCTTTAACTGTTATAATCATATCAAGAGAATGCGTCTTACGATGGAGCAGATTGAGCATGAGATGAAGATTATTGCAGATTCCGGAATGGAGGAAATATTGCTGCTCACCGGAGAGAGCCGGGGTATGAGTGATGTTTCGTACATTGGTGAGGCATGTAAGCTTGCAAGGAAATATTTCAGAATGGTCGGTCTGGAAATTTATCCTGTCAATACAGACGAATACCGCTATCTTCACGAATGCGGGGCGGACTATGTGACGGTGTTTCAGGAGACATACGATTCAGACAAATATGAGACGCTTCATCTGGCAGGTCACAAGCGCGTGTGGCCGTACCGTTTTGAGGCGCAGGAGCGGGCGCTTATGGGAGGAATGCGCGGCGTAGCATTTTCGGCGCTGCTGGGGCTTTCTGATTTTCGAAAAGATGCACTTGCCACGGCGCTTCATGCTTACTTTTTGCAGAGGAAATACCCGCAGGCGGAGATTTCACTTTCCTGTCCGCGGTTAAGACCGATTGTCAACAACGATAAAATTAATCCGTTAGATGTGCATGAGAAGCAGCTCTGCCAGATTATCTGTGCATACCGCATTTTTTTGCCGTTTGCGGGAATTACTGTTTCGTCAAGAGAAAGTGCGGAGTTTCGAAATGGTATTATCAAGATTGCAGCGACAAAAGTATCGGCAGGCGTTTCAACGGGAATCGGCGACCACGAAAGCAAATACACGGGAAAGGAGAGCGGCAGCGCCGAGGGAGATGAGCAGTTTGAGATTAATGACAGACGTAGTTTTGAAACAATGTATCAGGATATTGAAAGCGAAGGACTGCAGCCGGTGCTGAACGATTACTTGTATGTCTGAAATACTTTGTGTGACAAACCGCGCACTGTGCAGGGACAATTTTTTAGCACGCATCGAAGCGATAGCGGCCTGCAGTCCGGCAGGAGTGATCCTTCGGGAGAAGGACTTAACGAAGCAGGAATATTGCGCGCTTGCAAAAGATGTGATGGAAATCTGCGACCATTACAAGGTGCTGTGCATTCTTCATAACGATGTGGAAACGGCGGTGCAATTGAAAGCAAAGGCGCTGCATGTGCCGCTTCCGGTTCTGCGGAAGATGGCTGTTATGGAAAAGAACGCAGGAAAAGATGAATTGCAAAATTACAGGCAGGTGTTTCCAATATTGGGAGCGTCCTGCCATTCTGTTGAGGAAGCGATAGAGGCGCAAAGGCTTGGCTGCACTTATATTGCGGCAGGACACATCTTTGCCACAGACTGCAAAAAGGGAGTGCCGCCGCGCGGCTTGTCTTTTTTGCAGGAGGTTTGCAGCAGCGTGCAGATTCCGGTGTATGCTATCGGCGGCATAAACAGTGAGAATATCGCGCAGGCGGCGGCAGCAGGCGCAAAAGGAGGCTGTGTCATGAGCGGACTGATGACGTGTGAAAATCCGGCGCAGTATATGGAGCGTTATTTTTCTGCTTGTAAAGAAAAGTGAAATCCGCTATACTAAGAACAGTCACAGAAGGGATTCCGGTGTACTGACACAGCGATATTTAATAATGAGATATAAGGGGGAAATGAAATTGAAAAAACATAGGATGAGTGCATTATTGGCGGTATGTGTGTTGGCGGTGGCATCATTGACAGGAGGCTGTTCGGGGCAGGAGGCCGCAACAAAGACAGACGCAGCGAAGACAACGGACGCTGCTGAAACAGAGACAACAAGCGCTGCTTCTGAAATAGAGACAGTGAGCGCTGCTGATGAGACAGAGCCGGAGATTGATCCGGAAACCATGGACATTATCAAGTATAATATTTATGTGGAAATGAATAACTATATGATTGATGTTCTGGATAACATTGATAACTATTATATGGTGGTGGAATATGCGGATGAGTTTGCTTTCGTTCCGGACAGCGGTTATGATTATAAGTTCGGCATTGTTTATCTGAACACGGATATTATTGATGATGCTTTGACAGTAGCTTCCATGGAACCGGCATATGAAAAGCTGGACGAGCTTGCAAAAGAGGTGGCAGAGCCTATGAGGGCGCTGATGGAAGGCTTCAACAAGATTAACGAAAGTTATGACTTTGCCGACAACCAGTATGCAAAGGCGAAGGAATATCATAGCCTGATTCAGGAAAATGTGGAAGATTTTGCGACTCTGGCATATGAGTTTATGGATGAGGTTGATATTATGGGGAATGAACAGATGGCCGCCACTGAGGCAAAGATGCTGGAGGAGGGCAATCTGATTATTTATAATTCCAGCCACGCGATTACAATTGGAAATCAGATTTTGGACGAATGCTATGCACAGGGTATCGACGATTCGAATCTTACAGAATTGGATCTGACAAATATCCGGACACTGTACGACGAGCTGGCAGCTACGGTAGCGGCTTATGATGAGGCGGTGAGCGACAATAACCAGCTCATGAAGGAGTCCCTGAGCACCTCAGCGCCTTTTGACGGTTTATTGAATAGTCTGGTACAGTCGGTGGAATGGATGATAAAGCAGGTAGAGAGCGGCCGGCCGATTGAGGATACGGACCTTGCGCCATTGGGCAGTATGGCACATATTCATTCCGTGCTGTCTCAGTGCATTGACCGGTATAATACAGTGTTTGTGGATTAAGGCATGACATGAAGACAGCATTAACAATCGCCGGAAGCGATTCCGGCGGAGGAGCGGGAATACAGGCAGACATCAAGACGATGACCTGCAACGGCGTCTATGCAATGAGCGCCGTCACAGCGCTCACTGCCCAGAATACGCTTGGCATTACGGGAATTATGGGGGTTTCACCGGGATTTTTAGGGAAACAGCTGGATGCAGTGTTTCGCGACATTTTTCCGGATGCAGTAAAAACAGGCATGGTATCCTCGGCACAGCTGATTGAAGTGATTGGCGAAAAGCTGATTCAATATCAGGCAGAAAACATTGTAGTGGACCCGGTCATGATATCGACCAGCGGCACAAGACTGCTTGATGAAAATGCGATGGATGCCATGCGGAATATTCTTTTTCCCCTGGCGGATGTTATGACTCCCAATATCCCCGAGGCGGAAGTGCTTGCGCAGATGAAGATTCGCACAGAACAGGAGATGCTTTGCGCGGCGGAGAAAATCAGTGGCGCTTATCATTGTGCGGTACTTTGCAAAGGCGGTCACAGAGAGGGTGATTCCAATGACCTGCTTTATCATGAAGGTCATTATCGATGGTACAGGACGCCGCGCATCGATAATCCCAATACACATGGAACGGGCTGTACGCTTTCCAGCGCCATTGCTTCAAATCTTGCCAAAGGGTATGCACTGGAGGAAGCGGTGCAGCGCGCCAAGGATTATATTACGAACGCTTTAGCAGCAGGATTGAATCTTGGAAAAGGAAACGGACCATTGATGCATATGCCCTTTTAGTGTTATGCTGTACACAAAAAGCAGTGTAAAGGTTAAGTATTACAGTTCAGGTCAGAGGCGTGATTCCGGCAGCAGGAAGCCGGGAGGTGAAAAGCGCTGTAATGCCTTAGATATGGAAACAATGTACAGTTTCGATATGCTGACAGACAGAATGAGGGACAAAAGTGAGAATTGCAGTAATTGAAGATGAGCAGGTGCACAGGGCACTTTTGGCATCGTATATAAAGCGATGGGGAACCGACAGGAAAGTGCCTGTTTCGCTGGCAGCGTTTGCAGATGCGGAGAGCTTTCTTTTTCAGTGGGAAGACACTGCTTATGATGCTTTGTTTGTGGATATTCAGATGGCAGGCATGAATGGAGTGGAGCTTGCTAAGGCAGTACGTCAGAAAGACCGCAGCACCTCGCTTGTCTTTACCACGGGAATTGCGGACTTCTGGGAAGAGGGCTACGAAGTGGAGGCGATGCGTTATCTGCTCAAGCCGTTATCCGAAGAAAAAGTACGTGCATGTCTTGATTTGATAAATGAGAAAAAGAAAAATGACACATATGTCATAATTCATACGCCGGAGGATGAGATACAAAAGCTCCCCGTTGAAGATATTAATTACGTCGAGGCAATGGGGCATGGAACCCGTATCGGGCTGATGAACAGCGAACCGGCAGCATGCAGGGAAAGCATCTCTGAGCTGACAAGACTTCTTGGAACGAAGGATTTTCAAAAGTGCCACCGTTCTTATCTGTGCAGCCTGAAAAATATCCATAAGATTGACAGAGAGCGGATTTCCTTTGATGATGGAAGTGCGGTTCCGGTAAGCAGGCGGATGTACCGGGAAGTCAATCAGGCGTTTATCGCATATCATACAAAGAATGGACAGGATTTGCAGCGTGAAGGTATCGGTTCCGCTGCAGGAAGCCGTGAGAGGAGCTGTTACGGCAGGGAGGCAAGATGAGAATGGTATTTGCGGCAGGAATTGCGGCTGCAGCAATCCTACTGCTGATTTTGGCAAAATACTATATAGAGCGTATGGTCGATAAGAGAATCAGCGCCTACCAAAATGATTTGCTTGAGAAGCATTGCGAGGAGGTTGAAAACATGTATCGCCAGACGCGGGGCTGGCGTCATGATTATCACAATCATATCCAGACCATGAAGGCGCATCTGGCAATGGGAGAGCTTGACAGACTAAGCGCCTATTTAAACGAGCTTGATGCAGACCTTACTATGGTAGACACTGTGATAAAAACCGGAAACGTTATGATTGACGCAGTTTTAAACAGCAAGCTTTCTTTGGCAAAGACGAGAGGAATCCATGTTGAAGCGAAGGCGCTGGTGCCGAAAGAGCTTCCGGTTTCTGAGGTGGAGCTTTGCCTGATTGTCGGCAATCTGCTGGATAATGCGATGGAAGCATGTATGGGTATCTTAGAGGAAGAAAAACGGTTTATCAGGGTCTATATTGATATTTTAAAAGGACAGCTTTACATTTATGTGATGAACTCTACCCAAGGAACGCCGAAGCGGCATGGAAAGATATATCTCTCCACCAAAAATGGAAGAGAAAACAGCAGTCATGGCTTTGGTCTGATGCGGATCGACAGGGCTGTCGCGCGCTGTCACGGCTATTTGGAAAGACAGGCTGAGGAGGGCGTGTTTGTGACAGAGGTGATGCTGCCATTATAAAAGTGAAATACCATTCGTGCATGAGAAAAGCCATTCATGCACGAATTTTTTTAATGGAGGAATCTTTGGTATATTATAAAGAGCAAAGAGATAACAGGCAATATGAAAAATGGAGGGTCTTATGAACAAACAGGCGAGAAAACGTTATTCCCTTATCGGGAATGTACTGTATTTTTGGCGGCTTTTTTGGCAGAATGAACCAAGTGTCGTGGTCTTAAGCGCGGTAGAAATTCTGCTCGCGGCAGCAGTGCCGTTTGTCGGAATCTGGCTGCCAAAACTTACCATTGATTTAGTCATGTCCAACGTACCCGTATCAAAAATGCTTTGTGCTATGCTGGCTTTTTCCGCCGGAATGTTTTTCCTATATGGTGTATACCATGCAGTCAGCCGGGGAAAATATCATATTTACAACATGCAGAGAACAAATTTTATGGCAGGACTTTTCTTAAAGAGCCTTCGCATTAAATACGCTGATGCGGAGTCCGGTGAAATTAAACAAAAATATTGGAAAGCAATGAGGGCATTTGACAGCGGTGACTGGAGTGCAAGTTCTAAGGTGGTCAGCGATACAGTGCAGTTAGTCATTAATCTGCTTTGCTTTCTGCTGTATTCCACTGTTCTGGGCACTTTGAGCATTCCGCTGGCGGCTGCGCTGACAGGCGTTTCTTTTCTCGGGTATCTGATACAGATGTATGAAATCCGTTTTGAGGAAGGGCTGCATGATGAGATGGCAAGGCATGATAAGCATTATTATTATCTGTCGTCAGCGATGGGAGATACCAGTGCTGCAAAGGACATCCGGATTTTCGGCATGGACAAGTGGCTAAGAAAGCTGCTGAATCAGACGTTGGAGGAAAAATGCACTCTCCAGAGACGCATACAGAACAGGAAGACTGTGTGTGAGCAGATGACTTTTTTTCTTTCTGTAATCCGCGACCTGGCAGTATATGGATATCTCATCAGCCAGGTGCTGCAGGAGGCGATTGCAGTCAGCGATTTTGTTCTCTATTTTGGAGCGGTTACAGGATTTTCGGGTTTTGTGTCGTCAATGATGGAGGGATTTGCAGGGCTGCGCGAGGCATCCGGAACAATATCGGAATACCGCAGCTATATGGAGCTTGCCGAGCAGGACGAAAATACCGGAAGCAGACATATCAGTGAGCTTACCAATCCGCTGGAGATTGAATTTCACAACGTAAGTTTTTCCTATCAGGAAAAACCGCTTTTTGAGCATTTTAATCTGACCATCCATGCAGGAGAAAAGCTTGCGGTTGTCGGTGTCAACGGCGCTGGAAAGACCACACTTGTAAAGCTTTTGTGCGGTCTGTATGAGCCGGATGAGGGGGAGATACGAATCGGCGGAATCGATATCCGGTGTTTTCCGAAAAGCGAGCTGTATCAGCTTTTCTCCATTGTATTTCAGGAGCCGTTTATCCTGCCTGTTACAATAGGTGAAAATCTTTCTATGCAAAAAGCCGGAAAGCTGGATGAGCAGAAGGCATGGGAAGCGCTGGAAAGAGCCGGATTAAAGCAGGTTTTTGAGGAAAAACAGATAGACATGGACAGCTTTATGAAAAAGACACTTATGGAAAATGGAGTCGAACTTTCCGGAGGGCAGCAGCAGCGGTTTTTGTTAGCCAGGGCGCTGTATAAGGAGGCGCCGGTAATGATTCTTGATGAGCCGACAGCAGCGCTTGACCCGATAGCAGAGAGCGAGGTGTACGAATGCTACAGAAATAGCTGCAAGGATAAGACTGCTCTGTTTATATCGCACCGGCTGGCAAGCACGCGGTTTTCTGACAGGATTGTCATGTTAGAGCAGGGAAAAATGGTAGAAGCAGGTACACATGAGGAACTGATGCAGAAGGGAGGCGCTTATGCGCAGATGTATCAGGTGCAGAGCAATTATTATGCGGAAAGGGAGGACTACTGTATCGATGGAAACGAATCTAATGAGTAAGCTTCCTGTGAAGGAACATATCAAAAATATGAAAAAAATTCTGCAAGTGATTTGGGAGATGGACAGGACTTATTTTCCGACAGCCTGTGTGGTACATCTCTGCAATGTGGCAGTTTCCTATCTGAATCTGACACTGATGTCATATGTTCTGAATGCATTGCAGAACAAAACGGAATTTATGACACTGATGTCAGTTGTGTCTGCAGCAATTGCAGGAATCTTTGTACTGCATGCAATTGCAGGCATTTTATGGAATGGCTTGGAGGTACGGCGGCAGAAAATGTACCGCCAATATAATTGCATGGTTGAAGAAAAACTGCTTGCAATGGACTTTTCCAAAATAGACAGTCCGGCAGTGAAGGAGCTGAGAGACCGGATTCAGCGCGATAATAACTGGGGCGCCGGATTAAACAGTGTTTTCTGGCAGTTCCATGATATTGTATATCAGGTTTTTAACATGACAGGAGCTGTTATCGTTGGAGGATATGCGCTGCGCGGCGTGGTGAGAGCAGTTCCTGTGCCGGCTTCTATGCTCCTTATCGGACTGCTTTTTATCGGATTGCTTGTTATGGCGGCGGCAGGTCAGAAAGGAATGGTCTTTTTTCAAAAGAAGGAGGACTATTTTATGCACCACAGGCTGACCGATGAGGAGAAAAAGACATTGGCGGAGAACTGCTGGAGCTTTTCGCACGGCTATGATTTTTCTTATCAGAATGGCAAGGATGCGCGCCTTTATCAAAGCTATGATTTGATAAAGCGCTGGACGGCAGATGTGCTTGACACAAAGCCTTACAGGAAGCGTATCCGCGATGCGGCAGCCGGTGCGGCAGGTGTGGCTTTCTGCAGCGAAGCTGTCAATGGTGCGATAGAAGGCATATCTTATCTGATCATTGCGCTGGCTGCACTTGCAGGAGGGATTCAGACAGGCAGTATGGTACAGCTTGCAGGCTGCCTCAAAAATCTTCTGCAGAATCTTTATGGTATCACAGGCCTGTGTACAAGGTTTGCAATGGCGGCAAGACGGCAGGTGAGTACATTGGAGCTGCTTGCGTTGGAAAATGAGATGTATCAGGGGAAGCTCCCGGTGGAAAAGCGCAGTGACAACGAATATGAAATTGAATTTTGTGATGTATCCTTTTGTTATCCCGGTACAGACACGTATGCACTGCGCCATTTTTCACTCAAGCTGCGAATCGGGGAAAAGCTTGCGATTGTCGGTATGAATGGTTCGGGTAAAACAACGATGATTAAGCTGCTATGCAGGCTTTATGACCCTCAGGAGGGAGAAATCCTTTTAAATGGAGTGGATATCAGAAAATTTAAACAAGAGGAGTACAGCAGATTGTTTGCAGTTGTTTTTCAGGATTATAAGCTGTTTGATCTGATGCTTGCCCAGAATGTGGCAGTCAGCACGGATTATGACAGAAGGCATGTGGAGAGCAGCCTTTGCGATGCCGGATTTGGAGAGCGCTTATCCGGACTAAAAGAGGGTGTGGAGACTTATTTGTACAAGGGCTATGATGACGAAGGCGTTGAAGTCAGCGGAGGGGAAGCGCAGAAAATCGCACTTGCAAGAGCAATTTATAAAGATGCGCCGTTTATCCTTCTGGACGAACCCACAGCGGCGCTTGACCCGATTGCCGAGTACGAAATCTATACAAGCTTCGACAAAATCGCAGGTTCAAAAACAGCAATTTATATCTCCCATAGGCTTGCTTCCTGCAAATTCTGTGATAAGATTGCAGTATTTCACAAGGGACAGCTCGTACAGCTTGGAAGCCATGAGGAGCTTGCCGCGGACACCAGCGGAAAGTACTACGAAATGTGGAATGCACAGGCACAGTATTACTGTAAGAAGGGAATGGAGCATATATTGTGAGCATTTTCAGGCTGTTAATCAGCTTGCACGGATAGCTTCCTGTTCAACAGTTCAGCCTTATGGATTATTTTAGCTAGGACGAAGGGCGGCAGTCCTATGCCGGTACAGGCGATTGGACTCCAAATGCGAATTTTCTAATGGGTGATGCCAAAGTCTTTGAATGCGTCCGCGACCGGACTCTACGCGCCGTCCATGGACGCGTTTCGTCCTAAATCCGCGTCCATGCGGATTTCCGCTCGTGTATTGAATCACCCATAAGAAAATGTCAGCATTCTCCGCCAGCCTGTTCCGGTATAGGACTGCCGCCCTTCTGTGTATGAACAACTGCTTGTTATCTATCTTAAAGCTTGCCATTATTTATTGTTTTAGATTTCTAAATACAGTAAAGTTTATTCGTTATTAACACAGTTTTTTGCTTTCGATGAACAGAAAACTGCAGATAGTATCCCGTAGAATGCCTCGG
>JAGAQJ010000053.1 GCA_017622845.1 Lachnospiraceae bacterium | reverse complement strand
ATTCAAACTGTGCAGCAGCTGTCCTTATAAAGAGGAATTCTACAGGACACTGGAGAACATTCAGCAACTGGCTGTACAGTTGGGATAAGCAACTATTGATGTACCTTGACAGTTCAAAAAGACTCAATCGAATTTCACGGGGATAGTTTACCCATTTTTGTGGATAACTTGATTGATTTCAAGGGAACTGATTTAAGGTTTTATAGCATTGAGCATTTTTACATGCTCATGAATAATTCAGGTTAATTGTTTTAAATTGCTATTACAGTAAAGGTTATTGAGCGCAGCTTTATGATTTCACTGAACAGAAAACGACAGATAGTATCCCGCAGACTGCCCCGGTGGAGAATGGTGACATTTCCTTATACGATGATTGATACTCAGGAGTAAATTTGCACGGAAGCAAATTTAGGCGGGACGGAGGCATGGATGCCGACTCGAGCCGGCTCCGTCCTCATTCGCAAGTCTTGATTCATCGTATTAGGAAATTCCCATTCGTAACCAATGGCAGTCGGAGGGATACTATTTGCCGTTTTCGTCCGGTTGTCAACATCTGAAAGGCTGAATTATTTAATACATAAATTCAACAAAGCAGCACATGTTAATAAAATACGGCAAAGCAGCATAATATTCTTTTTAGAATCTTTTCACAAAGAAAATGTTGATTTATAAACCTTTAATCTCTATAATGATAATTGATTAATTTTACTTGGGCAGCGGGGGGCAGATGACGCGCTTGCCTTGCCTTTATTATATAGAAAGGATACAACAGGGAAATGGACAACAATCAGTTCAATAATTTTGACAACAATTCCAACCATAGCGGGGGACCCAATAATGGAAACAACGGCGGAAATGGCAGCAATAATAATGGCAAAGACCCGAAAAAGCAAAGCATTATCATTATGATTATCGCCGCAGTTTTATCACTGCTGTGCATCAGTTATTTTACAAAAGCAGTGACAGGAGCGACAACAATTGAAATTTCATATAATCAGTTTATTGAGATGGTCAACGACGGAAAAGTTGAATCCGTGAAGATTGATTCAAGTCAGATAGAGATAACGCCGGTGTCGGAACAATCCGGGCAGCCAAATAATGGCTTGCTGGCAAGCGCTGTCAGGGTGACTTATGTGACAGGAAAGGTTGAAGATGACGATACGCTTACACAGAGGCTTCTTGATGCCGGAGTGGAGGTCAGCGGAACAGTTCCCGACGGTTCCGGCGTGATTTTGTCGCTGTTATATTATATCGTACCAATTCTTTTGATGTGGGGACTCTTAAGCCTGCTGTTTCGCAAGATGGCAAACGGCGGCGGAGCGTTCAGCATGGGAAAAAGCAATGCAAAGGTATATGTGCAGAAGGAGACAGGCATCACCTTTAAGGACGTGGCAGGGGAAGACGAAGCAAAGGAGTCACTGCAGGAGGTTGTTGATTTTCTGCATAATCCCGGAAAATACGTCAAGATTGGTGCAAAGCTTCCTAAGGGCGCGCTGCTGGTAGGACCGCCCGGTACAGGTAAGACGATGCTCGCAAAAGCAGTGGCAGGTGAGGCAAAGGTGCCGTTTTTCTCGCTTGCAGGTTCGGATTTTATTGAGCTGTATGTAGGCGTCGGCGCTTCCCGTGTGCGTGATTTATTTAAGGAGGCAGAGAAAAATGCCCCCTGTATTATCTTTATTGATGAGATAGATGCAATCGGCAGAAGCCGTGATTCCAAATACGGCGGCGGTAATGAGGAGCGTGAGCAGACCTTAAATCAGCTCCTTTCTGAGATGGACGGCTTTGACGGAAAGAAGGGGATTATTATTCTTGCCGCTACAAACAGACCGGAAATTCTTGATAAGGCGCTTCTGCGTCCAGGACGTTTCGACAGGCGTATTATTGTAGACAAGCCGGATTTAAAAGGACGTGTCAATATTCTTAAGGTCCATGCAAAGGATGTCCTGATGGATGAGACGGTTGATTTAGATGCGATTGCGCTTGCGACAAGCGGCGCTGTCGGTGCGGACCTTGCCAATATGATTAATGAAGCGGCAATCAACGCGGTAAAGGAAGGCAGGGAGTTTGTCAGCCAGAAGGATTTGTTCAATGCTGTTGAGGTGGTGCTTGTAGGCAAGGAGAAAAAGGACCGTATCATGAGTAAGGAGGAGCGGAAGATTGTTTCTTATCATGAGGTTGGTCATGCACTCATTAGCGCTCTGCAGAAAAATTCCGAGCCGGTTCAGAAGATAACGATTGTGCCGCGTACCATGGGTGCATTAGGCTATGTCATGCATGTGCCTGAAGATGAGAAATATCTGAACTCGCAGGCAGAGCTGCATGACATGATTGTAGGGCTTTTGGGCGGACGTGCCGCTGAGGAGCTTGTGTTTGATACTGTTACGACAGGGGCTTCCAATGATATTGAGAAGGCTACAAGCATCGCGCGCTCAATGATTACACGATACGGCATGAGCAGCAAATTCGGACTGATGAGCCTTGAGACTGTGGAAAGCCAATATCTTGACGGCAGAAGTGCACTCAATTGTGCTGACAACACGGCAGCAGAGATTGACACAGAAGTTATGAATATGCTCAAGGAGTGCTATGATGAGGCGCTTGCACTGCTCCGTGAGAACCGTGAGGTGATGGATAAGCTTGCAGCGCATTTGATAGAAAAGGAAACCATTACCGGAAAAGAATTTATGAAGATTTACCGCGAGGCGAAGGGCTTGCCCGAGCCTGAGGAAAAGGATGAAGCAGCAGAAAGGACTGAAAATAACAAGGAGGCTGATAAGAAAGAGGAGCCAAGAATACCAAATCCGGAGGAGCTGAGAAATGTGAATCCGCAGCAGCCGGCATTGACGCAGCCGCAAAACAACGGCTGGAGTATGCCGCCAAGTTATTCATGGAACCCGGGCAGCCGGCAGAACAGTAACCAGCCATGGAACCCGGGCAGCCGGCAGAACAGTAACCAGCCATGGAATCCGGGCAGCCAGCAGAGCAGTAACCAGCCATGGAATCCGGGCGGCCGGCAGAACAGTAACCAGCCATGGAATCCGGGCAGCCAGCAGGAACAGACTCAAGACGGAAACCTGCCTGAGGACAATGGAAGCAGCGGAGAAACCTCCCGCTTTGGTTCTGCATGGGACAGGAATGTGAACGGCGGTCAGAATCCTTAGGACAGATGATACCATGTAAGAAAGAGTACACATTTCTGAAAAGTGTGTACTCTTTGTTGATGCACAAAAGCCTGGGAGAATTACTGCTATGGCAGGTGATAGAAAGGAAGGACAGAAAATGCCGGACACACCACAGGAATTTGATGTAAAGGAGGAGCTTGGCAAGCTTCCCCATAAGCCCGGAGTTTATATTATGCATGATGCAGAGGACACAATTCTTTATGTGGGAAAAGCAAAGAATCTGCACAGCAGAGTCCGCTCTTATTTTAAGGAAAATATAGGGCGCGGGCCGCAGATTGACAAGATGGTCTCCCTGATTGCCCGATTTGAGTATATTGTGACAGACTCCGAGCTGGAGGCGCTGGTGCTGGAAAACAACCTCATTAAGGAGCACTGTCCGAAGTACAATACCCTGTTAAAGGATGATAAGACCTATCCATACATTAAAGTGACCTTGGGAGAAGATTTTCCGCGTGTTATGATGGTGCGCCAGATGAAGAAGGACAAGGCAAAATATTTCGGACCCTTTACAAATGGAGGCGTGAAGGAGAGCATTGATTTGCTGAATAAGCTGTATCAGCTAAGGACCTGCAGCAGAAGGCTGCCGCGTGACTGCGGAAAGGAGCGTCCCTGCCTGAATTACCATATTGGACAATGCTGTGCGCCCTGCCAGGGAACGATTTCCAAGGAAGCTTATGCAGAGCGCATTGATAAAGCAATTGAATTTTTAAATGGAAAGCAGCAGCCGGTAATCAAAGAGCTGAAGGAAAAAATGCAGCAGGCATCGGATAATATGGATTTCGAGGAGGCAATCAAGTACCGCGACCTGATTGAAAGCGTCAAGAAAGTCAGTGAGACGCAGAAAATGTCAGACAATGTGGGTGAGGATAAGGATATCATTGCGCTTGCCATTGATGGAAACGAGACGGTTGTGCAGGTGTTTTTCTTAAGAAACGGTAAGCTGATAGGCAGAGAGCACTTCTATATGACACAGGTCGAAGAACCGACCGCTGACAATATCCTCACAAGCTTTGTAAAACAATTTTATTCCGGGACGCCATTTATTCCAAGGGAAATCATGCTTCAGGAGGCGATTGGGGACATGGAGCTGGTGGAGCGATGGCTGACAAACAAAAAGGGTGCGCGCGTGCATCTGCGTGTACCGTTGAAAGGCTCGAAGGAAAAGCTTGTCGATTTGGCGTCAAGAAATGCACAGCTTGTCCTCAGTCAGGACAGAGAGCGTATTCGTCGTGAGGAAGGCAGAACCATCGGCGCGGTGAAGGAGATTGAAGAAATCCTGGGAATCAGTCCGCTGACGCGCATGGAAGCTTTCGATATCTCCAATACCAGCGGATTTGCCAATGTAGGCTCTATGGTAGTGTACGAGAAGGGAAAGCCCAAGCGCAGCGATTACCGCAAGTTTTGCATGAAGACTGTGGCAGGACCGGATGATTATGCCTGCATGCAGGAGGTGCTCACCAGGCGCTTCCGCCATGGACTTGATGAACGTGCTGAAATGCTGCGCGATGCGAAAAGCATCGGCGAGGATTTTGGCAGTTTTACAAAATTTCCTGATTTGCTGCTGATGGACGGCGGGCGCGGTCAGGTCAACATTGCGCTTCAGGTGCTTGCGGAGCTTGGCATCAGCATACCGGTATGCGGCATGGTAAAGGACGACAACCACCGCACAAGAGGATTGTATTTCAATAATGTAGAGCTTCCGATTGATACACACAGTGAAGGCTTTAAGCTGATTACACGCATACAGGACGAAGCGCACCGCTTCGCGATTACATATCACAGGTCGCTTCGAAGCAAAGCGCAGGTGCATTCTGTGCTGGACGAGATACCGGGCGTGGGACCAAGCCGCAGAAAGGCGCTGATGAAGTACTTTAAGTCGATTGAGGAGCTTCGCGCCGCTGATGCCGCCCAAATTGCAGAGGTGCCGGGGATTACGCAGAGAGTGGCAGAGGAAATTTATATGTTTTTCAGGAATAAGGGTGAAGGTACAGAACAGTTATATAAAGAAAAGTCAGAATGACAGGCAGCAGCGTTTGGCAAGGCGGTTTGTTATGATACAATGGTCATTCTGGGCGTAAACGAATTGTGATAAGGAGGAAATCGAAATGAGCTTACAGGAGTTTATGTGGTTTTTCATTGTGGGCAGCTTTCTTGGATATCTGCTTGAAACTCTTTGGTACCGCAGGCTGAGAGGAAAATGGATTTGCAGAAAGGGGGTCATCTACGGACCGTTCAGTCCTGTCTATGGAATTGCGGCGGCTGTGTTTTCAAAGATTTTCTGGAAAGTTAAGAGCATTTGGTATTTATTTTTCTGGGGCTGCATTTTGGGCAGCATATTTGAGTATCTGTGCGGTTTTCTGCAGGAAAAAATTCTTGGAACAAAGTCATGGGATTACAGCAAAAAGCGCTTTCAGCTGCATGGCAGGATTTGCCTGGAATTTACGTTTTACTGGGGCGTGATAGCGGTAGCCGTTGTCTATGCGGTAAAGCCGGTTTTTGAGAAAATATACATAAGTATCTGCACGATGCTTTCATCGGATATTGCAGAATATCTGGTAATTGGTCTTTTTGCGGCGCTGATATTGGACTGTGTGCTTTCCGGTTTGGCATGCCTGCAGCAGAGAAACCGAAGGGAAGGAAATATCATTCAAAACCAGGTGACACGGTTTCTGGACAAATATTATCCCGACGAACGGCTTGAGAAAATTTTCACGGAAACAAGGATTGTTGGTGCGTGTGAAGGCAATATCCTTGCTGAAAACCTTAAAGTGTGATAACGTATGAGTTATAAAGTTATAAAATTTCAGGAGGAAGGCTATGATTTCACAAAAATATAAAGAAATGCTTGGCGCAAAGTCAGTAATCAGACAGATGTCGGAGTGGGCGGCAGGAAGGGCAAAAGAAATCGGAAGTGAGAACGTGTTCGATTTCAGCCTTGGAAACCCGTCCGTACCGGTGCCGCAGGCGTTTACGGATAAAATGATTGAACTTTTGCAGAGCCGTGATACGATGGAGCTGCACGGATACAGCCAGTCGCAGGGCATTCCGGCAGTGCGCGCGAAGTTTGCGGAATTTTTAAATAAAAAATACGGCATGAACTATACAGCCGAACATTTATTTATGACAACAGGCGCCGCAGGAGCCGTTGCACATGCGGCGAGAGCGGTAACACAGCCAGGCGACGAGGTGATTACCTTTGCGCCGTATTTTCCGGAGTACAATCACTATGTCAATCAGACAGGCGCCGTGTTAAAGGTTGTACCGGCCGATACCAGACAATTCCAGATTGATTTTGAGGCGTTCGGGAAAACGCTCAATTCTAAGACAATGGCAATTCTGATCAACACGCCGAATAATCCGTCCGGCACGGTTTACGCAACGGAAACGATTCAGAAGCTTGCTGCCGTTCTGGAGGAGAAGCAGAAGGAATATGGACATGATATCTTCCTGATTTCGGATGAACCCTACCGCGATATTATATTTGACGGCGTAGATGCGCCTTATGTGTCAAAGTATTATGACAATTCGCTTTCCTGCTATTCCTTTGCAAAATCATTGTCTATTCCCGGAGAGCGGCTTGGGTATGTGGCAGCAAATCCAAGATGTACGGATAGTCAGCTGATTTCAGCGATGTGTGCACAGATTTCAAGAGGAATCGGTCATAACTGTCCGCCGTCTGTCATACAGATAGCAGTAGCAGAGGTGTTGGGACTTACAGCGGATTTATCCGTATATGAAAAAAATATGAATATTATCTATAACGAGCTTGTAAGCCTCGGCTTTGAGGTCGTTAAGCCGGGTGGAACCTTCTATATATTCCCGAAGGCGCTTGAGGAGGATTCCGTAGCATTTTGCCGGAAGGCAATGAAATATGATTTAGTGCTTGTGCCGGGCGATTCCTTTGGATGTCCCGGATATTTCAGAATGGCATATTGCGTGGAGACGGAGAAGGTTGAGCGTGCTATGGCAGCGCTTCGCAGGTTTGTCGAGACAGAATATCAGGCATAAAGAGCTTTTCGGGTTGTGACGATGAAAGCGAATGGCGCAGAGAAGTAACAGTTTCGATTTGCAGAACTGCTGCACGGAGAGGGAGTATATTATGGTTAATTGCGGATTGGTGCTTGAGGGCGGCGGTATGAAGGGTACATACACTGCCGGTGTGCTTGAGTATTTTATGGAGAAGGACCTGTATTTTGAAAATTGCTATGGCGTGTCTGCCGGTGCGTGCCATCTGTGTAATTATATATCAAAGCAGAAAAGGCGTTCCTACAATGTGGCATTAAATTACTTAAAGGATAAGAATTACTGCAGTGTCAGAAGTCTTTTAACAACCGGTGATCTGTTTAATGTGGATATGTGTTATAACAAGATTCCAAATAAGCTGGAACCATATGATTATAAGGCGGCAGCAAAATATGAGGGAAATGCCTATGCAGTAGTGACAAATATTCGGACAGGTGAGGCGGAATATCTGCCGATGCGTGAGATGCACAAGGATATTATAGCAGTACGCGCATCTGCTTCGCTTCCGCTGGTGTCAAGAAATGTTAAAATCGGCAGTGAATATTATCTCGATGGCGGTATGGCAGATGCCGTTCCCATCAGACGCTCCATTGCTGACGGAAATGTCAGGAATGTGGTCATTCTCACAAAAGAGGTAGGCTATATCAGAAAGCCTGCATCCAAATCTACGCTGAGTATGATGCGGGTTAAATATGCGAAATATCCGAAGCTGTATGAATTGATTGCCGACCGTCATACGCGATACAATGAGACGCTTGCCTTTCTGGAAGAGGAAGTAAAAGCCGGAAGGGCATATGTTATCCGCCCTAACCAGGACAATCATATCGGAAGAATTGAGAAGGACAGGGCGAAGCTGGAAGCGCTGTATCAGCTTGGCTATGAGGATGCAAAGAATTGTTATGAGGAACTGACAGCATTTCTGCAAGGATAATATTAAGAAAAGGAATCATGAAGAAAGGAGCGTATCTGCGAATCATACTGTAATGGTTCAAAAAGGTCTGAATTGTTATGAAACGGCAGATACTGGGGATTTGCAATGTTAGAGCTTTTAAAGGCGGTATTGTTTAGCATTGTTGAGGGTATCACTGAGTGGCTTCCCGTCAGCAGTACAGGACATATGATTATCCTGGACGAGTTTATCAGGCTTGACTGCACGCCGGAATTTATGGAGATGTTTCTGGTAGTCATTCAGCTTGGAGCGATTATGGCGGTTGTATTATTGTTTTGGAATAAGATTTTTCCATTTCAGTTCAAGGATAAATCAAAGCCTGTAATCGAGCAGGATAAAATGATGCTGTGGCTCAAAATCATCGCAGCGTGTATTCCTGCAGCGGTGGTGGGAATCTTGTTCGACTCTGTGTTTGAGGAATTGTTTTATCATGCAATACCGGTTGCACTGGCGCTGATTGTATTCGGGGTGGCATTTATCGTGATTGAGCGCCGGAATAAGGGAAAAAAGGCAAAGGTGACGTCTCTTGATGAGATTACTTTTCAGACAGCGTTGATGATTGGCGTGTTTCAGCTGATTGCTGCTGTTTTCCCCGGCACTTCACGTTCGGGAGCAACGATTGTCGGTGCGCTCTTAATTGGTGTCTCGAGAAGCGTTGCAGCAGAGTTTACGTTTTTTCTGGCAATCCCTGTGATGTTCGGGGCAAGCCTGCTCAAGCTTGTGAAGTTTGGCTTTTCGTTTACCGGTTCTGAGCTTGGCATTCTGCTTGTGGGTATGATTGTGTCCTTTGCAGTGTCAGTTGTCGTCATTAAGTTTCTGATGGACTATATTAAAAAGCACGATTTTCAGGTATTCGGCTGGTACCGCATTGCGCTTGGCGCGGTTGTCATTGCACTTGGCATGTGCGGTGTGATTACGGTATAATTGCCGGATACTGCCGTTAGGCATGAACGGATGAAAAAATCGGGACTTCTGCGGAAGCCTCGATTTTTTTGTACACAAGCCTGTAAGGAAATCAGCAGCAAAGCTGCACAGACCTGGTGCGGTGAGCAGGCTGCGGTTATCGGGAAGAGGCTGAAGAAGGAAAATAAAGCATTTTGCAAAGTGCTGAAAAATAACCGGGGTTTTTCGTCAAAATTATAATAAATATCAAAGGACAAATACATTGCTTTTTTTTTAACAATATGATAAAATAATGCCAATGATTGTGATAAAAATAACAATCGCAGTCACGCGGAAACAGATAAGCAGTTTGTAGTGCATACAGGGGCTTATCATAAGAGTATATAAAAGATGGAGGAAAAGAGAATGGCAAAGAAAATCGTATTAGCAGGTGCATGTCGTACAGCAATCGGTACTATGGGCGGCTCACTCAGCACAACACCGGCAGCAGAGCTTGGTTCTATCGTAATCAGGGAGGCTTTAAACAGAGCAGGAGTAGCTCCTGAGAAGGTTGACCATGTATATATGGGATGCGTTATACAGGCAGGTCAGGGTCAGAATGTTGCCCGTCAGTCAGCTATCAAGGCAGGACTTCCAATCGAGACGCCGGCAGTTACCGTAAATGTTGTATGCGGTTCCGGTCTGAACTGTGTAAACATGGCTGCTCAGATGATTTTAGCCGGTGATGCCGACATCGTGGTTGCAGGCGGTATGGAGAACATGTCAATGGCTCCTTTCGCACTTCCTAATGCACGTTTCGGATATAGAATGAACAATGGTACATTAGTCGATACCATGGTAAATGATGCATTGTGGGATGCTTTCAACAATTATCATATGATTCAGACAGCAGACAATATCTGCGATGAGTGGGGTATTACAAGAGAAGAACTTGACGAGTTTGCATTAAAGAGCCAGCAGAAGGCTGAGGCAGCTCAGAATAATGGTTCTTTTGAGAAAGAGATTGTTCCTGTAATGGTTAAGAAAAAGAAAGAAATGGTAGAATTTAAGGTTGATGAGGGACCTCGCCATGGTTCTACAATTGAAGCTCTTGCTAAGCTTCGTCCGATTAACAAGGACAAGTATGTTACTGCAGGCAACGCATCAGGTATTAACGACGGTGCGGCCGCAATCGTTGTTATGAGCGAAGAGAAGGCTAAGGAATTAGGCGTAACTCCTATGGCTGAGTGGGTAGCAGGCGCTCTTGCAGGCGTCAGACCTGAGGTAATGGGTATCGGACCGGTAGCTTCTACAAAGAAGGTAATGGCTAAGACAGGCATGAAGATTGAAGACTTTGACATTATCGAGGCAAACGAGGCATTTGCTGCACAGTCTATCGCAGTCGGCAGAGACTTAGGCATTGATGTAGAGAAGCAGTTAAATCCTAACGGCGGTGCAATTGCATTAGGACATCCGGTAGGAGCATCGGGCTGCCGTATCTTAGTTACACTTCTTCATGAGATGGAAGCTAAGGGCGCTAAGACAGGTCTTGCTACATTATGTATCGGCGGCGGTATGGGCTGCTCTACAATCGTAAAGAAGTACGAAGCGTAAAGAAACAGATGGAGGTAAGTATGGATTTCGTTTTATATGAAGTAAACGGTGCAGTCGGTAAGATTACCATTAACCGTGAAAAGGCTTTAAATGCGCTGAATTCACAGGTGCTTGACGAGCTTGACGCAGCACTTGATGCTGTGAATCTTGATGAGGTTCGCTGCCTTATCCTGACAGGAGCAGGTGCAAAGTCCTTTGTTGCAGGTGCAGATATTGCAGAGATGAGCACACTGACTAAGGCAGAGGGCGAAGCATTTGGAAAGAAAGGAAACGATGTATTCAGAAAGCTTGAGACATTCCCGATTCCGGTTATCGCAGCAGTAAACGGTTTTGCACTTGGCGGCGGTTGTGAAATTGCTATGAGCTGTGACATTAGAATCTGTTCTGAGAATGCCGTGTTCGGACAGCCTGAGGTTGGACTTGGCATTACACCAGGCTTTGGAGGAACACAGAGACTTGCACGTCTTGTAGGTGCAGGCATGGCAAAGCAGATGATATATACAGCGAGAAATATTAAGGCTGACGAGGCATACAGAATCGGTCTTGTCAACGCTGTATATCCTGCTGAAGAGCTTATGGCACAGGCAGAGAAGATGGCAGCAGGCATCGCAAAGAATGCACCGATTGCTGTCCGCAACTGCAAGAAAGCAATCAATGAGGGCTTAGATGCCGATATGGATCAGGCAATTGTTATCGAGGAGAAGCTTTTTGGCGACTGCTTTGAGACAGAAGACCAGAAATACGGCATGGCATTTTTCCTTGACAAGAACAAGGAGAAGGTTAAGGAGCCGTTCAAGAACTGCTAATTATAAATTAAAAGAATTATTCTTAAGGAGGAACCACAATGAAGGTTGGTATTATTGGTGCAGGAACAATGGGTTCTGGTATTGCACAGGCTTTTGCAATGACAGATGGTTATGAGGTATGCTTATGTGATATTAAGCAGGAGTTCGCAGATGGCGGAAAGGCTAAGATTTTAAAGAATTTGAACTTCCTCGTAAGCAAAGAGAAGATTACGCAGGAGAAGGCAGACGCTATTGCAGCTAAGATTGTTACAGGCTTAAAGGATATCTGTACAGACTGTGACCTTGTTATTGAGGTTGCTCCTGAGAAAATGGAAATCAAGAAGACTACATTCAAAGAGTTACAGGAGATTGTAAAGCCTGAGTGTATCTTTGCTACCAATACGTCATCTCTTTCTATCACAGAGATGGGTGCAGGTCTTGACCGTCCGCTTATCGGTATGCATTTCTTCAATCCTGCTGACAGAATGAAGCTGGTAGAGGTTATTGCAGGTGCAAACACACCGGCAGATTTAGTTGAGAAGATTAAGGGTATCGCTGCAGAAATCGGCAAGACTCCTGTAGAGGTTAATGAGGAAGCAGGATTTGTAGTAAACAGAATCCTTATCCCTATGATTAATGAAGCAATCAATGTATATGCAGCAGGCGTAGCAAGCGTTGCTGATATTGATGTAGCTATGCAGCTTGGTGCAAATCATCCGATGGGACCTTTGGCGCTTGGCGATTACATCGGTCTTGATATCGTACTTGCTATTATGGAAGTTATCTACGCTGAGACAGGTGATTCTAAGTATGCTCCATCTCCGCTTCTTAGAAAGATGGTACGTGCCGGAAAGCTTGGTAAGAAGACAGGCGTAGGATTCTACGATTACTCTAAGAAATAAATAACTGTTTAAAGAGAAAAACAAGTGGCCGCGAGGCAGGTCATTTGTTTTTCTTGATGAATACGGACACCTTGGGGAAGCCTGCTGGCAGAACTGACAGGTGTTCGGCGTGTTAACAGGAGAGAGGAACTTTCTTCTGCTTGCTGCAATGCCTGAAATCAATATAGATTTTAAAGGCAGGATAAAGATAGAACAAGAACTTTTATATCAAGGTTAATTTTAAACGGAGGAATAATAACATGGATTTTACATTAAGTAAAGAGCATGAGATGGCGAGAGCTCTTTTCAAGGAGTTCGCTGAAAAAGAGGTAAAGCCTCTTGCAATCGAGGTAGATGAGACAGAGGAGTTCCCAAGAGCGACTGTTGAGAAAATGGCTAAGGCAGGTTTCATGGGTATTCCTGTTCCAAAGGAATATGGCGGACAGGGCTGCGATATTTTGACATATGCAATGTGCGTTGAGGAGTTGGCAAAGGTTTGCGGTACAACAGCAGTTATCGTATCTGCACATACATCACTTTGCTGTGACCCGATTCTTACATATGGTACAGAAGAGCAGAAGCAGAAGTATTTGCCTGACCTTGCCAGCGGCAGGAAGATTGGCGCTTTCGGACTTACAGAGCCGGGCGCAGGTACAGACGCTCAGGGACAGCAGACAAAGGCTGTTTTAGATGGCGATGAGTGGGTTCTTAACGGTTCTAAGATATTCATCACAAACGGTAAGGAAGCTGATGTATATGTTATCTTTGCAATTACCGGTATGATTGAAAAGCGTGGTAAGATGACAAAGGAGATTTCCGCATTTATCGTAGAAAAGGGTACACCCGGCTTCTCATTTGGTACAAAGGAGAAGAAGATGGGTATCCGCGGTTCCTCAACTTATGAGTTGATTTTCACAGACTGCCGTATTCCTAAGTCAAATATGCTGGGTCAGCAGGGCAAGGGCTTCGGTATTGCGATGCATACACTTGACGGCGGACGTATCGGTATCGCTGCTCAGGCACTTGGTATCGGCGAGGGCGCTCTTGAGAGAACGATTGCATATGTTAAGGAGAGAAAACAGTTTGGACGTGCTATCGGTGCATTCCAGAATACACAGTTCCAGCTTGCTGATATGGCAACAAAGGCTCAGGCAGCTCAGTTTATGGTATACAAGGCTGCATGCACAAAGGACCAGTACACAAAGGATCATAAGACTTCTTACAACGTAGAGGCTGCTATGGCTAAGTTATATGCTGCAGAGATGGCAATGGAAGTAACAACAAAGGCTGTTCAGTTACACGGCGGTTATGGCTATACAAGAGAATACGAAGTTGAGCGTATGATGAGAGATGCTAAGATTACAGAAATCTACGAGGGAACCAGCGAAGTTCAGAGAATGGTAATCTCCGCGAATCTGTTAAAGTAGAAACGTGCAGGCTTTGTAAGCAGGCAAATTTCCAGCTTGCTGAGAAATTTGTCTGATTGCAAAGACTAAGCGCGTTGTTACGCAACGCGCGAACGAGGAAATCGAAGATTTCGGAGTCACGTTTCTAAGCAGCATGAGCGGTGCAACGCACAGCGCGAACGAGGAAACAAAGTTTCCGAGTGCTTAAGGCTGGAGAAAAGTGCGCAACCGGAAACTTGTTGTTACGCAACGCGCGAATGAGGAAATCGAAGATTTCGGAGTCACGTTTCTAGGCAGCATGAGCGGTGCAACGCACAGCGCGAACGAGGAAACAAAGTTTCCCCTCAGTAATAGCTGAAACAATGATAAACAATAAATAGAAATATAAGGAGAATGAACATGAAAGTTGTAGTATGTGTGAAACAGGTACCTGATACAAAGGGCGGCGTTAAGTTCAATCCTGATGGTACACTTGATAGAGCAGCTATGCTGACAATCATGAACCCTGATGATAAAGCAGGTCTTGAGGCAGCATTAAGATTAAAGGATCAGTACGGTGCAGAAGTAACAGTTGTTACGATGGGTCTTCCTAAGGCTGAGGAGGTTCTTCGCGAGGCAATCGCTATGGGCGCCGACAAGGGTATCCTTGTAACAGACAGAGTACTCGGCGGCGCTGATACATGGGCAACCTCCCAGACACTGGCTGGTGCTATTCGTAACTTAGAGTATGATTTGATCATCACAGGCCGTCAGGCTATCGATGGTGATACTGCACAGGTTGGACCGCAGATTTCCGAACACCTTGGAATCCCGGTAATCTCCTATGCACAGAAGATTGAAGTAGAAGGCGACAGCGTAATCGTTGAGCGTCAGTATGATGACAGATATCATGTATTAAAAGCAAAAATGCCTTGCTTAGTTACAGCACTTGCTGAATTAAACGAGCCGCGTTACATGACTCCGGGCGGAATCTTTGATGCTTACAATGCTGAGATTACAGTTTGGGGCAGAGCAGACTTAAAAGATGTAGATGACTCCAACCTCGGCTTAAAGGGTTCACCGACACAGATTGCTAAGGCTTCTGATAAGGTAAGAAAGGGTGCTGGTGAGAAGGTTACTCTGGATCCTACAGAATCCGTTGATTACATCATTGGTAAATTAAAAGAGAAGCACGTCATCTAAATGTGGCTTTGAAAGGAGCATGGAAGAATCATGAATTTAGCAGAATATAAAGGAGTATTTGTCTTTGCACAGCAGGTTGACAATGAAGTAAGCGGAATTGCTTTAGAGCTGATCGGTAAAGGTAAAGACCTCGCAAATGATTTAGGAACAGAAGTAACAGCAGTTTTAGTTGGTTCAGACGTAAAGGCACTTGCAGACGAGCTTGCTGCATACGGCGCTGACAAGGTTATCGTAGTAGATGATCCGGAATTAAAGGAGTACAGAACAGAGCCGTACGCTCATGCACTCGCTTCCGTAATCGAGAAATACAAACCGGAAATCTTCTTAGTAGGCGCTACCGCAATCGGTAGAGATTTAGGTCCGAGAGTTTCCGCAAGAATCCATACAGGTCTTACAGCAGACTGTACACAGCTTGAAATCGGTGATTTCCCGATTAATCCGGTTCCGGGCAAAGAGCAGTTACACAATCAGCTGCTTATGACACGTCCGGCATTCGGCGGTAACACGATCGCAACAATCGCCTGCCCGAACTTCCGTCCGCAGATGGCAACTGTTCGTCCTGGTGTTATGCAGAAGCTTCCGAAGGATGAGAGCAAGAAGGCTGTCATCGAAGAGTTCAATCCTGGATTCACACCGGACAACAAATATGTTGAAATCTTAAAGGTTGTAAAATCTGTAGTAGATACTGTAGATATCATGGACGCTAAGATTCTTGTATCTGGCGGACGTGGTGTTGGAAGCGCAGAGAACTTCAAACTGTTAGATGATCTGGCAGAGGTTCTCGGAGCAACCGTAAGCTGCTCCCGTGCTGTTGTAGATGCAGGCTGGAAGCCGAAGGATTTACAGGTAGGTCAGACCGGTAAGACTGTTCGTCCGAACGTATACTTTGCAATCGGTATTTCCGGAGCAATCCAGCACCTTGCAGGTATGGAAGAGTCTGATATCATCATCGCAATCAACAAGGATGAGACAGCTCCGATCTTCGATGTAGCTGACTACGGTATTGTAGGTGACTTAAACAAGATCCTTCCGGCATTAACGGAGAAGTTAAAGGCTGAAATCGCTGCAAAATAAGAAAAGAAAAATACAAAGACCAGGGTGAAGGAAATCACCCTGGTTTTTTGCGTCCGAGCGGAAACGCTTTTCGGTAGAAATGTAATGTGGTATACTATGATTAGCAATTTGATCCGATTGATGATTACCTTGAGAAGATGGAGGGGAGAAAGCTGTGGAACAGGATAATAGAATCGAAGCAACTGAGGCAGAGGACTTAAGAAGTCAGCTTCCTCAATTTGAGCCCATTACGATTACGTTAAATAGTGGAGAAAGACTGAATGGTTTTGTGACCGAGCTGCAGGAAATCTTTTTCAAATTTATGGATGAAGATGGAAAGTTTCGTCCGGTTCCTTATGTAAATGTAAAAGCGTGGGAGAAGTCGGAAAGTGAAACAAAGGAACAGGACAGACCACAGGCTTCCATGGATAAAGCGAATGAGCAGAATGTGATGGAACCGCGGCAGGATAAGGCTGGGTATCTTACCGGAAACATCAAAATGTATAACCCGGTTCAGGGCTTTGGTGTCATTTCTGATGGATTGAAAGAATATCAATTCATTCGGAACAACGTAGCGGAGCAGTTTCAGGAGAGTATACGCAAGGGAATTGCGGTGACCTTTTTGCCATCGATGGTATACAGTCCCAAGAAAAAGAAAAATGTACCGGCGGCATTGGATGTTACTTTATTTGTGGAAACTCCCGTGACTGGTGAGATGGAAAAGCTGGCGAAACAAGTAGAACTTGCAGCAGAGAATGATGAATCGGGGGAACGTCTGCCGGGGCGTATTGAGTTTTATAATCCAAATACAAAATCAGGGTATGTCATAGATGAGAAGGGGACAAAGTTAAACTTTTCGTGGAAGGATTTGAAGGAAGAGGATGTGCTCTCGCTGAATTGTGAGAAATACAGCTATGATGTGTTCTTTGAGTTGGATTTGAGTCATCCAATTCCAAAGGCCAAAAATATCGAGCTGAAGAACAGAGTCCAAAAGGCCGGAATAGATGGTGCAGATCAGTTGCAGGAGCATGAGGATGGTACATTGTGTCACGGAAAGATTGGCTATTATAATCCCGAGGTGAAGGCAGGATATCTGATTTACGAGGGAAATAAGCTGAATTATTCCTGGAAAGATATTGAGAATTTTGATGCGGCGTTGATAGACCTGAAAAATTATGAATATGATGTCAGCTTCTTTTTGGATACCTCCAGAAAGATTATCAAAGCTACCAATATCCGTATCGTGAAGCAGACAGAGTCGGAGGGCGGATTGGAAATGCCGTTTTTGAATATAGGAGAGGTAGAGGCTACACAGCTCTTAAAATTTGTTTTAGAGCACTTTAGGCTCAGTGAGATGCAGGCTATTCTTTCCCGTAAGGAACAGCATCAGATTGGAGAAGACGGAGTTTATCGAGGAGAAAATTATGAGCAGACCATGCAGCTTGTCGAGGATTTGAATGCCTGCGGAAAGTCTGAGACACGATTTGATAAGGTGACTTATGCTTTAAAGCCGAATCTGCCGCTTGCGGCTGCCAAAATTGCACAGCAATACATTGATGAGAATCAACTGGAGCAGGATGCGTTTTTTAATGAGAAAAAGATCAATCAATGCCTCTATAATTATGCTATGATGTTGGTCATTGGCGGACGTATGAATAATCAGGATGATTCTCTTTCCGGAGAAGGTCTGCAGGGCGAGAGAATGTACTATGCAGAGAGTGTACTGAACAACATCCCAGATCTCAGTGCCAAGTCAAAGGTTTTGACAAGCTGTATTGCAGAATACTTTGCAAACAGGGATGAAATTCGGAGGAAATTGCGTAAGGGCGGTTATACTTCCATGGGAAGCGTCATTAATCTGATGAAGGGCGAGTGTACGAACTGGGATGGGTTGATTCGTACTCTGTTCAATCTTCCGGCAGTGACATTTAAGAGTGTGTTAAATGAAATGGAAAAGAAGGAAAATAGTGAGCTGGCAGAGAAAATTGCGGATGCGCTTCGGAACAAGCAGCGGGAAAACGGCATGGAACAGAAGGAGCAGCCTGACCGTGTTGAAATGATTGAAGCGGAATATCGGCAATATATCCGAAGACAGGAGAGCTTGAAAAGTGATACCTTTTCTGTCGGAACCGATATCGTTGAGAGTATTGCACAAATTGTTCCTATTTTTGAAGAGGCTGAGAGAACGATGCTGCCATATCTGTTAAAGAGCGATATGGAGTATCTGAACCGGGTTGGAGCCTTTTTACGTGATCTCGCCGGAGCGGTGGAGAACGAAAGCCCGGTAAACCGTGTGCAGAATCTGCATGGTTCCTTTGCGGGCTGTCGTTCCATTTTGAAGAATATTGAAGAGCATCCCTCCCGGATATCCTTTGAGATTCTTCGTCCGTTTTTGAGTAATCTTCAACTGTCTATGAAGGAATATCTGGAGAAGCAGTATGCAGATTTTGCACCAAAGCTGACGGTGGAGCATTATGCCATCAGTGATGACCACCAGGATGAAACCTTAGAGATTTCGAATGCAGATGGAAGGCTTCCGGCTTTTTCAGTGAGGATTGAAGCGGTACCTTATGAAACCGACTGCTTTAAAATCGACGATACGGGAAACCGTAAGATTACCGGGCTTGGACGGAATATCAATCAGGGTGAAGCTATGGAGGTGCGCATTCCGCTGCTTGAGGAGCGGGAAGGAAGTAAGGAATTTGAAATGGAAATCACACTTTCCTATATGCAGTATACGGAATTTGATTCTGTGGATGGTACTTATGTGACTGCACCTGCGGAAGAGAAGAAATTCCAGCTTCAGATACCCTTGTATAAGGATGAGAGAGATGATGTCCAGTATAATAAGTACATGGATTTTGCTTCCGGCAAGGTGATGGAACCAGATAATGAGCATGCGGTTGAAATGTTCTTTGGAAGGGACAAGGATATTGATGACGTGTATAAAATGATTGTCGATCAGGATGGACGTCTCAATAAGGGAAGCATTGTTGCCATTTATGGGCAGAAGCGCTGCGGTAAGACTTCGGTGATGCACTTTTTAGGGAAAAAGATTGAAGAGAATTTTCCGGATGTTTTGCTTTTGAGTATCAATGTACAGGGCATTGGGTGTGATGAAAAGGATAAAGGCTTCTACTATCGTTGTGTGCTGGCACTGATCTGTTCTGAATTAAGGGCTGTGCTTCGCGGAAAGCATAGAGAGCTTTACAAAGCGATGAGAGAGGAAGGAATTGATGTGCCGGATTCCGGTCTCCTGATCGCGCAGGGAGGAGAAGCTGTATTTTGGGACTTTTTCAAATCCTTTGAAAGCTGGCGTAGTGCTGTTTTTGGTGATCGGTATCCGATTGTATTGATGGTGGATGAATTTACGCAGGCATATATCAATATGAAGAGCCATATGGTAGGAGAAGATTTCCTGAACCGTTGGCGTGTGATGATACAGGAAGCTCATTTTGTCAATATTATTGTAGGACAGGATTTCATGGATCAGTTTACATCAGATGAAGAGATTACCAGTCAGAATTTTGGTGGTGCAGTAAACGGTCTTGGTACGATGGGGCGTAAGCGGTTGTCTTATTTGGATTTTGCAAGTGCCAGAGAAATGATTGAGAAACCGATTCCATTTCAGAATGGATCCAGCAGATATCGTGGAAAGCTTGGAGAAATGGCTGTTCGTATGATTTATGAGCTGACCGGAGGAAGTGCTTTCTATTTGATGAAGTTCTGCAACTGTTTGACGGCCTATATGATGGAGAAACATGTGCAGGCAGTGACAACGGATATTGTACGCGAGGTGGCAAACGGCTATGCGTTTGACACAAGAAATATTCCGATTGAGAAAAAGGATTTTGATCCAATCTATAATGAATTTAGCTGTTCGGACAATGAAGCGGAAGAAGAGGGAATTACGGCAAGTATTTCACGGCGTATGAAAAATACGTATGCAATACTGAAGCAGATTGCGGATAAGTCCAACAGCAGCGGCGAGTGCAATGTGGAGAATCTGATATGGGAGGACGAGACAGAAAAGAAGGAAATTCTGCGGTCCCTGATTGTGCGCGGTGTGCTTACGGATCGTTTGGGCAAGGATATTACAACAGAAAACATTGATCATATTACGGTGAAGATCAAAGTAGGAATTTTCCGTATATGGTTGAAAGAAAGAGGATAACCATGGAGAAAATTTTTGATATATCAAAACCAGTGACAGGAGAATTGCTGATTGGACGAAGGAAGGAGACTGCTGATATACAGAAGAAAATTTTTGATGCAGCGGAATCCGGGGAGAGCGGTCTTGTGGCACTGACTGGAATGAATCGGATTGGAAAAACCTCTCTGATGAAGAATCTATGTCTGGAATTTCGCAAAAAGCAGCATCCGGATATTTATTTGATTGAGGCTTCGCTCCAGGGATATGATGGATTTTGGAGTTTTATGATCTGCGAGGTGATTCGACCACTGTTCAAGCAGATTCAGATCAAAGAGATTGTGAGTCTGGATGTCTATTATGGAGAAGACATCGAACGCTACATGGATTATTACAGTAAGCCGGAAGTGTTGGAGAGACTCTATGCGGATAATAGTGTAGAAAATGATACCGGAAAAATTAACCTCAAGGAGCTCTTCAGGATTTTACATGAGGTAGGGAAAAGTATCATATTGATTTTTGATGAGTTCGATTGTGCACCACAGATTTTTGGCACAAGGAAGGAAAATTTTGCATGGCTTCGTAATCTCCTGCAGGCATCTGAGGGTGTTTCGCTGGTCACACTCTCCAGAAGAAGTATTTATTATATTGAGACAAATTCTTTTGGCGGCTCTACGCTGCATGGTATTTTTGATACCTATAGCTTGTATGGTTTTAAGAATAGTGAGATATCAGAATATTTTTTGAGACTGGAGCAGGCAGGTGTTGTTCTGACAAACAGGCAGAAGGAGGATATCGTCTATTATTGCGGGCGTTCTCCCTATTATCTGGCTGTTATGGGACAGGCGATTTTAGAAGGTGCATTACATACGACAGACGACATAGGAACGATATTCTCTATGAAAGGCAAAAATTATTATGACAGCTTTGATTGTATTGTTGAACTGTTAGATAAGGAGAAAACCTTAAATGCCATGCTTCAGATGTTTGTCGGGCCAGTCCATGATTTGCAGAAGAGTGATGTGGATCGGCTGATCGGGATGGGATACTGCATGAGTCAGGAGGGTCTGGATCAGCGTGTGGACGGAGAAGAGTATACGGACTATATGAGTCGGGAGAACGACAGGGCTTATCTGACTGTCAGCGATAAATTTGTGGACTATTTGGCGGAGGTAAAGCACAAGGAGGTAGAGAATATCTGGCCGGCGCTTAGTCATACGGAGAGATTGGTCCGAAAGATCATTGAATGTGAGGCCAGAAAGAAATATGGTTCATTATGGGAAGTTGCTGTAAACGGAGAGATTGACAAGACTATGCCCCGCGAAGACGAAAAGAAGAGAATTGAGCGCTTTTATGATGATTTTATGAAGCGCTATAAGCGATTGGATGAGGATGAGCAGAAGCAGGTAGAATGCTGTAAGCTACAGGTTGTAAATTTTGGAATGCTGTGGAAAATCATGTATGCGGATTGGAAGCATTATAAAAAATATTTTACCGAAACGGACACCAGGAAATTGGAAAAGGAATTTCGAATGCTGCAGGCAGCACGAAACCCGCTTGCACATAATAATAAGGAACTTCTGACGGAAAAAGAAATTGCGGAAGTCAGTGTAATTTGTGAGCGTATTTGTGCCGATGCAGAAAAGTGCCTGAACGTGAATAGAATATGAAACCGATTTCCTTTTTCCGTCGATATAGGGATATAATATTGAAGATATCCGGATACTATTCATGCAGCTCTAATGGGAGGTTATCCGGATCAAAGAAGAAAGTCATACGCTTTCCGGTAAATTCGTCCATGCGAATTGGTTCACAATGAATTCCTATTTCAAGTAGATTCTGTACTGCTGTTTCAATATCGTCTACAGCAAAGGCAAGGTGGCGAAGTCCGCAGGCTTCCGGATAGCTCGGACGTTTCGGACTTCCTGAGATGCCGAAAAGCTCTAATTCACAGTCACCAAGACGTAAATCCAGTTTGTAGTCGTCTCGTGCAGGACGGTAATTTTCACGAATGACTTCAAAGCCGAGCTTATTTACATAAAATTCCTTAGATTTTTGATAATCCGATGCAATGATTGCAATGTGGTGTATTTTTTGAAGCAGCATCTATTATTCCTCCTAATTTTTATCGTGAGTGATAAGAAGACTATGGACTCATCTGTTGACAATCAGATAGTTCCTCACATAAATCAATTATATCAAATGAAAAGAATGATGTATAGCTTTGCATAAGGATTATCCCTTTTAATAAAACGAAATAACGTTTATATTGAACGAAACATTTACAAAATTACATATAAATGTGTGGACACATAGAGGACAAAATGCTATAATTTCTATAATGTAGAAACAAAAGAGCAGAGAAAGACAGGGGGAAATATCAAAGGGGAAGGGAGGGTATTATGAACCAGACAGATCATGAAATTTTATTGATGGTACTATCAGAGGTCAAAGATATCAAACGGATGCAGGAGCATCAGGGAGGTATAGTAAATCAACTGAATGAACGTATGGATGGTGTGGATCAGCGTTTAGCACAAATGGAGAGGAAGTTGGATGAAGTCTATGAGTTATCCCTTGATAATTATGGGGCGATTCAGGAGCATGAGACCCATTTCCGCTTATTGGAAGGCAGAGTAGAGACTCTGGAAAGAGGCCATAGAAGAACTGTCAGACGAATGAGAAGAACAGCAGGAAACACACAGCCATTAGAGCAAACAGGACAAGCAGAGAAAGGAAAAAGGGAAATCACTCTGATAGAGGGAAAGGATACAGAGCAGGAATAGTGTGCTGGGAGAAATAGCATGGGCAAACAAAAAGAAGTAAAAACGAATGCAATGCGGATTTTAGACAGTCTGAAAATTTCATATGAGCATTATACCTATGAATGTGAAGAGTTTATTGATGCGATTCAGATTGCTGATAAGCTCGGACAACCATATGAAAAGATGTATAAGACATTGGTTACGGTAGGACACAGTAAAAATTATTTTGTGTTTGTCATTCCGATTGCAGAGGAACTGGATATGAAAAAGGCTGCCAAATCAGTAGGAGAAAAATCGGTAGCGATGATTCCTGTAAAGGAAATCAATGCGGTTACAGGCTATATCCGTGGTGGTTGTACAGCGATTGGGATGAAAAAGCAGTATGTCACAAGGATTGATGAATCGGCACTGGAGCAGGAGAAAATGATTGTCAGCGGTGGTAAATTAGGTTCTCAGATTGAATTGACACCACTTGATTTCCAGAAGGCAGCCAAAGCAGAATTTGCTCAGATTATTGTAAAAGAAGCATAATGAAAGATGTGTAACGATAAAATGTTTATTTATGACTTGCATTTTATATCTTGTATTGGATGAACGAATGATTTGTTAAAATAAAACATAACAAATCATTCGTTTTCTTTATAGAAGGAAATAGACTGTTTGCAAAAAAATAGCACATAGTACGCAATAAAAAATGTAGTGGTAACGAAATTTTGAAACAATTACATCGAAATTACCGTAAAAAAGTGAATGAACCATATCTTGCAATAGAGTGTAAATTTTATAAAAAGAAAGAAGATTCAGACAAATGAAAAAGATAATAAAAAATGGAGAAAATGTTTTAAATACAGCACTTTTGATATGCTTTTTATAAATAAATTCCCGAACAAGGCAATAAAAAGGGAAAATATAGAAATTATATATCGAGTGATATCGAAAAGAACACTGAAATTGGCATTTTGACAATAATAAAATGCAGGAATACCATTCATAATCCTGCATTTCTGAAAGCAAAAAGGGACAAAGGAAATCAAAAGCCTTTGTCCTTTAATTCTGAAACGATAGTTATGTATTCTTCCATGACATCAAATCCCCGATAGTCCTCGCGCTTCAAATCAATCATGTCACCATGCGAGATACCCCGACCATGCTTTTGATTATGAAAGGTACCGCGGAAGTTTGTCCATCTGGCAGAGCGTTCTGTAACCAGTCCGTCATTTTTCTCGCCAGTCACAAGCTTCAGGATCAGGTAAGGAATGCACAGAAGGCCGGTGAAAGCTGCTTGCTGGAATGATAGCAGCTTTCACCGGCCTTCTGATCGCCGAACTTCACAAAGGAACGGTCGAACCAGGAAGCAATCAGTCGGTAGACACGGTCCGGCAGTCTGTTCAGTACATCAATCAGTTCTGAGCCATAGTGCGGTGTATTTATCGTAGTCAAAGAGGCTACCCGGTCTGCCATATGCAGGGTGTTAATCAGATATCGGCTGTCCAGTCCTCCCTTGGAATGAGCAATGATATTGACCTTGGGAGCACCTGTTTCCTTGCATACTACTTCGATTTTTTGACGAAGCGCTTCCGCATTTTCTTCAATAGTACCCCAGGCGTTCTGGTGGCCGTAGTATACAATGGCCCCATTTTCGCAGAGGAGCTTTGGAATTCTTCCCCAATAATTAAAATAGCGCAGGTCACGAAAGCCGATTCCATGCACCATGATGAGCGGATGTTTTAAAGAACAAATGTTATTTCCAGCTCTGCAGCATTTCAGGTCAAAGCGGCAGCATTCCTGTGAATATTCTTCTTCTGCCTTTTTACATAAATAAAAGATTAGGAAGAGATTCACGATAGGAACCTACATGTTGCACAATATTAAAATGCGCTTTAATATACCAAGCCTTCTGTATGTACAAAGAATGCGGATGGTTCCGTTGTAGAGGAAGGCTCCAAGAAATACAATCACGCATACTGCGAGATTGATGCAGAACCATTTCAGAGCATAACCATTGTCCGGTGTAAAGCCATAGGAAGCGGCCAGAGCATCGGATCCCATATCATAGAAGGAAAGCCATGTCAATCCGGCTGCCGTATAGGTAATCCGGGACAGGCGCTTTGATTTCTCCGAAAGGGAAAAATATGAAAGCGGAAAAAGACGTAAAGTACAAACAGAAGGAGGGTCAAAAAGCAGCCGTCAATCAGAGCAAAATCCCGGTCAATTCTATATATCTGGAAGCATCCAGAACGATGAGAAGAATGGCGAGAATAGAACATGACAATAATGTCAGATGATTCATCCTACAGATTTAAGACCTCCTGAACAACCGCTACACCATCCCGGATGCAGTCTGGACAGGAGTGAAGCATTTTTCCGGTGTTAACCCCCTTTAATTCGCAGCAGACAGTAGAGCCGGCCTTTTCTTGAAAACGTGACACCAGTTCCCTGGAAAGCTTATAGGTGTCAGCTTTTGTTTTCGGATCATTGACATCACCGTCACTGTTTAAAAATCCAGCCAGCATGATTGCACCGGAAAGGGCACCGCAGGTTCCCTGCATACCGCCCATGCCAAGTCCAAAGGCTTCTCCTGCTTTGAAGAGAGTTTCCATATCGACCCCGATTTCGTCTGCAAAGGCACAGGCTACGGCCTGACAGCAGTTGTATTTTTTGTCATGTAATTCAATTGCTTTTTCTTTTTTATCCATTGCTATAATCCTCCTATTGTGAATGGGTGCAGTATGAAATTTTTTCATACTGCACCCATATAAGTTTTAAAAGAATGTCATATAAAATTTGAAAAGGACAACAGCTTAGTAAACCATCGCTTCCTCTTCCCCATTGATGACACGTAGACCACCCTGTACGAGTGCAAGCAGTTCGTCCTCGCCCGGATATACGGTAAACGGAGCAATCCACTCTGCCTTTTCCTTCAAAGCGGCAACGACAGCTTTGTCATATGCAATACCGCCTGTCACAATGATCTGGTCTACCTTTCCATTTAATACACATGCCATGGAGCCGATATCCTTGGTTACCTGGAAGATGAAGGCATCGCGGATTTCCTTTGCATTGGCATCGCCACCATCTACCATTTTTTCTACGTCACGCATGTCATTTGTACCAAGGTAAGCGTTAAAACCGCCCTTACCGACTACCTTTTTATAAACCTCATCCTGCGAATATTTGCCGGAGAAGCACATTTTGATCAGAGCACCGCTTGGAAGACCGCCTGCTCTTTCCGGTGAGAATGCACCGTCACCGTCTAAGGCATTGAATACATCGATGACTTTTCCGTTCTCGTGAGCGCCTACGGAAACACCGCCGCCCATATGTACAACGATCAGACGAAGAGAATCGTAAGCCTTTCCGGTTTCCTTGGCATAACGTTTTGCAACGGCCTTCTGGTTCAGCGCATGGAACACACTGACTCTCGGAAGCTCCGGCACACCGGAATATCTGGCAATCGGACACAGCTCATCTACAACGACCGGGTCTACGATATAGGAAGGAACACCGATGGAATCACCGATTTCTCTTGCCAGAATACCACCCAGGTTGGAAGCGTGCTGTCCCTGCTTGCCGATTTTTAAATCCTCTAACAGATCATCGCTTACTGCATAGGTACCGCCCGGAATCGGCTTTAACATACCGCCGCGGCCTACGACCATGTTCAGGGATTTGATGTCAAAATCCTTTTCCTTCAGGAAACTCACGATGATATCCTTACGGAAATCCTTCTGGTCGATGATAGAAGCATATTTGCTGATTTCTTCTGTGGAATGTCTTAAGGTTTCCTCAAATAACAGAGTCTCATCCTCGAATACACCAATCTTGGTGGAGGTGGAACCCGGATTGATAATTAAGCTTTTGATGGACATATCTCTTTCCTCCTGGTTTTCTACATATAAGTTATAAAAAATTATTTATCAAACTTTCTTTGGGACATTAGGAGTTTTTCTTCATAGCCTCAGCAACCACAGCGCCGAGAGCGATGGAATTTACCTTTACTTCAAAGGTATCGGAACGGGAGGTTAAAATAACAGGTGCTTTTGTTCCGGTTAAAATGTTGCCATTTTTGACATCGGCAGTATGTACGAGTGCTTTGTAAACCAAGTTGCCTGCATGGATATCCGGGAATAAAAGGACATCGGCATCTCCCTGGATGGCACGGTCGGTAGCTCCTTTATGCTTTGCAGCCTCCGGATCAATGGCAAGGTCAAGAGAAAGCGGTCCGTCTACGATGCAGCCGGTAATTTTTCCGTCCTTGTTCATCTGTGTCAGCTCGGCAGCTTCTACCGTAACCGGCATCTTCGGATTTACAACCTCTACAGCAGCCAGAGGTGCTACCTTCGGATTTTCAATGCCGCAGGCCTTGGTAATCTCCAAAGTATTGTTGATGATATTCACCTTATCCTCCAGTGTCGGATAGGGAATGAAAGCTACGTCTGTTAAGAATAAGAGATGATCGATTCCTTTGATATCGAATACACATACATGGGACAGTGCATTTCCGGTGCGCAGGCCGACTTCCTTATTTAAGACACTCTTTAAGAAATCCTTGGTATTGATCAGACCCTTCATATACATGTCTGCTTTGCCGTCATGTACCAGCTTGACAGCGGTTAAGGAGGCTTCAATATCATCCTCTACATGGATGATTTCAAATCCGGTCAGATCCATGCCCATTTCATCGGCAACTGCCTGAATCTTATCCTTGTGTCCGACTAAGATGGCATCTGCAATCTTACGATCCTTGGCAGCCTTGACAGCTTCTAACACAGCAGAATCCTGTGCCACTGCAACAGCTACTTTCTTCATTTCAAATTCATTGACCTTTGACACTAATTCATCGAAAGTTTTGCTCATTTGTTTACACCTCATATTTTAAGATTTGTCTCAGAAAGCGTCTGCTCGGACGGGTTCTGCGGCGTATTTTTTCTTATCGTTAAAATAATAACACTTCTGATATATAAGGTCAAGGTGTAGGATTGTGCACTTCTTCGTATCAATAACAGAGGAGTCCACGTCAGTCGCCTCCTTGTCTAAAAGCATAAAAAATTGTCGTCATCTAAATAGAAGCGACTGTTGAATAAACGTTACAAATCTGTTACAATAAATTCTGATGTCCGTATATGCGGAACAGCTTTTCAGGAAACTACATAGGAGTTAAAAGCATATGAATATTATTGATAAAGTATTTGGAACGCATAGTGAAAGGGAGCTGAAGCGGATTATGCCGATCGTGGACAAGATTGAAAGTCTGCGGGATGATATGATGGCATTGTCCGATGAGGGACTCCGGGAAAAGACCAGAGAATTTAAGAAGCGCTTTGCCGATGGAGAGACTCTGGACGATCTGCTGCCGGAAGCCTATGCGGTAGTTCGTGAGGGTGCCAGAAGAGTGTTGAATACAGAGCATTATCGGGTGCAGTTAATCGGCGGTATCATTTTGCATCAGGGACGTATCGCGGAAATGAAGACCGGTGAAGGAAAGACCCAGACCTGTCTGCTGCCTGCTTATCTGAATGCGCTGGAAGGAAAGGGTGTTCATGTTGTCACGGTCAATGATTATCTGGCAAAGCGTGATGCCGAATGGATGGGACAGGTACATGAATTTTTAGGCTTAAAGGTCGGTGTGGTTTTAAATGATATGAAGCCCGAGGAGCGCAGGGAAGCCTATAATTGTGATATTACCTATGTGACCAACAACGAGCTTGGTTTTGATTACCTTCGTGACAATATGGTCATTTATAAGGAACAGCTTGTACTGCGTGATCTGCACTATGCCATCATCGATGAGGTGGACTCCGTGCTCATTGATGAAGCGAGAACGCCGCTTATCATTTCCGGGCAGAGCGGCAAATCAACCAAGCTGTATGAGGCATGTGATATTCTGGCCAGACAGTTAGAGCGCGGCAAGGATATGGAGGATCTTTCCAAGATGGATGCCATCATGGGTGTCGTACAGGAGGAGACCGGAGATTTCATCGTCAATGAAAAGGATAAGATTGTCAACCTGACCGAGCGTGGCGTTGCAAAGGTGGAAAAATTCTTCCAGATTGAGAACCTTGCAGATCCGGAAAATCTGGAGATTCAGCATAACATCAATCTGGCCCTTCGTGCGCATAACCTGATGTTCCGTGACAAGGATTACGTGGTAAAGGATGATCAGGTACTCATTGTGGATGAGTTTACCGGACGTATCATGCCGGGACGCCGTTATTCGGACGGTCTGCATCAGGCCATTGAGGCAAAAGAGCATGTCAAGGTCAAAAGAGAAAGCAAAACACTGGCAACGATTACGTTCCAGAACTTCTTTAATAAATTTGAAAAGAAATGCGGTATGACTGGTACGGCACTGACCGAGGAAAAGGAATTCCGCGATATTTACGGCATGGACGTAGTTGCCATACCGACCAACCGTCCGGTAGCCAGAATCGATCATCAGGATGCGGTTTACAAGACCAGAAAGGAAAAGCTGCATGCGATTGTGGATGCTGTGGAAGAGGCACATGCCAAGGGACAGCCGGTACTGGTCGGCACGATTACGATTGAAGCTTCGGAAGAGCTGAGCGGCATGTTAAAGAGACGCGGTATTGAGCATAAGGTCTTAAATGCAAAATTCCATGAGCTGGAGGCTGAAATTGTAGCCGATGCCGGTATCCATGGAGCAGTCACCATTGCGACCAACATGGCAGGCCGTGGTACGGATATTAAGCTGGATGAGGCGGCGCGGGCTGCCGGTGGTCTGAAGATTATCGGTACGGAGCGTCATGAATCCAGACGTATTGACAACCAGCTGCGCGGCCGTTCCGGTCGTCAGGGTGATCCGGGTGAATCCAAGTTCTATATTTCCCTGGAAGATGATTTGATGAGATTGTTCGGTTCCGAGCGACTGATCAACATGTTCAATGCACTCGGTATCCCGGAGGGACAGGAAATCGAGCATAAGACACTGACCAGCGCTATTGAGAATGCACAGAAGAAGATTGAGAACAACAACTTCGGAATCCGTAAGAACCTGCTGGAATACGATCAGGTCATGAACGAGCAGAGAGAGATTATCTATGCGGAGAGACGCCGCGTACTGGACGGAGAGAGCATGAGGGATGCCATCTACAAGATGATTACGGATTTTGTGGAGGCATCGGTAGATACCTGTATCGGAGATGACATTGATATTGAGGATTGGGACTTTAAGGAACTTAATTCCCTGCTGCTTCCGGTCATTCCGCTCAGACCGGTCAATACGGGAAGGGTAGAGAAGCCGGAAAAGAAGAGCTTAAAGCATCAGTTAAAGGAAGAGGCAGTGAAGCTCTATGAGGCAAAGGAGGCAGAGTTCCCTGAGGCAGAGGCCATCCGTGAGCTGGAGCGTGTTATTCTCTTAAAGGTCATTGACAGAAAGTGGATGGATCATATTGATGATATGGAGCAGCTTCGTCAGGGTGCAGGCTTACAGGCTTATGGACAGAGAGACCCGCTTGTGGAATACAAACTGAGTGGTTATGAGATGTTCGATGCAATGACGGCAGGCATTCAGGAGGATACCCTTCGTCTGCTGTTCCACGTAAGAATCGAGCAGAAAGTGGAAAGAGAGCCGGTAGCCAAGGTGACGGGAACCAACAAGGATGATTCCCTGCAGAAGGGGCCGGTCAAGAGAGCACAGGCCAAGGTCTATCCGAATGATCCGTGCCCGTGTGGAAGCGGCAGGAAATATAAGCAGTGCTGTGGAAGAAACGCATAAGCAGAAGAAAGTATTTTAAAATAGAAAGAAAAAGGTGGTGACGCAGGTGGTTGAATTAGATAACATGAAGACCGAATTACAGGCCTATGAAACTCCATTAGCGGAAGTGAGGGATTCACTTTGACCTGGCTAACAAGTCAAAGAGGATAGAAGAGCTGGAGATGGAAATGGAGGCTCCCAATTTCTGGGACGATCCGGACCGCTCCAATCGGTTGATGAAGGAACTGAAAAATCTGAAGGATACCGTAGAGACCTATGAGGGATTGGAAACGCAGTATCAGGATATGATGGAACTGATCCAGATGGGCTATGAAGAGGAGCCGGAGGAGGCGGAAGCGTTGATACCGGACATCCGTTCAGAGCTGGATTCCTTTATCCAGACCTTTGAAGATATTCGAATCGGTACGCTTTTATCGGAGGAATACGATAAATGCAATGCCATTTTGAAATTGAATGCCGGAGCAGGCGGCACAGAGAGCTGTGACTGGGCCAATATGCTGTATCGTATGTATACACGCTGGGCAGAGCGAAAGGGATATCAGGTCGAGGTATTGGATTTCCTGGACGGCGATGAGGCGGGCATCAAGTCGGTGACCTTCCAGGTCAATGGTTTGAATGCCTATGGCTATTTGAAGTCGGAAAAGGGTGTGCACAGACTGGTGCGTATTTCTCCGTTCAACGCACAGGGAAAACGGCAGACCTCCTTTGTATCACTGGATGTCATGCCGGATATTGAAGAGGATCTGGATGTGGACATT
>JAGAQJ010000052.1 GCA_017622845.1 Lachnospiraceae bacterium | reverse complement strand
GTCAAAATTTATTTTAATCTGTCTATTGCTTTTAAGTGTTAAGGTGTTTAAAATATCCATAAAGAGCTCCTTTGTGTGATTATTAAGACATTGAACACCTTAATTTTATCACAACTGGATGCTCTTTTTTATTCACTTAACAGGTGAAATGCAATAGATAGCTTAAATACAGTAGCTATATGGATTGTAGCCACTTTCACCCAACAATGGTGAATAATTCAGGATTAATAATGATAATTTTGAAATAAATAACAAGTATTATTAATGCACAGAAGGTCGGCAGTCCTGCTTGAAACCAACTGCATGGCTGAACTGTTGCAATTTATTTGACAAAAAAACAAAAAAGTATAGATTTTTCCCAAGAGGTCGTTGTATAATAGGAAGATGTTTGATATCTAGTAATTGATTAAGAGGAAAGGAATTCGTAAGGTTATGCCAGTTAAGTATGTATTTGTAACCGGCGGTGTTGTTTCCGGTCTTGGAAAGGGAATTACAGCCGCTTCACTTGGACGACTTCTAAAAGCAAGGGGCTATAAAGTAACCATGCAGAAGTTTGACCCCTATATCAATATTGACCCGGGTACCATGAACCCCATCCAGCACGGAGAAGTTTTTGTCACAGACGATGGCGCTGAAACAGACCTTGATTTAGGTCATTATGAGCGTTTTATTGATGAAAGCCTTGACAAAAATTCCAATGTAACGACCGGTAAAGTATATTGGACTGTTCTTCAAAAAGAACGCCGCGGTGATTACGGCGGAGGTACCGTTCAGGTCATTCCGCACATCACAAATGAAATAAAGAGCCGTTTCTATAGAAATTTCACAGACCCCGACATGCGTATCGCCATCATTGAGGTCGGCGGTACGGTAGGTGATATTGAAAGCCAGCCCTTTTTGGAGTCTATCCGTCAGTTCCAGCATGAGGTCGGGCACGAAAATGCTATCCTGATTCATGTCACCCTGATTCCTTATCTGAGCGCCTCTCAGGAAATGAAGACCAAACCGACTCAGGCAAGCGTTAAGGAGCTTCAGGGAATGGGTATCCAGCCTGATATCATCGTATGCAGAAGTGAGCATGAACTCAATCAGGGCTTAAAGGATAAGATTGCACTTTTCTGTAATGTGCCAAACTCACATGTCCTTCAAAACCTTGATGTGGAATACCTCTATGAGGCTCCGCTTGCAATGGAGAAGGAGCATCTTGCAGAAGTTGCCTGTGAATGTCTGCACCTTGACTGTCCTACCCCTGACCTTGCAGAGTGGACAAAAATGGTTGACGACCTGAAGACTCCCACACAGGAGGTCACGATTGCCCTTGTCGGAAAGTACACACAGCTTCATGATGCCTACATCAGTGTTGTTGAGGCATTAAAACACGGCGGGATTCCGCAGCATGCAACAGTCAACATTAAATGGGTGGATTCCGAGCTTGTCAATGCTGACAATGTAGCGGAAACCTTGAAGGATGTCGATGGTATCCTCGTTCCCGGCGGATTCGGCGACCGTGGTATTGAAGGCATGATTGATTCCATCCGCTATGCACGCGAAAACAACATTCCGTTCCTCGGATTATGTCTTGGCATGCAGCTTTCGATTGTGGAATATGTCAGAAATGTTGCAGGCTGCAATGATGCACACAGCATCGAGCTGAATCCCAACACGACGCACCCGGTCATTGCACTGATGCCGGACCAGAATGGTGTAGAGGATATCGGCGGTACTTTAAGGCTTGGTTCCTATGAGTGTCATCTTGACACATCCTCCAAAGCATACAAGCTCTATGGCAGCGAGATAATCCATGAGCGCCACAGACACCGCTATGAGGTAAATAATGATTACCGTGCAGTTCTCACTGAAAAGGGCATGCTGCTGTCCGGGCTCTCTCCTGACGGACGCATTGTTGAGATGATTGAGATTCCGTCTCATCCGTTTTTCCTTGCTACGCAGGCTCATCCTGAGCTTAAGAGCCGGCCAAACAGACCGCATCCGTTGTTCCGCGGACTGATTGCAGCAGCAATCGCCTACAAAAACAGTTAATCGTTTCGTATGAGACAGCATAAAAATCGCTGCCACTGAAAGGTGGCAGCGATTTTTAATTGAATATCATTTTTATATACAAGTAAGTCCGATTTATGCCTTGCCAACAGAACCAAATAATTCCATCTTTGTCTTAACTGTCGCTTTGATTGCCTCAGCGCCCGGAGCAAGAAGCTTACGGGGATCAAAGCCCTTACCCTCTAAGTCCTTACCTGCCTCTACATACTTACGTGTGGCTTCCTGGAATGCAAGCTGGCACTCTGTATTTACGTTAATCTTTGCAACGCCGAGTGAGATTGCCTTCTTAATCATATCCTCAGGAATACCTGTACCGCCGTGAAGAACTAATGGCATAACACCTGTCTTCTGCTGAATAGCATCTAATGTCTCAAAGCTTAAGCCTGCCCAGTTTGCAGGATATTTTCCGTGAATGTTGCCAATGCCTGCTGCAAGCATGTCAACGCCTAAATCTGCAATTGCCTTGCACTCTGCAGGGTCTGCGCATTCGCCCATACCTACAACGCCGTCTTCCTCGCCGCCGATAGAGCCTACCTCAGCTTCGATAGACATTCCCATGCCGTGAGCTACTGCTACAAGCTCCTTTGTCTTCTCAATGTTCTCCTCAATTGCATAGTGAGAACCGTCAAACATGATAGAAGTGAAGCCTGCCTTGATGCACTTGTAGCATCCGTCATAAGTACCATGGTCTAAGTGAAGCGCTACGGGAACTGTGATTCCAAGGTCCTTGTCCATTGCCTTAACCATAGCTGCTACTGTATTAAAGCCTGTCATGTATTTGCCGGCACCTTCGGATACGCCAAGGATAACAGGGCTGTTTAACTCCTGGGCTGTCTGCAAAATAGCCTTTGTCCACTCAAGGTTGTTGATGTTGAACTGACCCACTGCATAGTGACCTTCTTTTGCTTTTTTAAGCATTTCTGTAGCTGATACTAACATAAATCCAAACCTCCGTAATTCATAAATTTTTCCGGTTAATTGTCGTATTCCAGGACGTGACCGAATTGCTCCGCCCCTCCGACATGTTTAGTATATCCCTATTAAGAATAAATGTCAATTTTTTAACATACCTTTTTATTACTTTTAATATATTGTATCAGGTCTCCCATCTTGGCATCAATCTGGTTAATTGTGACTGCATTGCTCTCCTCTGCCTCTGCCGTATTGTTCGCATGGGCGGAAACCTCTTCGGAAACTGCCGAAATCGTTTGAATGGATTCCACAATCATCGCATTGGCCTCCTTAAGCTCCCCGATGCTGCGCGCCAGACTCTCTACATTCTGCTGAACCGCCGCTGTATTCTTCTGAATGTTTTCAAAGCTTTCCGCTGTATTCGTTGTGGACTGCTTCTCCTCATGAATGCCCTCAAGCATCTGATGGATTACCTGTACGACCTCCATAATTGCTGTTGATACATGGTCAATCATATCTGAAATCCGGGCTGTGGCATCCTTGGTCTGTGCCGCCATTCCCGTAACCTGTGAGGCTACCACTGCAAAGCCTTTTCCCTGTTCGCCTGCTCTTGCCGCCTCGATGCTCGCATTCAGGGCAAGCATGCTTGTCTGGTTGGCAATGCCGCTGATCAGCTTTACAATCGAATGCATTTCTTCCACATTCTGATCCAGATTTTGAAGCTTCTCAGCTACCTGCGCTCCGTTTTGCACTGATGCTTCTACCTGTCTGACAAGTATTTCCACATCTTTATTTCCTGTGTCAAGCACCTGCACTGTTTTCTGCATGCTTTCGGCAATGCCTTCTGCCGCATCGGTAACCATATTGACCTTATTCTGAATCTCCTCTGTCTGGAAGGTCTGCTTCTGCACTGCATCCGCCGTGTCTGCAGCTCCCTTTGAGAGCTGCTGCATTGCCTCTCTTGTGGTCTGCGACGCAGTATTGAGCTTATACAGGTCCTCATAAATTTCCTTTATGCCCTCGTGCATTTTCTCAGACATCAATACCAGGTCCTTAAGCACTGTTTCTGCATGATTCTGCGCCTCCAGCGCCGCATCTATCTTCTGTTTGTTGTTCTGGCGCAGAATTTTTGAGGTCAGATAGGATGCTACCGCTGTCAGCAGCATAATCACGATCTGCAGAATCATATTGTCCTGTGTGTCGTAACCCTGCATTCCTGTTTTTGACCAGTATATCGGAGCTATGATGCTCAGAACTACTGTTCCTATATTGATTTCCACAGAATATTTCGTGTCATTATATACCGATACCACCATTATCATCGGAATAACCAGTACAAATACCAGGCTGTTAATCGTGGTGAACAGGGAATATGTATAAAATACGGCAAACCCTATTGCCACAAGATGCTTAATCATTGCAGCATCATGGTTTCTGCGCCAAAAATACAGTTCTGCCGCAACAGGTCCCAGTCCTAAGAGAATGTCAATGAGTACAAGTCCTCCGCTTCTGAGTCCGCTTGAAAGCTGCAGCAGGTAGAATATAAGCATTACTCCTGCAACCACTGCATGCATAATCATAGAAACCCGGTTATTTCTGCCGGTTTCTGACATTGCTTTGTTCTCCATCCGTTTCACATTCCTTTCCTTGCAAGTCACTGCAGCCTGCATGACACAAACTGCTATTATAATAGCATATCACAACTCGCCGGAATATTCACTGTATTTTTTCATTTTTCGCACATTTTACGTAACAGTTCAGCCTTTTATGTATTCCTATCCGGACGAAAACAGCAGATAGTATCCCTCCGGCTGCCATTGGTTCCGAATGGGAATTTCCTAATACGATGAATCAAGGTTTTCTAATGAGGACCTAAGCCGGCTCGAGTCAGCATCCATGCATCCGTCTCCAACCTGCTTTGCATATCATCGTATAAGGAAATATCACCATTCTCCACCGGGGCATTCTACGGGATACTATCTGCAGTTTTCTGCTCATCGAAACCGTAAAGCCGGACAGTTGTCAGTACACAGAAGGGCGGCAGTTCGATACCGGGACAGGCTGGCGGAGAATGCTGACATTTTCTTATGGGTGATTTGATACATCAGCGGAAATCCGCATGGACGCGGATTTAGGACGAAACGCGTCCATGGACGGCGCGTAGAGTCCGGTCGCGGACACATTCAAAGACTTTGGCATCACCCATTAGAAAATTCGCATTCGGAGTCCAATCGCCTGTCCTGGTATCGGACTGCCGACCTTCGTCCCGATTAAAATATCCATACGGCTGAACTGTTACCCTTTTACACATTATGCTGCACTGGACGCGATAATCTGCAGCTTACCCTGAATATTTACTTCGCCGAAACCGTTGGGCAGGATAAAATGGTCACCCTTCTTAATAAGCTGCCCGTTGATGAGTCCATCGCCCTCAACCACGCTCATAATCAGGAACGGGCAATCCTGTGTAAAACTGATTTTATCATCAATGTCAAGCTTCCATACCCGATAATAATCGCATGAAATCAGCAGATTCTTCTCATTTTTTGCGCCTTCCTTTACGCTGACGACGCTTTCCTCTGCAGATTTTGCAGGAACTGTAATCACGTCAATGCTCTTTTCAATATGAAGCTCACGCGGCTTTCCATTCTGAAGGCGTCCGTAGTCATATACGCGATAGGTGATATCCGAGTTCTGCTGTGTCTCAAGGATTTCGATGCCGCCCTTGATGGCATGAACCGTACCGGGGTCAATCTGGATAAAATCACCCTTCTTAACCGGAACCTCGCGCAGAAATTCATTCCACCTGCCGTTATGAATCATATCCTCAAGCTCTGCCTTATCCTTTGCATTATGACCGATGACAAGGGAAGCGCCCTCAGGAGCATCCAGAATATACCAGCACTCTGTTTTTCCAAGAGAACCGTTTTCGTTCTTTTCTGCATATTCATCATTTGGATGCACCTGTATGCTCAGGTCGTCATTTGCATCAATAATTTTGATTAAAAGCGGGAATCGGTCTCCTGCCGCGTTTCCAAAAAGCTCCGGTTCCTCCGACCAAAGCTGGCTTAAGGATTTTCCGGCATAGGCGCCTTCCTTTATCGTGCAGTCTCCGTTTGGATGTGCGCTTACTGCCCAGCACTCGCCTGTATTGTCGCCCGGAATGTCATAACCCCACTTCGTGCGGAGCTTGTTTCCGCCCCATATCATCTGCTTAAATACGGGATTCATGTATAAAATTTCCTGATTGGCTGCTGCATTATTCATACTCAATATACCTCCGTTTGTCTCCATTACCTTTTGGTACCAATATGCAGAATCCTTTGCGATACGCTTCTGTGTCGCAAAATCCACATATACGATGCCGAAACGCTCATTATATCCCTTATCCCACTCAAAGTTGTCGAGAAAGGTCCACAGGAAATACCCTCTGATATCTGCTCCCTCATCACTTGCCCTTTGAAGCTGTGACAAATATTTGTCAAGAAAATCAATCCGATTGCTGTCATGCACACGTCCGTCCGCTGATACGATATCATGACACGACATACCGTTTTCCGTAATATAAATCGGCATCTGATAACGCTCATACAAAAATTTTGCACCCCAATACAGGCACTCCGGTGTCACCGGCCAGTTCGCTGCTGTCCTGGGGAAGCCTGCCGGTCTGTCCACATACTCCGGCTTTCCGTCCTCACCCCTTCTGATATAGTAGCCATTGTAAATATTCTGCCCCATAAAATCAATCGGCTGGTGAATCAGCTCCATATCCGCCTCCGTAATCTCCGGCAGATATTCCTTGTACTTATCAAGCGCCTCTTGGGGATACTTCCCTAAAAATACAGGGTCGGCAAACCACGCCACATTCCATGTCCAGTTTTCAATCGGCTGGTCAAATCCAAAATAAATGCTCTTTGCAGCCTCGATGTCCTCAGGCTTGTCCGTGTAAGGATATGCCACGCCGCAAGTCGGTGCATAACCGATTTGAATCGGCTGCTTTGCGTATTTTCTAAGCTGTTTTACTGCATTTCCATGCGCGCGGAGTGCATTGTGCGCAATCCGGAAAACCTTTGCCGGCTCTAATTTCAAGCCCGGTGCATGAACGCCGCTCAAATGTCCTAATCCGACAAAACACTGCGGCTCATTTAACGTAATAATGTACCTGGAAAGGTCGCTGAAATGCTCCGCAACCACTCTGGCATACTCGCCAAACCATTCAATGATATCTTCATTCAGCCAGCCGCCCTTCTCCTGAAGCGCCTGCGGAAGCTCCCAGTGGTACATCGTGATATACGGCACGATGCCGTTTTCCTTCATACACTGAATCATATCGCGGTACAGCGCAATCGCCTTCTCATTCACCCTTCCGGTGCCTTCCGGCAAAATGCGCGACCAGCTTAGGGAAAAGCGGTATGCCTTCACTCCAAGCAGGCGCATCATGGCGAAGTCCTCCCTGTACCTGTGGATATGGTCGCAGGCTACGGCTGCGTTCTGCCTGTTCTGCACCCTGCCTTCCTCTGCAAAGACATCCCAGATACACTTTCCTACTCCGTCGTCTGCGTCTCTGCCTTCTATCTGGTAGGCGCTGCTTGCCACGCCCCATACGAAATCGTCTCTAAACATAATCCTCCTCCTTTCCTTATAGAATCCTGTATCAAAAAGAATAACAGTATTGTTTTATTCGCTGCGCCTCATTCTTCCGCCTTGCAGACTGAAAATTTATTCTGCACCAAACATATAGGTAATTAAAACGGATTATACTAATTACGGGCATCAAGTCATGCAAAACCACTTCGTAGTGACTTGATGCCTAACGCAATTTACGCATTCTTACGCACTCCGCAGCAAGTGCGTAGTGCTGTACTGAACATTTTTGTTTTAGTATTATAACATTTTTTCGATAGCTCCTCCAGTATCAGCCGAATAGCTGCATCCTAAGGAAGCATCTTTTGAATATGCTCTGTCAGAACCTTTGCCGCCTGCTGATGACACAAATATCCCGGATGCTCTCTTGACCCCACGCTTTCTTCCGTGGTGTTCGGAAGCTGCAGATACGATACCCTATAATCTTTATTTTCCCTGATATATGCTGCTATCGCCTCGCAAAGATACAATTGAAATCCAATGCCAAGCATTCCGTAGCACCATACAATATCCGCATTGGGATTACATGATCTTATCAATTTCAGAAAGTCCTTCACTGCCTGTTCAAATGCATTGACATCTTCCATGCAGTAAGAGCCATCCGGATTCCTGCGCATCTTATGAAGCTCTCCTGTCCGCTCGTCGACCCACTCCGGCTGGTCAAACGAAGCAGCGTCATTCGTGCCAAGATTGACAACCACCACATCAGGCTGCCAGCTCTTAAAATCGTGCGGTGCATGTCCGCCCAGCCGCCTGCACTCCTCGCCGGGCATCAGACTGCATATTTCTCTATAATATTTCGGGATAGCTCCCTGTGTATTGTTGTCCCATGTGTTGTATACGCCCCAGCCGCTCTGGGAAAAGACACGGTACTCCGCGTCAAGCGCCTTAGCTGTCTGATAAGCATAGCTTTTTATGGCTGAGAAAAACATGGGTATCCAGTCCCACTCCTGTTTTGCGCCGAACAGCCCCTCACCTGAAGTAATGCTGTCGCCAATAAATTCAATCTTAAGCTTTTTCTCTGCAACAGGGACAAAGCTTCCGTCATGGCGAAGCGCATGGACATGAATATAGGAATGGCCGTCGCCGCTCATTGCCTGCAAATCCTTGTAAAAGTGCACGTTTTTGACATTCTGCGGACTCATGCCCCGGAAAAGCGGAACCCAGTATCTCCCCTTCTGCAGCATTTGCCTGCCAACCCAGTCTCCATTTACCGTATAACTGAACCACGGCTCATAAGTCTCATAAGTAACCTCCAGCTCTACCCAAAGCTCCGAGCCTGTCACATTGCACTCAAAACCGCTCGCTGTCCAAAATAACGTCAGCGGCTCACGGCAGTCTGTCGTCCGCCCGTGCACCTTTAATTCAGGAATATCCTTAATCCGTGTCTCTGTAAGCACTCTTATATCCTCCTTATATCCTGCCGCGCCGGGCACCCGTGTGCAAGAAAAGAACGCCCGTAAATATGGCGTTCTATTTCTATTTTTCACACTATCTCTTTCCGATTTCCATATCTGATTCAGACACTCTGCTGTGGTTTTCGATATAATCAACAATCTCGTCCAGCTCTGTAAATGCAAGACCTACATAGCTGTCTGCCGCACCATAGTAGATTGCAATTCTGCCTGTCCCGGAGTCATGAATGGTAGCGCACGGGAAGCATACATTCGGAACAAAACCTCTCTCCTCATACCATTCCTCAGGAGTCAGCAGGAAGTTCTCACAGCGGTACTTCACGATAGAAGGATTATCAATGTCCAGAATTGCTCCGCCGATAGAGTAAACATATCCATTGCAGGTTCCTGTCACGCCGTGGTAGAATAACAGCCAGCCTTCGCTTGTCTCAATCGGAGCTGCTCCGCCGCCAATCTTAAGCGACTCCCACCACTCGCTGCCTTTGCCCATTACATGTCTGTGCTTTCCCCAGTAAACCATATCAGGACTTTCGCTCACGAAGATATCGCCAAACGGTGTATGTCCGGAATCAGATGGACGGCTTAACATCATGAAATTGCCATTAATCTTTCTCGGGAACAGCACTGCGTTTCTGTTAAATGGAAGGAACGGATTCTCAATGCGTGTAAAGGTCTTGAAATCCGTTGTCTTTGCCATACCGATTGCAGCGCCATAGAAGTCCTGGCACCAGATAATGTAGTAGGTATCCTCAACCTTTACAAGACGAGGGTCATATGCATAGACCGGCATAAACGGCTTTCCGTCTTCATCTACAAAATCAATCTTATCTGCTTCAAAATTCCAGTGAATTGCATCCTTGCTGCGTCCAAGGTAAATATAAGGAATGCCGTTTACCTGCTCGCCGCGGAATACACCGATAAACTCACCCTCATAAGGAACTACGGCGCTGTTAAAGATTCTCGCTACGCCCTTTACCGGATTTCTTCCAATAATGGGATTTTCGTTATATCTCCAAATCGGTGCGTCTGCAGCGCCTGTCGTCTTTCCCTCTGACCTGTCCTGCCAAGGCATATTGGGTACAGCCGGGCTAATCATTTTTACTTTGCTCATTTTATAATTCCTCCTCGTTTTCCGAAGGAAAATGCGACTGCCCTTGCAGGAGCAGAGGAATTTTCCTCCTCATTTTTCTCACTTTCCGGAGCCTATCACCGACACCAGATAAAAAGGAACCTTGTCGTCCTCATGTGTCTCAATAAGCTCTATCTCTACATGATGCTTTCCGAAAGGCAGATGCTCGGCAAGCGTATCAAGATGAAGGCTGTCCCCCCATGTCTCCTCAAAGTTGCCGTCAAGAATTTTTGCATTGTCCTCATCGCCATCAATGACTGCTCTTGCAATGCAGGTAGGCTGCACTACGGATTTGCGATACTGTACGCCGATACAGCTTCCCTCAATATCAAAGCCGATATGCGCACCTTTTTTATCTGCTGTCCAGCCGCGCCGGAAAATTTCCCTGATATCGTTCTGCGGCTGTGTATCGGCTGTAAAACCGTTATTTTCCGTCATGATATTCTCACTGTTGTCATTCTGATACCGCACAGAATTTTCATAGGCATTTTCTGACACAGGTGTCATTTTTTGTATCTCCAGCCCATTGTCTGCCGCTTCCTGTCCTGATGCAAGTTCCTCATAAACGGATTCCAGAAAGCTGATGATAACCTCTGCCATCAGTCCGTGCCCCTCATCATTGGGGTGAAGGTCATCTTCTGTGATATCACGGCTTACGTATGTGCCGTCCAGTATCTTTTCGTACAGAGCCGGCTTCATGCTCACGCAGGGAAGCTCATATGCTTTTCCAATCTTTCCATGGGCAGCCTGTGCATTGACACCATCATCATAGCGCACGCTGTTCACAATCAGAATTGCCGGTTCTGTCCGATAACTGTAAATTTTTCTGATTAATCCCTCATAGGTTTCCATGAAGTGCTCATTGTCGTCGTCATTGACACTAAACTCCACAATGGTAAAGTCAATCTCCTTTGACAGCAAATCACTGTCCGCCCTTGCCACGCCAAACTGCGAAGTGGTTCCTCCGATTCCGGCATTGACATAAGTGACCTTTGCAGCAGGAAACCTCTCACACCACCACTTGTATACCAGATATGCGTAGCAGGTCTTTGGAGAGGAGGACAGACAGCCCTGCGTGATGGAACCTCCCAGAAAGCCCACAACGATATCCTCTCCCTGCATCGCTTTTTTCATCACTCTCTCAATCCGGTAAAGGTTTCCCTTATTTAAAACAGCTTTACTGCAGTCGATTCCATATTTTTCAGTTCTCATCCGCCTCTCCCTTCTTTTGCCGTAACCGTTCAGCCTCACGGCTCCCTGCTAATTCCTGTTCATAAACTCCAGATTTTTTCTGATAAACTCGCACCTTTGCTCTACACACTTCACAGAGCGCAGAGGGTCCTGCGGCGTATTAAATACATAATCGACAAGCTGGTCAATCGTCGTTGTTGCCACATGAAGCCTTGTATCGCTGGAAGCATAATAAATATAGACTTCTCCGTTCTCTCTTGCGATAGCGCCGTTTGTAAACACAACATTAGATACATCTCCGACTCTCTCAGCTCCAAGCGGCGCGATAAGAAATCCGCCCGGCTCGGCAATGACCTTTGCCGGATTGTCAAGCGCCGTTGCAAACGCGTAGATGACATAGCGCAGTCCTGCTGCTGTATTTCTCACGCCGTGTGCAATATGAATCCAGCCCTTTTCTGTCTTAATAGGAACGGCACCTGCTCCGTTCTTTACCTCTGTGATGGTGTGGTATTTTCTCTTGCTTGTGATAATTTCCTCATCAATCACTGCATGCGTGATATCATCGCAAAGACCAAAGCCTACTCCTCCGCCGCTTCCTGTGTCGATGAAATCGTCCATTGGTCTGGTGTAGAACGCATACTTGCCGTTTACGAACTCAGGGTGCAGCACCACATTTCTCTGCTGGGGAGAGTTCAGTGTCTTTAAATTGTCAAGACGCTCCCATGTCTTTAAGTCCTTCGTCCGCACGATGCCTGCTGCCGCAACTGCTGCCGACAGGTCGTTTACGCTTGTATCCTTGCTCTCGGAGCAGAACACGCCGTAGATGTAGCCGTCCTCATGCTTTGTGAGGCGCATATCATAAACATTTGTTTCCTCAGGGCATACATCATCTAACAGTATGGGATAATCCCAGAACCGGAAGCCGTCAACGCCATTGTCGCTCTCTGCCACTGCAAAGAAGGACTTTCTGTCATTTCCCTCCACCCTGGCTACAAGATAAAACCTGCCGTCTAATTCAATCGCGCCTGAATTGAAGGCGCAGTTTACGCCGAGACGCTCCATAAAATACGGATTTGTCTCAGGATTCATATCATACTTCCAAAACGGAGGAATATGGTCGCGTGTCAGAACCGGATACTCGTAACGGTCATAAATACCGTTGTAGAAATCACTCTTTACGTTTTTGCGGCTGACAACCTCCTCGTACCTTTTCATTACCATTGCTTTCTTTTCTTCAAATGTCATCGCTTAATCTCCTTATCCTTGAAGCCTCTTTATCACCTCAAAACACATCCTGCCATTGTGGTACGGGCATTTCCATGGCTCTACAATCGGCTGCGTGTCATCGGGCGTACCGTCCGCCGAAACTCTCCAGTACCACTCCCTGCCTGCCGCATAACCCTCACGCCTGTCAATCAGATGTTCCTTGATAAACTGCCATACATTCTGTGCTGCGTCAAGGTACTCCTTGCGTCCGCTCTTGTCATAGCCGTTGAGGAAACCGACTACCGTCTCCGCCTGAACCCACCAGATACGCCATTCATTGACTACGCCCTTCTCACACTCATTGGCAAGAGAGGAACCGTTAAATGCCGTTTTATAGATTTGATTCGTTAAATCCTTCGTAATCGGCGTCATCTTCCTGTCATAAGCCTCATCATTCAGCACCTCGACGCTCCTGTCCACAAGCCACGCTGTCTCGATGTCATGACCATAGGAATGCAAATCAATGATGGAATTCCATCTGTCGTCAAAGAACACCTCCTGACGGTGAAGCTCCGGATTGTATACCTTATCCGCTATGATATCCATCATCCACTTAATCTTGTCAGCCACCTTATCCTGACGGTCGACTCTGTATAGCTCAGTGTATGCCTCAAATACATGAAGAAGCGTATTCATCGTCTTTTGCGCCATGACGCCGTTCTCCGAGAGCTTCTCGTTGTCAATCTCATGGAACGCCTCATCAAAGGCTTCTTTATAGCCAAGCTCATCACGCATCTTTCCCTCAATCAGGTCATAGAGCTGATAAGCCATATCCAGCGCTTCCCTGTCGCCGCTTGCCTCATAGTAGGAAGACAGGGCATAGATGGAAAATGCCTGGTTGTAGGTATGCTTCAATGTCTCTGCAGGTGTCCCGTCATAGTTGACAGACCAGTATACGCCTCCGTTTTTCTTGTCCCAGCACGCATTTTTCAAAAATGCAAAGCCATGCCTTGCCTCCTCCAAAAGGCTCTCATCCTTTAAGAGCGTATAGGCATTGGCAAAAAACCATGTAATGCGGCTGTTCAGTATGCAGCCTTTGACTGCCTTTTTGTCCGGTCTGAGATCGTATCCGAGATAGCCTGTATATCCGCCGTTCTCATCATCTCTAAGACTTTTCCAAAATGGTATGATATCCTCTGTGAGGTGCTTGATTACCTCTGAGCGCATTTCTGAGTTAGCCATCTTAAGCCTCCTGATATAAATTAAATATATTGCATAATTTTAAGTAATTTTTCTTCGTATTTAATCTTAGCAACGAATCAGTCAGAGTTCAATTAGGAAATATCCCTAAACTGTTTGTGTATTTTCACTTAACGCTTCCTTAACCCTTAACAGCGCCGGACGTAAGACCTGAATATATCTGCTTCTGGAAAGCGATAAAGATAATCAGCGCCGGAAGCAGCGTGATGATAACGCCCGCGCAGATCAGGTTGTACTTGCTTCCAAGAGGTCCGGTAAAGGTATAGAGCGACATTGCAACCGTCTGAATCTTCTTGTCAACCAGATAAAGCTGTGCACTGTAGTACTCGTTGTATACGCCCACGCCCTTCAAAATCATACAGGTTACAATCGCCGGTTTTAACAGCGGAAACAGAATCCTGAAGAAAATCGTGACATAGCTTGCTCCATCCATATATGCCGATTCATCAAGGGAGGTCGGAATATTCTCAAAAAACTGGATAAAGATGTAGATTGAGATAACGTCCGTACCCATCATCAGTATAATGTAGCCGTATAAGTGATTGATAAATCCTAACTGGTACATTAACTGATAAGTTGATACCTGCATCGCAATACCGGGAAGCAGCGTCGCAAAAAGGAACAGGTTTCGAATCAGTCCGTTTCCCGGAAAGGTAAAGCGGTTCAGGACATAAGCAAGCATGGAGCCAATCATAACGGAGCCTGCCACGACAATGACAACTACAATGGCTGAGTTGAGGAATGCCCTTCCCATATCCGCCTTCTGGAAGGCATCGATAAAGTTCTGAAAGTTCAGCCAGCTCTCAGGCGGCGTCATAACATTTGTATTCTGATATTCCGCATCCGTCTTAAAAGCAGTAATCACGCACGATACAATCGGCAGAAGAGACACAAACGAGAAGAATATCATTGAAAAATATTTAATAAATATCCACAGATACTTTTTTACATTATCACCAACTGTCATTATCTTGCCGCCTCCTTTGCCCTTAATTTTGCAAGCTTCTTTTCACGCTTTGCTGCTGCTCCCTTATCCTCATCCTCTGCATTCTTAAATACATACTTGAAGAAAAGCTTCTGCAGGATGGTTACAATGAAGATGATAATCAGCAGAACGATAGCCATAGCCGATGCAAGACCAAGCTTCTGGCTTGTATGCGCTACCTCGTGCATCTTTACGAAGTATGTTGCCGTGCCGTTTCCGCCGCCTGACATGATAACATACGGAGGCTCGAACGCACTTAAAGAGCCTGTAATGGACATAATTAAGTTTAACATAACAATTGTCTTGATACTCGGAAGCATGATGTATTTAAACTGCTGCCATTTATTTGCACCGTCCAGCTCTGCCGCCTCATAGAGTGATGCGTCAACTGACATCATCGCACCTACAAAAAGCACCATGTTCTGTCCAAAATATTTCCATACGCTGGTTGCAACCAAAGAAACATTGTTGATGCTGGTATCTCTGAGCCAGTACGGAAGGTTTTCCAAATCAAAGCCGATCCACTGAAGCACCGTATCAAGCACGAATCCTCTTGTATAGAAAAACTTGAAGATGAAACCGATGGCAATACCGTTAATCAGATACGGGAAGAACATGCAGCCCTTGAAGAAGTTGCCGCCCTTTACGCCGAAGCAGAAAATCGTCGCCAGATACAGCGCAAGCGCAAGCTGTACGACTGCTCCGCCCATATAGTAAAGCGATAACCACAGTGACTTGAAGATATCCGGCCTCTTGAATACGTCGATATAATTTTTAAGACCTACAAAGCCCCTCACCTTTATATAATTTCTGTCATAAAAGCTAAACTGCGCCATTTTTACAAATGGGAAGTAAGTAAATGTAAATAGGAGTAACAAAGGTATTATGGAAAAACCGATGATAATAAGCGTCTGCTGACCTTTCCTGCTCTTTGCCCACCTAAGGAAATTGAATGGTCTTTCTGACTTATTTGTTTTTGCTGCCGATGCCATAAAGCCATCTCCTCCTTCTCTTTTTATAATTTTAATAATCTGTTTTTTGCTCTTTGGAATTTATGGCTTGCAGGGATTATGCCTGCAAGCCATATCATGCTGTCTGATTAGTAAAGCACGTCTACGCCTAAAGCGCTCTGTGCATCGTTCCACTTCTGAGTCCACTCTGCCATAATGTCATCATAAGACTCTCCTGTTGCTCCTGCCTCTACGATTCTCTGAACTCTGGAATCTCCGCCTGCGTTAAAGTTCAGCTCAGACTCAGCGTTCATCTGGTTCATAAGGTCTGCCTCATCTTCAGGAGCGGAATCGTTGTTGACAACCTCTACGCCGTCAAATACGAAGGAAGTCGGCGCTGTCTTAGAGATGGGATAGCCGCCCTCAAAATCGCACCAGCCGGACTCTTCAACCATCCACTTAACAAATACCATGGCTGCTGCCTGATTGTCAGCAGAGCTTTGTGCATTGATACCGTAGCAGTAATCCGGACCTGCTGTCGCATACTGCTTTCCATTCACAGTAATCGGGAACGGCATATATCCGATGTCATCCGGATTATCGCCTGCTGCCTTCATCTGGGCAACAGCCCATGAGCCAAGCACCATTGTACCAATCTCGCCTCTGTTAATCATACCCTTGCAGCCTTCCCAGTCTGTAGTCGTATAATCTTCCTCTGTAAGTCCCTGTGCAACTGCATCATAGAGAATCTTGTACAATGCATAAGCGCCTGTTCCGTCACCGTTATCTGCAAACGGCTCTGCAGTATGTGTGAACTTCTGGTTTAACCATGTCGTATCGCCTGTTGTGATGGCTCCGAGGTATCCGTCCCATGCGCCGCCCATTGTCCAGCCTGCTGCATAGTTTGTGTAAAGAGGAATTGCATCTGTGTTGTCCTTGATAAGCTGTAAATCAGCAATAAACTCATCCGGAGTCTTAGGAAGCTCTGTAATGCCTGCTGCTTCAAATACTGCCTTGTTGTAAAGAAGACCCTGCGCATTTCCCATGTATCCGATGCCGTAGCACTGATCCTGATATTTCCACTGGTCTGCAAAGTTGATAAGCTCGGACATCTCAGCTACGGAACCATATGGAATGAAATAGTTCTCAAGGTCAGCCATGTCGATAGCAGGGATAAACATGATGTCGCCCCAGTCGCCTGTCGGAAGCCTTAAGAGCGCTGTCTCAGCATAGTCTGTAATTCCCTCGTGCTCCACTGTGATGTTCGGGTACATTTTGTTGAACTCATCAATGTATCCCTGAATTGTACCGTCCTCCTCACGGTCTGTCTTGTGGTGAATCCACTTGATAGATGTCGTAAGGTCTGTGTAATCCTCGCCAAGCGTGATTCCTGCGTATGTAAGGCTGCTTTCCGCGGCATCCTGGTTTGTGTCTGCCTCTGTTTCCGCTGCTGCCGTATCTGCTGCTGCATCTGTCTTTGCTGCTGTGTCTGCTGCCGCATCATTGCCTGATGATGCATTATTGTCTGAGCTTCCGCATGCTGCAAGTGACATTGTCATTACTGCGGCCATTCCAAGTGCCATAAGTTTTTTGAACTTCATAAAATGAACCTCCCTTTGAAACTTTTGTTAATTTGTTCTTAATATGTTCTTAATTCGTTAACTTGTTTGTTAACTTGATTTTAGTTTAAATTAACTTTAACATTTAGTCATCATCTAAAATTGACTTTTATATCCAGTTGTTGCTCTTTTTCGTCATTTCTTCTATTTTTACAATTTGAAGTCCATTATTTTATATATTTTACCCAGTATTTTTTCAGTTTTTGCCTAATTTTACTTAATTTTTAAGTATTTTAAGATTTAAATTTAAAATACTTTCGGAATATTTAGAAATTTATATTCAAAAATTTAATTTTATATTCCTTTCTTGATTTTTAATCCCTCTTACCTTATACTTTTATATTAGATAATACATAATTGTTCCGTACAGCACTCCGTACTTGCTGCGGAGTGCGTAAGAATACGTAAATTGCGTCAGGTATCAAGATAATACATATTTTTATAAGGAGCTGCCACTATGCCTAAAAAAATGTTTTCCTCTGAATTTTTCGGCTGCCTCATCTCCTCCGAGACAAGCAACCGTTTTTCCCTGTCGGATTACTTCGACAATGCCTACAGCAGAGAATATGATTTCTGCGCTTATCTTCCGCATGAGCTGTGCCACAAAAGCGTGTCCGTCACATCACCGTTTTCCTATGAGGCGGCAGGTCTTGATGCCCTGTGCATCGTGCACACCACCAAAGGAGCCGGAAAGCTGTACTGCGAAAGCGCAAACGGCATCAATGCCGGGTATGAGCTTGCAAAAGGCACGCTTGCCCTGATTGACTGCCGCAAAAACCATAAGCTTGTCTGCCGGCATAACATCTGGGAATACACCATCTGCTTTGTAAGCACTTTAGGTCTGGAATATTACTTTCTGAAAATATTTGAATCAGGGGATTTCCTGTACCGCCTTGACAAATGTTCTGACATTCTTGATGCGTGGGAACAGGTATTGCGAAATGATACGGACGATGAGCTGCACGGCATTATGCGCTCGCGGGAGCTTGTAAGCTTTTTTACGCAGCTTTATCTCGTGCGTGCTGTTGAGCGCTCCGGCACTTACCATGTGCCCTCCTACATCGCGGATATGCACCGCAGATTTGACACCGCCTGCGAGGAGCCGTACTCCCTGGAGGAGCTTGCTGCCGAATATAACATCAACAAGTTCAGGCTTGTGCGTGAATTTGCGAAATATTATGAATGCACCCCCATGCAGTATCTCAGCAGGGTGCGCATCGACAAGGCAAAAAAGCTTCTGCTCAATACAGATGAAAAGGTTGTGGAAATCGGCCAGATGGTCGGATTTGAAAATACAAACCACTTCATAAGGCTTTTCAAAGAAAAAACCGGTGTCACTCCGCTTGCATACCGCAGAGAAACACCGGTTATCCGTTAATTGATTTTTTTTACAGTTGCGCGCTCTATGATTCTGCCGTTTACAATATGCACGCTCGGGTTCACAGATATGTTTTCAATACGCTTGATAATGCACGAGAGAGCAATCTTTGACATTTCTCCCATATCGACCGAGTAGGTGGTAATCTTAGAGTCACCGTACTCCGCATACAGGTAATCATCATAGCCCACCACGGATATGTCCTCAGGCACGCGGTAGTTCTTCCGTTCGAGCTGTTTAATCAGCGCATATGCCGTCACGTCATTGTTGCACACAAATGCCGTCGGCATCTCCTTGGGAAGCTGCAGCCTGTAATCAGGACCGATGACGCCGTCGCTGTACTCCCTGTCCTTGATAATCCAGTCTTGGCGCACCTCAATGCCATGCTCCATCAATGCCTTGCAGTATCCAAAATACCGGTCTGTGATGCTCTCGGTGTACATCAGCGTTCCCACATAAGCGATGCGCGTATGACCGTTTTTGACCAGATAATCCGTCATACGGTACATGCCGTTGAAGCTGGCAGAAATGACAGAATCCACCACATCCTCATCATCATAGAAATCCATGAAAACCATCGGTATTTTTCTGCTTTGATAAAGCATTTTCAGGTAATCGGTTTTCGGTTTTCCAATCACGATAATTCCGTCTATCTTCTGATTCTCGGTTATCAGCTTCGGCCAGACAAGGTTCTCCTCATCAAAGTTGGAAATTACTTCCAGCATGGAAAAGCAGTTTTTCTTTACTGCGCGTGTCGCAAGCTCCTGATACATCTTCCAGTAAAAGGACGCAAATCTGGCAAAATATGTTTCAAATGTAATCACGCCGATAGTATAGGACCTCGTCCTTCCTGTCTGCACGGCATGAATCGGGGTATATCCCATCTCGTCGGCAAGCGCCTTGATTCTGGCGCGCATCTCCTCGCTGACACCCTTCTGGCCCGACAGCGCCTTTGACACGGTAACGACGCTGACGCCTACCTTCTCCGCGATATCTGCAAGCTTTACAGCCTTAACCATTGTTCTCACTCCTTTATTCTTGTCTGATAGCGCCGTTCCGTGTCAGCCGGAACGGCGGCTTTCTTACGCTTCTGTCAGTGATATCAGCCTTGCCTTGAAATCTCCCCATGGATTCGGCACCAGCAGCCCTGCCTTCATAAGGGTATCTCCGCTGTATATCTGATCTTCCACGCTGTCATCATTGACAAACTCCACCCGATAGCGCTTCTCCCCGTCAAGCCCCTTAAGGAGAATCCGCCTGGACTTAAAGTTTGCCCTGTTCATCACCTGCACGAAGGTAACAAGCGCCTGCTTCTTATCCCCGCTTACTACCTGCCAGCAGTCATATTTGCGGTTCTGTGCGTAAGAGGCAATGCGGTAATAATCTCCTTCTCTGATCAAATCATTGTACTTGTGGTACATTGCAACCTGTGCAGGTATCATTTCTCTGTCTTCCACCGGAATCTTTGTCACATCAAGCTCGTAACCGAAAGTTCCCGCAAGCGCCACAATTCCTCTTGTCTCAAACGGCGTCACGCGCCCTACGGTATGGTTCGGGCAGTCTGAGACATGCGCCCCTATCGTCGATAACGGATAAATCAGCGCCGTTCCCTCCTGTATCTCCAGACGCTCAATGGCGTCGGTATCATCAGAGCACCAAATCTGAGGACTATAATAAAGCATACCCGGGTCAAAGCGCGCTCCGCCGCCCGAACAGTTCTCAAGCAGCAGGTGCGGAAATTCCCTTGTAAGCCTGTCCTGCATCTGGTAAACCGCAAGCACATAGCGGTGGTACAGCTCTCCCTGCCTGTCCGCAGGCAGTCCACAGCTTCCGATATCTGTAAGCTGACGGTTCATATCCCACTTTACGTACTCAATATTTGCGCTCCGGAGCACGGAAGCCACCTGCTCATAAATATAGTCAACGATTTCCTGTCTGGAAAGGTCAAGCACAAACTGCTGTCTCGACTCCGTTCCGGGTCTTCCCGGAATCGCAAACGCCCAGTCCGGGTGTGCTCTGTACAGGTCGGAATCCGGCGAAATCATTTCCGGCTCGAACCAGATGCCGAACTTCATGCCGAGCTTGTTTACCTCATCCACCAGATATTTCAGGCCGCCGTTAATTTTATTCTCATTTACCTTCCAGTCGCCAAGCGCACAGTTATCGCTGCTTCTATTGCCAAACCAGCCGTCATCCATAACAAGCATTTCGATGCCGAGCTTTGAGGCTTCCCTTGCGATAGACAGCAGCTTGTCTGTGTTGAAGTCAAAATAAGTCGCCTCCCAGTTGTTGATAAGAATCGGTCTCTTTTTATCCTTGTATTCGCCGCGGATCAGATGCTTTCTATAAAGTCTGTGAAAGGTCTGGGTCATAGCATCAAAGCCCTTGTCCGTGTAGACCATAACAGCCTCGGGTGCCTGAAAACTCTCGCCGCACTCCAATTTCCAGCAGAAATTCTCAGGGTGTATCCCCATTGTCATGCGCACAGAATCAAACTGCGTCACCTCTGCCTGTGCGCGGAAATTTCCTGAATACACAAAATTCATGGCATAAATCTCACCGTTTTCCTGCGTTGCGTGCTTGTCTGCCAATGCAAGGAACGGATGATCCTGATGACTGGACTCACCTCTGCAGGAGCTTACGCTCTGAATGCCATAGCCTAATGCTTTTCTCTGAATATGGCGCTCTCTCGCCCAGCTTCCGTGGAGAGATATCATGTCAAAATCCCTGTTATCCATATCAATGCAGGCTGAGCATATCTTGGTCAGATAGAAATATTCCCTGCCGGTATTGGTCACTTTTGCACTTCTGGTTATGACATCTGTGTCATGAAATACCGTATACAAAAGCTCCACCTGCATTCCCACATGCCGGTCCTCACAGATAAGCTTTAATGTCATGCAGTCCTGTTCTGATCCAAAGGTCGCCGGAAGTCCCTCAAGCTCAGGTTTTCCCTCAAGAATCTCATGCGACACATAAGAAAGCATGCTTCCCACATGGCCTGCTGCCGTTCTGATGCCGATACAGCCTTCTCTGTAGTCTCCGACGCCGCTTGTGGGATATTCAAACGGAAAACAGTCATAAAAGGAACAGCGTTCCCTGTTATTTGTGCTTGGGACAAAGGGCGGCTCCTGTGTTCTCATCAGATAGGAAGCCTCTGCCTCCTTTAACCTTTTCCCATAATAAATATGTCCGATAAAATTTTCCTCATCCACAATCCCAATCATGTATGTGGTGTCCGGCGTGTCCAGCTTAAAAATTCGTTCTCTCTCGTTATAGGTAATCATCGTCTCTTTTCCTTTCTGAATTCTTCAACAGTTATTTATACAATAGCATAAATACCAGGAATTAACAACTTTTTATTCGGTTTCAGATTAATTTTAGTTTAATATTTACAATTTGATTTGTGCTTTTTAGTTATATTTAAATTTATCGACCAGAGTAATATCTTATCCGCAATCCATTAACACAAAAAGGCAGTTACAAACATTTCTGCTCATAACCGCCTGCTGCTATGCAGTGCTTCCTGTCCTGTAAAGGACTTTTTTATTGTATCAATATCTCTTTTTTCTGTCCATCATCCCTTTTCCTCTTTATTGCCGTTCCATATCATTTTTTCTGCCAGATACTGCCTTGCTGTGCTGTCGGCCCTCATTCTGAAGCTCCCTGTCAAGGTATTTTCAAAAGTTTTCCCTCTGTTATATTTCACCAAGCTTAAAAAAATTCATATCTTCCTCAAGCTGGGAGGAAATTTTCAGAAGCTTCTGTGATTCCTGCAGAAACTCTGAAATCGTACCGTTTAATTTCTGCATGGCAGTTGCCGTCTCTGTTGCCAATGCTGCGTTTTCCTCAGAAATCGCGGAAAGATTCAGCATAATTTCAGATATGGCATTTCTCACCTTATTGCACTCACTGACTGCGCTTTTAATCACTGCTGTTTTGTCTCTTGACTGCGCAATTCCCTCATTGACAATCTCAAACTGCTTCCGGGTATCCGCCAGCTTACTATTCTGCTCACTTGTCGCGCTCTCTACCTGACCCATGATGTCAAGCGTCTCCTTAAACTCATGAATCAGGTTTGAAATAACGCCGAAAATGGTGTCTGCCGACTTATTTGACTGATCTGCAAGCTGCTGGATTTCCGATGCCACGACTGCAAAGCCCCTTCCTGCCTCTCCGGCTCTTGCCGCCTCGATGCTGGCATTTAAGGAAAGCAGGTTTGTCTGGTACGCAATCGATGAAATCAACGATACCGCCTCCTCAATTTCCTTTACGGAATCGTTTGTCCTTGTAATCTGGCGTGCAATCTTGTGGATTCCGTCTGTCATGTTCTCATTTGAGATGCTCAGCTCATGCAGGATTGTCATCGCTCCGTCACTTGCATGCTTCATATTCACGGAAGTCTCATCAAGCTCCACAATATCCGTGTCCATTAAATCCATCAATTCGCCAAGATTTACTATCTGGCTGGTTGAATTTTCCACATCACTTGCCTGATTGGCAGCTCCCATTGCAATCTCAGAAATCGCCGCATCAATCCGGTCAGACGTGCGTTCTGAAGTCTGTGACATTTCCTGAAGCTCAGAACCGCTTTGTTTCAGCTCAATTCCGTAACTTTTGACATTTCCTATCACCTCTGACAGCTTGTCAGTCATACTGTTCAGAGAACGCCCAAATGTGTCAAACTCATCGCCTGTGCCTGTTCGTGCCTTCACCATGATTTCACCTTCTGAAATATGCGTGAGCGTTTCCTTAAAATTCTTAATGCTCTTCTGTACTGACGCAATCACAAAAAGTGTGAGGAGAACGACAAGCACTGCGCCCGCCAGAAACACAGCATATATTACTGTTGACATCGTTGTCTTCTGCTGCTGCGTAAGCTCTTCGATTTTGCTGCGCACCTCTGCGGTCAGGGATGTCAGCTCTGTGTTCTCCGCATTGTTTTCCGACTTGAGGGTCAGTATGTTTTGATCATAGTCGACAATGCTTCTGACTGCTGCAAGCTTTGCCGAAAACCCGGATTCCAGAGCATCGGCAGTCTCCTGCTGCTTTGTATACAGAGGCGCATTGCCTGTCATCTCTTCCAGCAGCTCCACAATATCCTCCGGATAGCTTCCGGTGCTGCTTCCCTCAGCAACAAGCTTATTATAAGCATCAAACAGGCTGTTTACCTTTTGAAGATTCTCATCAAACACATACTTTCCGTCAAAAGCTGTTGCAATACTGATATCAGGATTTTCCTTATCCTCAAAATAAAGGTCAAAGGAGATTGTTTTATATTCCGAGATATTGATGCCTGTCACATCAATTCTCGTGCTGACCTCCTGCCAGTTTCCGTTTACATCTGCAAATTTCGTCTGGATATACAGCGCATCCGCACCGTCAAAAGACGACACCTGCACACCAGCCAGACCGTCACCGTAGGAGCCGGAAAGCACATCCGGATTGATATCTGCAATCGGAAACTCCACTCCGTCAAGGCTGATATTCGTAACATACACATCACCCGTATAATCCATACCATTACCGCCCAGACGTATGTATAAAATATTCCTCTTGCTGATTTCAGGAATATCATGCGTATAGGTCATTTTTTTGAAATTTTTCCCTTCGGCTGATATGGACGGAATTGCTGTCAGCGCAGCCGTATCCCATGCGCCGTCTACCCAACTGCTCTCACTATCCATCGCTTCAATTGCTGCCTCCAGCGCTTCATCACCGCCTGCAAAGGACGCATACATGCCGCTGCCGCTTTTGAATCCGCGCTCATTCAGCAGTCCGCTAAGCTCCTCCGTATTGGCGCTCACTGCTGCAATCGCAGCTGCCACGCTCTGCAGATCGCTGTCATAGTCCTCCCCCTTACTGCCGGCAAGCGCATCCTGCCCTGCTTCTTCCATGGAAACCAGATTGGACTGGATTGTCTGATAATGGCTCATATCCAGATCGTAAAGGAAGGACGTCTCCTGCGTGGTATTTTCGTTCTGCTTCAGGTTAATCTGATTGATATCATTTAAGACCTGATTGCTTGCATTGTTGCTGTTCATGATATAGATGCCTACAAGCCCCAGGATTATGGTGCAAATGATGGATACGGCACCCAGCATGATTAATTTGGTTTTGATACTTCTCATTTCGCTCTCCTTTTGTGTTTTAAATTCCCGACAATTGCGGTGTGTTTCTATCTTTTTTATCAAATTTTAAATGCAAGCAGCATATTTTTACAGTTAAGCCGCATGGATTATTGTAATCAGGACTGACGACCTTCTGTGCATTGACAACAATTCAGCTTTATGGTTTCAAGGAACAGAAAACGGCAGAGCGTATCCTGCAGGCTGCCCGCTATTCAGCTTTCGCTAAATGCTGATGGCATACTCCGCATAAAACTGTTCCTTCGGAGAAAGCGTGTTGCCCCACTCACGCTGTGACAGGCTGCCTTTAAAAATATTCTTATCACATCTCCCATACCACGGCTCAATGCATACAAAAGGAGCATTTTTCTTTGCAGGCGACCACAGCCCGAACAGCGGTGCGTCAAAGCTTACCGTGAGATACGGCTTTCCCTGTGCATCGCAGAGCGACACCTGATGCGCCTGATTATTTTCTATAATTAATGCATCTTCATCAAAAAGGCCGGGGGTAATCTTCATATATCCGTTCTTCAGCGCATATGCCTTCTTGCGCGCTGAGAGCGTACCGTTATCGCCGATTACAGAAGCAATCACGGTATCCTGTGCATCGAAGTGAATCTGATAGTCCGTCTGAGCCTCGCCTTCATTCAACGGGCAAAGGAACGCCGGGTGTCCGCCAATGCTGAAATACATTTCTTTGTCGTCCTGATTTACTACCTTCCATGAGACAATCAGCCTGTTTCGGTCTAACCGGTAGCCAATCTCAAGCCGAAACCGGAACGGATACTTCTCCAGCGTTTCCTTTGCTGCGCTCAGACCAAACAAAAGGCTGTCATCCGACTGTTCCAGCAGTTCAAACTCCATATCCCTTGCAAACCCATGCTGCGACATTGGATACTCCCTGCCGTTATAGCGATAGCATCCATTGTTCAGGCTTCCCACAATCGGAAAAAGCACCGGTGCAGTTCTTTTCCAATATTCCGGTTTTGCGTCCCACATATATTCCTTTCCTGTTGCTATTTTTTTAAGTGATTTTAGCTCAGCTCCAAATGATTCTACATAAGCCTGAACCTGCTCGTTTTTGATTTCGTACCCTGCCATCCTAATACCCTCTTCCTTTCTTCCGAAACAGCTTATTTTCGCCTTTTTTCGGTATACATCCTATTAGTTTCCTTTTTTACCCCATGATGCAGTTTATTTTTTTGCCAGTCAAAATTATCGTATACCAATCTGGCTCCTGCGTCAACCGCAGATTAATTTTTAAGTAAATTTAATTAAGTACACTTAAAACGGCACTCCTGCAGATAATGCCGCAGAAGTGCCGCCGAACAGCTCTCAGTCCTGTTTTATATTTTTGCTTTTTTTATAATGCCGAATCCCAGCGGATAAGGACCTGTATGGACACTGATGGTCGCTCCGATCTGATACTTGCAAATTTCCTCGTCCGCAGCCGCATATCCTTTTGCATTGAGGAACCGGACTGCGCCCTTTCGAAATTCCTCCGCTTCCTCGATATCATAGCCATATCCGACACATATCCGGTACGCATCCGGCTTCGCGTCCACCTCCTGAATGTACTGCCACAAAAGCTCATACACCTTTTCCAGGGACTTTTTGCGGCTTCTTGCCACGCCTGACGGGAAAATCTCCCCTTCCTTAAGTGTAATCAGCGGTCTGATGCCAAGCACGGAGCCTGCAAGACCTGCGAGCTTTCCAATACGTCCGCCGTGTTTGAGATAATCAATATTTCCGACTGTGAAAAAAATTCTTCCTGTACTCTTTATTGATTCCAGCTCCTCTACCGCCTTTTCGTAAGGAACCCCTGCATCATACATTTTTGCCGCTTCCAGGACAAACAATCCCTGAAGCACCGTATTAATAGTAGAGTCTATGACTGTGATTCTTGCATCAGGAAAGCTCTCAAGCAGCATTTCCTTTGCATTCATGGCTGACTGGTAAGAGCCGCTGAACTTCGTTGTGATGCAGATGCAGATAATTGCCTTTCCCTCCTCAAGAATCGGGGTAAATACATCTGCATAATCCTGAACGGAGGGCATGGAGGATTTTGGAAATGTATCGGGGTCCGCCACCATCTGATCGTAAAATGTTCTGATAGGCATTTCTACAATTTCTTTCCGGTAATTTTCACTGTCAAAAGAAACATAAAAGGGAACAACGTCAATATCCTTTTCCCTGCAAAGCTCCGGCGGTAAATCGCAGGAACCGTCTGTCACAATTTTGTAATCCATCAGTAAAACCTCATTTCTCTTATTAGCGTTTTGCAACAACGTTTTGAAAACCATATTACGTCTGTCGGTGCCGCAATATGTAGATATTGAGATTATATCACGTATTCTCTCTATTGTCATTCATATTTTTCAATTCAATCTTGGATATGTTGCTATCGTTGTAAAGGAAATGTCCATTGTCGGACACTTCACCCTGTCGATTACTGATTTTACAAGGCGTCTGCCCAGCTCCTCAATACGCACATCTACTGTGATAATGTCGTTTTTAAAGAAATCCGGTTCCAACGTATTGTTAAAGCCTGTGATAATGACCTTTTTGACTGCCTGCGGGTCCTTCTGCAGTATTGCCAGCGACACATGTCTTGCCACATCATCATCTTCGCAGATGATTGCTTCCGGAATATACGGCATATTTGCCACAACCTCCTCAACCATTGCATAGCTGAAGCTTATATTGTTGGAGGGACGTGTGTATTGAAGCTCTGCGTCCAGTTGAATATGATTCCGGTTGCAGGAGTTCAAAAATCCCAGATATCTTGCCTGTATCATGCGTGAACCTTCTGCAAACCCGATGTATGCAAATCTGGTGCAGCCCTTCTGCCGGATTAAATAGTCGGCAAGGCTGCCCATGGAATAAAAGCCCTCCAGATTAATGACATCGCCAAGCTTAATATACTCCTGTGCATTGACAGGACTGTTAAAAAAGGACATCGGAAGCTTTGTACGGCTGATTCCCTTGACAAACCGAATGGGAAATACGCTTAAAAAGATAATTCCTTTGACATCCTCCGCTATCAGCCTGACGGTTTCCTCACCGTCCCTGTCATTGTCATCGACTACATGAAGCTGCATACGGTATCCTTCATCGTTGACTGCATTGCTGATTCCTGCAAGCGCCCTTGTCCAAAAAATTGACTGCATCCGGTTAAACAGCACGAGAATCGTTCCGGTATTGATTCTGCGGAAAGTAGTTTTTACCTCCTCCAAAAGATTTTTGTCAAGCTTCGCATAGCCCATCTGCCATGCCTTCTGCACAACTGCCTGTTTTGTCTGTGCGGATACGAGTCCGCCGTTTAATGCTTTCGCCACGGTATTGCGGCTAAGCCCCATTTCAGCCGCAATATCCTGTATTGTTACTTTTTTCATTTGTTTCCCCTTCCTGTTTTCATGTTGTGTATCCTGCCATGCACTCCTATGCGTTGATTCTTATCTTTCTTAACGCTCATAAAATGACAATTATCAGTATAATTTATGCTTCATAAAATGTCAAATTTTTATAAAGCAAAGAGTGCAAAAAGGCGGCAGTCCAGCCTTGCAGTTTGTTACATCGGACGAAGGGCGGCAGTCCGAAGGACAATATCTGCCGTTTTCGTTCGGATGTTCATACATTAATGGCTGAGTTAATACCCAAAAAAAGCGTGTGCCTGTGCACACGCTTTAAAAATTCTGCTTACTCTAAAACAAGGAAACCTTCCCTTCATATGTATCGTTAATCACATAATATGCTGTAAAATCCGTAGGTTTCAGATAGATATGCAGGTGCTCAATCTGATCCGTGTCATTTCCTCTTCTCGCATAATCCTCCGTAACCCTCCGGGCGATTTCCTTCATGTCCGTCTCCCTGTCCCGGTACTGAAGCTCGAAGTCAACCTTCACCCCGTTAACCTCTGGTCTGTACTCAATCAGCTTTATTTTTTCTTTATTCAACATCGCCACTACTTCCTTCCCAAAGCCGCTATGGGCGTTACTGTTTCATCCTCCTGCTCAGGCAGGGGGAAGTACCATCTGCTTTCACCCTCATCATACCACACTTTGGAGGAAATAAATATTAAAACTTTCGAAAACGTTTAGCTGACGGAGATATCCGGCTTAAGCAGTCCTGCAATCTTATCCCGGGGAATGGTAAAGTCTACTGCCCCCATAAAGCCCGGAGCCACCTCATACTCATCAAAGGAAATCACCAAATCGCCATTGTCTGCAAAATAGAATTGTGTATCATCTGTTATTTTATCAAATCCCCATTCCTCTTCGTCGGACTGAATAAAATATGTGACATTTTCATCTTTTTCCATCTGAGATAACATCTGTTCTTTTATATTATCACTAATCACATCCGCATAATTGCTGTCTTCTTGGAAGAAATAATCAAGCTTTAGGATTTCGCCCGTTATTTTATCAATATTGAAGATACGCGAGGACTGTGCCCCCCCTGCCATCACAAGAAGCGTATTGATTCGCAGCACCAGATATTTATCCGTTTCCCTGACAATTTCATAGTCTGATTTCAATGAATAATTTCCTTCACCGTTTGAAGCTGCCAAATCACTTTCATACATATCTATCAGGCTTTGCGCATATTCTTCTATCGTTTTGTTTGTATTTTCAAGGCTTTTCTGAAATAACTCCTGTTCTTCTTTTTCCCCCTGTTTTCCTTCATTTTGACTTTCATTTTGAGTTTCATGCACACTTTCCTCGATTTGAGGCACCTTGATATCCGCCTCAAAATGATTGGTGGTATCCTCATAGCTTCGGAAGGTTACCACCTTTGCAATCGTTCCGATTACCGGAATCCGTTCAATTGCATGCGCCACTGTGCTGCCTCCGAGATTCACTGCTCCTGTTATGACAAGCAAAATTGCTGCTGCTGTCGCAAACGCTCTTTTTAAAATAACATATGTTTTGTTTCTTTTTTCTTTCATGATATCTGCTCCTGCCGCATCCTTTCTTTTTCCGGCTTTCGGCTCCTGCTCCTTCTCTGTTTCCTGCTCTGCCATTTGTATTCCCTTTTTCACCCTTTCCAACGCTTCACCAGGTACTGTAATTTTGTCATATTCCGCCTTCCATTCCTGAAGCTTTTGCGTATCATATGTTATCTTTTCTCTGTTTTCACTCATAAACGCCCTCTCCTTCCATTACTGCCCTAAGCTTCCTCAGCGCCCGATATAAACGGGATTTTGTGGTATTTACATTTTCTCCGGTAATCGCTGCCACTTGCTCCAGCTTCATGTCCTCAAAATATCTGAGCACCACGATCGTTCGTTCTCTTTCATCAAGCTTCTGCAAGGCATTGTGCACATCCAGACTGGCACCGATATCCGATCCCGCCGCAGGCGGCTCCGCCTGCTCATCATATGTACATTCACTCAGCCGCTTCTTTCTCCGCAGAAGGTCACATGACGTATTCATCACAATCCTGTAAAGCCATGTCTCGATATAAGCTTCCTCCTTCACGTTTTCACACCGCTTCATGGCTTTATATGCACTTTCCTGCACAATATCCAGTGCATCTGCTTCATTTTCCACATAGCTGTATGCCAGCCGATAATACTTCTCATAATTTTTCAGCAAAGCATTCTCGATCAATTCTTTCATTGATCCGACTCCTTTCCCGGATTCTCATACATGCCCGGTTTTTCCCTGGCATGTTATCCTGATACTGATTAGACGATGGCGCCCTCCGAATTGTTTCACAAAAAATAAATTTGGGAACCGTATGCAGTCAAGCAGAGGAAAAAGTCTGCGCATAAAAAAGTAACACGCTTGCGTGTTACTTTAAAAAGTCAAATGGTGCATTTTGATCTGCATGCAGAAAATTCATGAGAAGGTATGCCGCCCGTAACGAAACCCGTTCTTCTTTTAAGATGCGTGCCGCCTCCTTCTTATCCGCAATCAAAACCTGTATGGACTCTGTGTCCTCCATATCCGCCCGGCTGATTGTACCGCTGGCATATCCGAATACTGCATTACAGCTCTCATCCGTAAATCCGGCTCCCATAAAGAATGGCCTCCGGTAAGCTTCATTTCCGGCGCTGTACACTTCAAAGTCAAGCCCTGTCTCCTCTTTCATCTCACGCACAGCAGCCATATCGGGCGTTTCTCCCGCATCAATCAATCCTGCCGGAAGCTCATAGAGATAATCGTCCAGCGGATACCGGTACTGCCGTATCAGCACAATCTGATTCGGATTGTCTTTTACAATCGGGTAAATCACGACGCCCTCTGCAGCAATGTCTTTGGTAAGAAGCTTGATATTTTCTGCTTTTCTCCTTGACACAAAGAAATAGTCAAAGGGCCGCCCGCTATCGGTCAAAGCGTCCAGTTTAAAAAGATTCAAAAACCTATTGTCAGATAATTTATGTATTTGGGTGTATTTTTTCATATAAATGCCTCCTAATGTTTGACTTTTTATATCGGAAACGATACAATGATATCAGAGCTTTTATGCTCAATTTGTGTAGAAAGGTGGATACCTATGAAACAGATACCTGTTGCGGACCTGACTCCGGGCATGGTAACCGCTGAGGATATTGTATCCTATGACTGCAAAGTGATTGTCCCAAAAGGAATCATCCTTACTGAAAATATTATATCACGACTGGAAGGATATTCCATCTATTATGTATATATTGAAAACAAAATTGCCGCAGATTTGTCAAAGCCCATGGCAGACCAGTCCGTCAGTGCATGCCTGCATGATTCCGGTGAAAAATCCGTCAAGGAAAAGCTGAAGGAAAGTGTGCAGTTCCAACGTTTTTCACAGGAATTTGCACGATGTGCAGAGCATTACCGGAATAACCTTATGAATGCTCTGTACCGCGGCGAACCGTTCCGTGCCAATGAATTGGTCAGGGAAACGCTGGCTCTGCTCTATCAGGATGAGCAGGAAGTGAGCGTTTTTGACATGCTCTTAAATATGCATAATGCAGACGACTCTATATATATGCATTGCATCGATGTGGCATTGATTTCCAATATTTTGTCACGCTGGCTGCATTTCTCCGAAGCCGACCAGCGAATGGCAACAGCCTGCGGACTGTTTCATGATATCGGCAAATTCATGCTTCCGGCAGGGGTGCTGCAGAAACCCGGCAAACTGACACCGGAAGAATTTGAAATTATCAAAACGCATACCTCCGAGGGCTTTCATTTATTAGGAAAGTACCGCAGTATTCCTGAGCCTGTCAAAAATACTGCGCTGATGCATCATGAAAAATGTGACGGAAGCGGATACCCTTACGGACTGAAGGGTGATGAAATCGACAACTTTTCAAAGCTTGTCACAATCGCCGATATTTTTGATGCCATGACGAGCGAACGAGTCTATCACTCCGCAATGTGCCCGTTTTCTGTCATCAAGTATTTTGAAGACGATGGCATCCGGAAATATGACATGAAGTACATTCTCACATTTCTTGAAAATGTATCCAATTCGTACCTGAGCCACAGGGTAACGCTCAGCAACGGAATGGAGGGCAATGTGATTTTTATCAATCACAACAGCTATTCCAGACCTGTTATCCGCACTGACAACAATGAGATTCTTGATTTGCAGGAGCAGTATTACAAAAGCATCCTGCAGCTTTCCGCCAATCAGAATCTTTCCATTGAGACAATTATATAGATAGAATTGTATTAATATTGATTACAAGAGGGCAGCGGCAGCGCTGCGGCTTCAGGATAACAGCCGGTTTCCCTTCTCGCATATCTCATAAATTTCATCATACTTTTCTTCTATCAGGGGCGTTGCTTTTTTTATCTGCTTTCTGACCATCCTTTTATAGACAAAATAGGATAGTATCCACCCGGCAAAGCCCGGTATGGCAAGCAGAATGCACAGAAAAACATGCGGCGCCTCTGCCATCACTGCAAAGGTCGCTCCTGCCATAAATGCAGTTCCCAAAATTCCGACAATCAGTGCATAGATTGTCGCTGCAGAGGTTTTTGATTTTTCCAGCATCTCTATCTCCCTGACACAGCTCTGTTACAATCTTGAATCCGTCGCATGCCGACAGTTTATCTCTGAGCTTTGTGACATAGACATCAACTGCCCGCAGACTGCTTTATTGAGTTGATTTTTAGAGATTACACCACTTTTACACCAATTTGACGATTGACACCTTTTTCAGATTCTTCTGCTTCAAATTTACTCATCTCAGATATGAGCGTATCTTCCGTCACATGGCAGTACAGGTTCATTGTGATATTGACGCTTGAATGTCCTAAGATAACCTGCACTGTTTTAGGGTTCATGCCACGCTCGATACCTGCATTGGTATATTCTTCAGTATGAGATCTGCCTCTATCGCCTTGTTGTACATATCAATGAGGATACTGAAATGTTCCATACTGCTTTAATCATCTGTCAAGAATATGGCACACCTTGGACTGGCGGAATCTCATGATATGCTACAACAGTTGATGAATCTTACCAATATGCTGATTCTCTCCAAAAATACTGACATGGCAAGACAGGCTCTTTCTACCTGCGAAAACCTTGTTTTAGAACATGAAGGGAAACAAACTTTAGATAATGGCATCTGTCAGATGATGTATGGCACGATTGCGCTTTCCGAAGGCAGCATCAGTGTACAGGGGGTAACACGCCTCAGAACATGTAATCCGATGGCTGAGGTCGAAGAGTCAGAAACAGTCCGATTTGTGGCTCCTGCAAGGCACTTGAACGACGCGGAGCGAAAGTAACAATGCAGGAGCGCAAATTCGGGCGTTTCTGACCGTATTGCCCCTTGTACACTGACGCTAAAGTTAAAGTAGAAAAGAGTGTTTTTTAGCGAACTTTTCTTCTTTTCGAGCGTTACCACTCAATTATTATCGCTATGTCCAATAATTACAATAAGTTTCTGATCACTAAACTCAATATCCAAAACATCCTCCCGAAAAATAATTATCTCTCTTTACAGCCGTCTTCAACATAGAAAATATTTTACTCACTGCGTCTGCATAATCAGATGCCAGCACAAGCCCTATTCCATCAAACATAATTGACATTTCTGGATTTTTTTCCTCTGTTGCTTTAGCAGCAATATCCAGCATCTGCTTAAAAAGCTCTCTGATTTTCTGTCTGTCATTTTCTCTCTGCCCCTCATTGGTCAAAAATGGCTTCTTGTTTCCTATTAATTCACAGTTTTGTACATCATAGTATCGCACTAATTGCTCTTGAACAGACCAGTAATTTGCACCCCATAGTCTCTTTTGTTCTTCATACGAAAAGCTTGTGTTGAGAACATTTGTCAAGAAATTCTGCACCTGTTCAGTGTATTTTTGCATAGATATGTATTGCAGGAAACATACATTTCTGTATCTGCACTTATTACATACTGATAAATTTAATAAACTTTTATATTGCCCGTTCATATTTATACCTTTCCATAATATCAAAATTATACATAGTCCATTTAATCCTATATGTTAATGTACTCTAAATTCATCCAAGATAACAGCCGCTCCTTAGCAATTCAAATTAATTAATATTTCAAGGATATCCTGATACGCTGTAATCAATTCATGATCTTCTTTTATCATATCAGTACATTGAACAAAAGATTTTAATATATCATATTTACTATAATCTTATATTCTCGTATCTTTTTAGCAAATTTGTCACTTTCTGCTTTTGCATCTCGAAAACTATTTCTGATAGAAACTAAAACTTAAGTACATTATATAAATTATTTAACTTGGTATATCCTGCGCAGTGGATACCTGAACAAAAAGCTTTTTATCCTCTGATATCAAGTCCACAAACGGATATGCAGATATTTCTACACTTAAAATAATAAAGTCCTGCCCAAACCATAATTTACATATCTCAACTACAACATTATTCCACTGCCCATTCCGTTTCATCTCCACAAATATTACGGATTTTTATTCTCAATGGTTTTTCCCTGCTGCATATTCTTGCATACCAAAAGTCTTTTGTTTTGATGCCATTTTTTATGACATAACCATTTTTATCAATCTTGATTTCACTATCAGAATGCCATTCGCCTTCGGACGCAGTACAATCAAGACTCAAAAATTCAATAAGTTCCAACCCCTCTTCGCTGATTTCAATCGGTTTATACGGCTTCTTGCCGGAGGAATTAAGAAATGCCTTTTGGTTAAATTCCATGATTTTCTGTATGACGCGGTCACTAACAAATCGGTCTATTGTAACGGCATATCCACCAAATAAATCCTCTTGTATCGGTTCACAATGAAACTCTGCATAATCCCCAATCACGACATCATCCAAAATACTTTTCAAATCACGCAATTCTATCTCAACCGTTGTACTGTCATCACTCTTGATAAATTCTTCAATTTCTTTCCGATCTGCAAGGTCGATATAATATACAATTACTTTATTTATACTGCTTTCCAACTCCGGTATTGCCTGATGGATAATACGGTTCATCTGAACTGTATCCAACATCTTTGAAGCGCTATCCTCCAAATTGGGAATATACACAGGAATTGTTCCTGTCTTGCTGTCAGAAATTGATCCTGCCCAGAAGGAGTCTAAGGCATCATCCTGTTTTAACCCTTGAACCAACGATTTTATTTTATCCATCGTCTGTACAGGATTCCGGTAAAGCTGTACTCCATCTTTAATCTCAAGCACATCAAATTGCGCTCCATTTGCAACAAGGCGATCACGGGTAGTTTGAATCGAATTGATACCTATATCACAATGGATAAACTTTCTGCCCAGCTTATGTGCAACAGCCGAGGTTACACCACTACCGCCAAAAAAATCTGCAACAATCATATTTTGATTTGAAGAAGCATTGACAATACGTTCCAGTAATGCTTCCGGTTTTTGAGTTGCATAATCTAAACGTTCCTCTGCAACCGGATTAATTACATAAATATCTGTCCAAAGATTTTGAATCGGACTTCCCTCCCATTCATCTAAAAACTGTTTCCGTTCAATACGTTGTCCTTTATTGCGGGGAAAACTAAGACGCCCCTCTTCCTCATAACGTTGCATAGTTTCTCTTGATACAGACCATCCGTTTGGCGGTGATTTGTACCCTTTATATTCGTATACCAATGATGGACTATAAGAAGGACTGATTAACGGGCTAAGACGATACTTTCTTCCTGATTCGTCTTCGTATTTAAATCGTTTTAAATATTCCTCTTGCCCATTTTTCGAAAGCGGAGTGTTAAAGTAGTAATTATCAGAAAACGTATAAAAATAAATTGTATCCGTAACTATTCCATATTGCTGTGTCTGTCCCAAATTTCCTTGTTTTCGTTTCCAGATAATTTCGTTTCTAAAATTATCCTCCCCGAAAACTTCATCCAGCAAAATCTTCACATAATGCCCGATATGATAATCTAAATGCACATAAATAGACGCTGTTTCACTCATCACGCTCTTAATCGCCATAAGATTTTCATACATCCAATTCAGATATTTTTCCTTATTCCAAATATCTCCATACATCTTTTCCTCAAATGCTTTCAGTTCATCAATATCAAGTTCTTCCTCCACCTGCTGTATCACTTCCGCAATTTTCGGATTTCGGCGGACATAAACCTTTTTCGCATAATCAGCTCCACTTGCAAATGGAGGATCAATATATACAAGATCAACCTGTATATCATGCTCTTTTAGATAAGCACACGCCGATACGCATTCACCCCGAATGACCATATTGCCACTTTCGTTTTTGCCAACAGTTTCTTTCTTTTCCATCTCATAAAGCGGCATTCCTCGTTGTAAAACCTTCGCCGCATCATCTGCGCCGCGGTATTTCAGTATTCTGTTAAAATTACCCAGAATCGCCTGTCCTTCAATCGGTTCCGGTACAAAAGGAACATACTTAATCGGCATTTTTTATTCCTCCTCCGCAAAAAAATCCGTTATTTTTTTGTGTGTAATTGATATCCTCTCTTTTTCCGATAGCACATCTTCAAGATACAAGTAGTCAAACCGTTCATAACCAAATATCCTATTATTCTGTTTTACAAACTCTGTTTCCATAAAGATACGTTTGTCATTAAATTTCGGATCATTCTTATAAATTTCACCTTTTGTTTCCACTATGACAGCCTTATGAATCTGTCCGTTCTGACGCTGTATGATTAAAAAATCAGGAGTGTAAATTCCTATATATACCCATTTTCTGTTTAATTTCTTGTAACATTTAATCTTAAACTCTGTCATGACGTTATCCCCATTATAATAAACCTCAAGATTAAGCCCCTCTATTTCCGGCAATGTCAGTACTTCTGTTAAAAATGTCAGCTCAAATCCGCTGTCCATATGATAAGGCAGATAATGAAAAGAACGATCCTTTTGCGGATGGGAACTCATCTGCTTACGCAATAAAGCAGCTACCATCATATTGGCTGAATTTCCTGTACTCTCCAAAGCTTCTATCGCATCAACAATTTTCGGATCAATCTTTCGTTTTCCCTTATCATCCAAAATAATATTTTCGACCACTTCCTGCTCCGGATAATAATCTTTTACATGTTCTGTATGTATTTCCTTTGTAAAGTTCTTAATGTTCAATAAGCCTGACTGCTGTGGTATTACTTCTTCATAAGAAGTAAAATCACATTTTCCGATAAAAGCTTTACGAATATTAGCATTTACAGCCGAAATGTCATACTTAGAACTATAATACCGAACATCTTCTTTTTGATATGTTATCACCAAATATACTTCCTGCAATAGTTCTTTATACTGCAGTAGTTCTTCTATTTGCAATGTGCCAAAACTCTCCTTCGCTATCTCATAAAGCCATGAGAGAAACGTTGCCTGTTTTTTGCCTCGTTCCGTATCATCAAATTCTCTGTCCGATATCTTCATAGAAAAATCCGTAACTTTTGTGATATCCAAATCTTTTTTCGCATATTCCACTGATAATGGTATTTGTGTTTCAGGCATTGCTTCACAGGCAACAATCGTATCATACTTTACACAAAGCTGATAAAAATCAATCTTTGGAAGTTTCAAATATTTTGTGCGGTCATATCTTTGCAGTGTAATACCATTGTCACTCCCCTTGATGAATTCCTGCAAAGAAATATGATGCTGTAGTTGTAATTGGGATTCTAATTTTTCTGCATTATCTTGATTTAAATAGATAATCGCTGTTTCTGCATTGTTCTTTACTGCTTGACGCAGACACCTGCAGGATGTCTGTAAAACCATATTCTTCGGGCAGTCACCCTCCTGAGAAAGAACAATACCTGTCAAACTCCGGCAGTCCCACCCCTCTTTTCCAATCTGAACTAAAAGCACAATCCGTATTTTTGACAAAGGTGTGTCGAGCGTATCAAAGTGCATCTGACTATCAGCGGCTTGCGGATATTGTTTATTCCCTTTGTGAAATTTTAAGATTGCATCACTCTGTATTCCATATTCCGTTACAATACGGGATACAAGAGGATATACCGTCTCTTCCAGTTTTTCAATGTTTCCACAATAAATGCCAAGTTTTGCTGTAAGACCACCATCATACATTGTATCTTTATAATGATCCAAAAATTCCCGTACCCCTTTTTCAATAATCCTGGCACTGTCGGCAATTTCTGAAATCTTCACAATTGGAGATTTCAAAAAATTTCCGATGCCTTTCACTAAGGGATAATAATACACAATATTCGTAATTTCAGCAGTAGCGACAGACAGCTTTTCTGAAGCAGATATCTTTTCCACTTTCTCCAGATAAGGCGTACCAGAAAAACCGATCACTGAATTGATCGTATCATTTTCTGCCCATTTATTAACCACAGCGCGAAGCTTGATTTCATCCTTAACAGCATGGTGAACTTCATCAATGAAAATTGACAGGGCGGGAAGTTTTCCAATCAGGTTCCTGAGTTCATTTGCCTGTCTGTCCTTGTCATCATCACTCTCGTCAAATAGCGTAATCTGTCCATTCTTTTCCTGAACACGGTCAAGAATCACCTTTTCTGCATTTGTAACAGCTACAAAACCAAATAATTCTGACAGTGGCTGATGATTTGCAATTTTCTGTACATTGGGATTTTTCGTCTTATTTGATTTTTTAGATGTTTTACTCTGGTCAAGCACTTCAAATGACACCATTCTTTTGATCTCTGATGCTGCCGGTTCTGGAAGCACCCATGATGGATCGAATTTTTGTATTGTCCTTAAGCTTGGAACCACAGAAGATTTTAACCCTGACGGTGCAAATATAATGAAATTATGAGCAAATGCCGGATTCAGAGGTTCGTTCCACGCAAAATACAAGTCCAGATAAATAAATGCCGCCATTAAATACGTCTTTCCCGCTCCCATCGGCAGACTAAAAAGGTAATCTGTATAAGAAACGCCATAAAATGCATCCCTGAAAAATTTCTTGTAATCAACATCTTGTGGTGTCTTTTTTATAAACTCCTCTAATTTTTTTGCAACCTGTTCACCCTTATCATTTTTTAGGCATGAATATTCGAACAACGCCGCAGCAGCTGTATTTTGCTCCAAATATCTGCGGACGGTATTCGATATTTCCGCGCTGTCTAAATCAAGTGTATTAAATTTACCATCGCTAAATAAATCTGCAAGCGGCTTGCTTTCACAAGAAATCTTCAAAAAGAGATATGTTTTGATTGCACCAATTTGCGCATCACGCAGCATACCTCTCGATTCTATGTACTCCATCATTGATGTTATTGTACATTCCGGGGATGTATACCATTTGTTCCGCGCATTTTCAATCATTTTGTAGAACATTATATTTCCTTTCCACATCACTGTTTCATCAAATCTTTTTATAGTAATACATATTCTATTCTTTCTCAATTTGGGGTATATTGACTAATTCCTGCAATTTTCTCTCTAATATCTTCTTATCCGGTAACTGTAATTTGTATTCTGACACCAGCATGGGTGACATGCTCCGGCTCATTGCATACTCTACTACTTCGTCATTTTTAGACGCACACAATATTAATCCAACACTTGGGTTCTCGTGTTCTTTTTTCTTCTGTCGGTCAAGTGCCTCTAAATAAAAATCCATTTTTGAGATATATTCCGGCTTGAACTTTCCAATTTTTAATTCAAAAGCTACCAAACACTGTAACCCTCTATGAAAAAACAGCAAATCAATCGCAAAATCTTCTCCGCCAATCTGCACCTTATATTCTTCATCAATGAAAGTAAAATCTTTTCCCAGCTCCAATATAAAATCCTTCATATTTTTAATTAGTGCTTTTCTAAAATCTTGTTCTTTATAGATTTTTGGCATATCCAAAAATTCCACGACATAAGTATCCATAAATGGATTTTCTTTTAATCCCTTTACAGGCTCCGGCAATACTTTTTCTTTTGATAACATATAACGCTCATAATATGCGCTTTCTATCTGTCTTTCCAACTCTCTTGAAGAATAGTTTTCTTTTATACACAATGTGATATAAAAATGTCTTTCCTCAACGGTTTTTGCCTTTGACATAATTGCAAGGTGATTTGTCCAACTAATTTGTGTCAGCAGTGCTGTCACAAATTCATCATCAGCATAAGTCTCATAAAATTTTTTCATTCTATACAGCCCACGCCTGTTAAATCCTTTGATTCCTGGAAATTGCTCTTGTATATACTCCGATATCGAATCAATATATGCATCTCCAAAAGTTGCATTCTCAGCCTCTTTGCTTAAAAATGCACCTATATTCCAATACATATTAATAAGTTCTTCATTTACTTTTTTATATGCGCTATTCTTAGCTGTTTCAATAATGTCAGTGACTTGCAAAAAAGCCGAATTTACTTCTTTCATAAAATAACCGCCTTTTAAATGTGTGTCAGCAGTGCTGTCACAATTAGTTTCTCAACGATAATTATTTATATTGAATCGTTGTCTCTTTATTATCATACTTACTGCTTTTTGCGCAATTGCAAAATTGGTTTCACTTTTTCTTCCACTTTTAACGTACCCTGACGCAAATGAAGAAGCTCCTCTATATCATTTGAATATAAAGTCACTCCATTTCTTTTTAATAATTCCAATATTTGCTTTGCTGTAAGTACTTTTTCTTCTATTAATAAATCAACTGCTCCCTGAAAAATGCTCTCATTCAATGTGCATGGCACATCATCCGGTTCTTTCTGTCTCCACCCATTTTTCGAAACCTGCCGCATCAGATACTGGTACTGATTATCTGATATGATTCTCAACTGATGTGTCCTATAAATCATTGCCTGAATAGACACTTTCCATTTCCTCTTTAAAAACTGGTAATAGTTTAAATCCGTAGGATATGCGGATATATCCTTTCCAAAACTGCTGCCCGGCAATAAAAAGGCACTTGCAAACATATTAGCCTGACGCTCCCTTGCCTTAAACTCTTCTTTTGTAATTGCTTCTAAATCTTCACTCCAAGGATGCAGCAGAATATGTCCCAACTCATGAGCCATATCAAATCTTATTCTTCCTTCCGGTCTGCTTCCCAATGCTACAGCAATAAAATAAATATCATTGCCAGCTACTATAGTTCTTTGACTAAACGCATCTATTTTATCTTCGTTTGTATCAAAACCCGTTACTATAATTCCATTCTTTTCCAACAGATATTGTAAATCTTTTATCGGTTCTGTTCCGATATTCCAAAATTCCCTTACTTGAACCACAATATTTTCTATCTCTTGAACCGCGAATTCACTTTCACATTCAAATACATCATCATATCCTTCAAAATCAACACTTGGCAAATTCATTTCAGGAAATGAAATATACTCAAGCAATATCTCGTATATTTTCGCTACATACTCTAGTTTAATGCTTTGTGCTGTTCTGTCTTTCTTCGTAGCACTGGCTAATGAACGAAAATATGTTGTCTCTGTCTTGGCAGCATAACTGTCTTTTTGAAAAAAATAGTCATAGGGAAAATTAAGCTTAGATGCTAAAATTCCTACTTTCATATGATCCGGCTTGTTGTTATCGTTTTCATATAATGAAAGAGACTGTTTACTAATCTCCGTTCTTTTTGCCAATTCAGTCAAGGTCAATCCTCTAAACATTCTTGCATTTCTTAATCTTTCACCATAAAACTGTTTCTCTACCATTGTCAAAATCTCCTGAACTTATTTTTCAGCTCTTTTTTCAATCTCCTGAAGTTTGGGTTTCACTCCACTCCTGACAGCTACCAGACTTTTCCTGCTTTGAATGTTGTTTTCATCCGACTCTTTCACAGAATCCATATTCGTAAGCTGTGCAAAATCTGGTCTAATGTATTGCATGAGAGACTCTTCATCCACAATATTGAATTCTTTATCAAGGAACTTTAATGTAATACTTTTTATTTCTCCATGATTTGCTATATATGAAACAATATAGTGCCTATAATCCTCTTCCCTGTCAATCAAACCTTGACTTATTTTTTCAAAATCCTGTTCTAAAACATCCGTATCAAAAATAGTAATTCCAAAATCCTGCAATGTCATCTGTCTCTCTTTTGCAATACACTCTTTATTTTCAGCATACAATATAGACTGCAAATAATGCGGATTTATACGATTCTTTTTTCTGGGAACAGTTGCTAACGTTCCCTCTGTCATAATGGAGTATGTGATATGCTCCGTCTTGTCAATAATAATTCTTCCTGACCAGCCATATCGCTGAAATGGAATAAGATCAATATTATCTTTTACAATATGACGTCTTAAATTAACCTGTTGTGCTAGTTGATTGTCGGTATAGAAAAACTTCAACAAAATATGCTATCCTATAGTTGTAAATCACGACACACTATGAAAGGAGGCACATTATGTTGAAGTTCCAAGATGATTATACCACTCTCATAG
>JAGAQJ010000051.1 GCA_017622845.1 Lachnospiraceae bacterium | reverse complement strand
TTCTCCGCCAGCCTGTTCCGGCATAGAACTGCTGCCCTTCTGTGTACTGACAACTGTTCCATTTTATGGTTTCACTGAACAGAAAACGGCAGATAGTATCCTGCAGGCTGCCCGGTGAAGAATGGTGATATTTCCTTATACCATGATACATGCAACAGGAGTAAATTTGCATGGACGCAAATTTAGGCGAGACGGAGGCATGGATGCCGACTCGAGCCGGCTCCGTCCTCATTTGAAAGCCTTCCTCATCGTATTAGGAAATTCCCATTCGGAATCCATGGCAGCCGGAAGGATACTATCTGCCGTTTTCGTCCGGATAAGAATTCATAAAAGGCTGAACTGTTACTTAATAATTTTAAATGTCTGGCTTTTTAATCCTCCATAGACTCTTCCATTTCTTCCAGAATATGAAGCATATCACGGATAGTTCCTTTTTGTCTTACTATCCTGCACAGATGCTTTTTCAGCTCGAGATAGCTGATTTTTTCCGGAACAAGACTTTCCATTGCTGCTCCTTCCTTTTGCTTCTCAAATGTGATTCAAAATTGTTTCGGTTATTCTGCCTTTTTATCTTATCAGTTTTTTTCCTGAGCGTAAAACAACGAAACGTTGTTCTGCCGCTCATCTCTGCATACAGCGTTTTTTCGTGCCAGGCAGGCAGAGAATGTATCTCCCTCCCATGTCCGTGTGCAGCCAGGCAGGGGGAATGAGTTTATAGAAACGGCATAATATTTTTGGATATAAAGAGAGCCGACAAACTGTGATTTCTCACAAGTCTGTCGGCTCTGCGTCTGTGAGTCCGGCTCTTTATTTATGTATTCATTCTGCCCGATAAACTGGCATTGGTCTCTCTGCACTACGACTAATACATCTTATTTTCATAATCCTGCAACTCATGAAAAACATTATCCACAAATACTACATTATCCACGATGCGATATAGCATAAAATATCTGTGATTTAAGAAGTTAATGCGTCGATATTCTAACTGACGCAGTCTTGGGTTATCACACAGCTTCAAACTTCCTGCCACATGCTTTAGACTTTCGATTGTTACATCGTAATCATTCAGTAGATTTTCTGCCGCCTGCATACTCTTTTTCTCAATAATAAGATATTTCATAAAACGCTCTAAGTCCTCTTCTGCATCTCTTGTAACTACTACTTTATAATCCATACTTTGTCCTCATATCACGAGAAACTTCTATCGCATCTTTATACATTCCCTGTGCTGCGTGTTCACGCGATTTTTCCAGCTTATCTAATATTTCATGTTCTGTTAATGCTTCATATGGATTTACATTTGCCCTCTTTATTTCAAACGGAAAACCATTTACTGCTAGCGCCTGTGTTAAAAATATACGAATTGCAGTTGTGGTATCTGTTCCTAAATCTTTAAACAATGCATCTGACTTTGTTTTTAAATCATCGTCCACTCTTACTTGAATCGTACTTGCCATTTATGCCGCCTCCTACACCTACTCTATTTCTACTATAAGAATAGCAAACAAGCAATGGCAAGTCAATACATTTGTATTAACTTAGCATTGTTACTTGTGCCATTTCTATTAATATGCCTTTAATATGCTGAATTGAAAACTCGTGATGCCAAACCGGAATTGCATTCAATCCCTTTAAGAACCAATATTACATTTTCATTACATGATCCCTACATAAAATAACTTGCTCTCTGATAATATTCCTTCTGTTCGTCCGCAAACAGCCCAATCATATTCGGTCTCTTCTTATAGTCTCCTATGGCATAACCATTCGCCCTGTCTTCAAACACACCTGACTTTAATTCATAGTGAAACTGCTTTATCAGCTCTCAAAGGTATTTCAGTCTTCTGCTTATCAATTAAATAATCCAACAAAGTCAGGCTGTCATCCGTACCCCCAATGTAATTACCCCAATATTTTTCAATGTACATTTTACTTCCTCTTCATCAATTTAAAAGCCCATCCATCAATAAACTGTTCTATCCATTCTGTTGTATAATCTCCTTTTTCCAAATGAACATGGGCATCAATCTTGTAGTATTTCCCCCTTCCATTCCACAATTAGTGAAAATAATTTTTCCATATTAATTTTTGAGAAATCTGTTGTATCTACTTTAATCTGTCTGTCACCAACCCAAAAGGCATCAAATCCTCTTTGTTCTATTCCATGAACAAAATTTTCATAAGAAATAGTTTTTGCCTTTAGGGCTTTTAGATTATTCTCTTTCTTTTCCGGATAGCAGTCATTAACAACATGCCCTCTATGCCTGTCAGGACTGCTTTCCCGTTCCAAAAAACGCTGATATATCACTTTGTAATCACCTGTTAATGTAATGGTCAATGCAGAATATTGATATTTTTCTAAAAGATTTTTTATTCCATGTTCGGACGAATATTCAAAATTATTCTCTAATATAAAGGATTGACCTGCTTTCATAAGCTGACCTGCGAAATAATACATAATTTCCATACCGGCAATTCCAAGATGTACTTTTTCCGCTCTCGACTGAAAACCAACATGATCAAACAGCAATTCTTTTATAGTATCTTTTGAAATAACAGGCAGCTTCAACCTTTCTGACATAGCTTCTGCCATAGTGCTTTTTCCTGCTGCCGGAATACCCGTCACTAATATACAATACATATTTCATACCCCCTTCAAATTAACTGTTTCTATAACCACTCCAAGTTCCCTTACCTGTATCAGAAAATCCTCAGATACATTATTATCCGTAATCAGTAAATCATAATCTTTTATCTGGCATACAGAATGGATGGAAGTTGTTCTTCATAACAGTTTTTCCAAATTCCACACAAAATTCTTTATTCATTTGGATATTTTATACCATTTGAATGGTATCAAAATCGACTGACGGCATGCCCGTCATACGCAAAAATGATCCGGGAATCTGCTTCCCGAACCATTTCATTTTATCTGTTATATTTTATCAATTATTAATCATCATATCCGTTTGGATTATTTGACTGCCATCTCCAACTGTCTGCACACATATCCTTAATACCATATTGTGCTGTCCAGCCAAGCTCTTCCTTTGCCTTTGTCGCATCAGCATAGCAGGTAGCAATATCTCCTGCACGTCTCGGCTTGATTTCATAAGGAATCTTTACGCCTGTTGCTTCCTCAAAATTCTTTACGATATCCAGTACGCTGTAGCCTACGCCTGTACCGAGATTGTAGATGCAGAGTCCTGCCTTCTCCTCAATCTTCTTCAATGCCTTCACATGTCCGACTGCAAGGTCTACTACATGAATGTAATCCCTGACGCCTGTTCCGTCATGCGTATCATAATCGTTTCCAAATACGCCGAGCTTCTCAAGCTTTCCTACGGCTACCTGAGTGATATACGGCATCAGGTTGTTGGGTATGCCGTTTGGATTCTCACCCATTGTTCCGCTCTTATGTGCTCCAATCGGATTGAAGTAACGAAGAAGGATTACGTTCCATTCCGGGTCTGCCTTCTGCATGTCAGACAAAATCTGCTCAAGCATGGACTTTGTCCAGCCGTAAGGGTTGGTGCACTGACCCTTCGGGCACTCCTCTGTGATAGGAATAAATGCCGGATCTCCGTATACGGTAGCTGATGAAGAGAAAATAATGTTCTTGCAGTTGTGCTTTCTCATGACATCTACGAGCGTCAATGTACCTGCAATATTGTTGTTGTAGTATTCCCAAGGCTTTGCTACGGACTCTCCGACTGCCTTTAAGCCTGCGAAATGGATACAGGAATCAATATTTTCTTTTGTGAAAATCTCCTCCAATGCATCTCTGTCGAGAATATCTGCCTTATAGAAAGTAACCGGCTTGCCTGTAATCTTCTCCACACGCTGCAATGATTTCTCGCTTGCATTTGATAAATTGTCCAGTACTACGACGTCATAGCCTGCATTTTGAAGCTCTACTACTGTGTGGCTTCCAATAAATCCGGCGCCGCCTGTAACTAAAATTGCCATAATATCTACCTCCGTTTTTGATGCAACCGCATAACAATACCCTTCATCAGGATTTCTGTTAAAATATTGTCATTTCATATAATATGATATCTCTTTTGCCGATAGAAAACAATAGCATATTCAGAAATTTTTCATACAAAATCGACCGTACGCCGGATAGTATTCCTCTGTCTGCTATGGCTTCCGAATAGGAATTTTGCTTATGCATCAATTGTATAAACAGTTTTTTCATTTTCTACAATTTTGAATATTTACAATGGGTTTTTCATGCATCTTTTTGTGGATATTGTGCATAATTATGTGGATATTGACTGACAATTTCGTTGTCATAAAAAGTTATCCACATTTTACAGGTTACCTCATCAGCTTTTTCCATGCTGCAGTCCCACCGAATCTGCCAGACTGTCTGCACGGCTCCGGCATGATTTTGATGGTTGCAGGGAATGATTCTGGCTGTGCTGTCACTGATATCTTCCGATGTAATCCGGCAGCTTCCGTGAGTGCCTTTGATGAGTACTGCACCGTCCTGCATCACAGGTTTGACGCCTGTAATGATATTCTCCGTTATCGAATCCGTATGCCCGCTTTTTACAAATGTATCTGTCAGCTCCAGCTGCATTCCAAGCTTCCCCTTTGGCGCCTTCTTGTTTTTCACCTCCACACAGCTGTCATACATTTTGATGCGGCGCACAAGTCCGTTCAGGCTGCCCTTCTCATAAGCGCCTGCAAAGGATATCGTAAGCTCGTTTTCATCCTCATTCCACGAAAAGCGGTCTGCGCAGTACTCTTTCCCTGCACATTGTTCCCTGCCGTTGACAAGAGGCACGGAATGTCCGGCTGAACGGTTGCAGAGAATATCATATCGTTTATCGCTGAAATAATCCTTTGTGTACTCTCCTGCCCCCAAATCGGCAAGCAGCATCTCTCCGTTGTAAACACACAGAAAATGACCGATATCATTATGATTGTGATTTTCATCATTGTGTCCGCCCTTTGCCGCAAACCCATTTCCGTTTTGATTCTGGCAAATCAGCCATTGCGCCGCAGGAAGCAGGTATGCCGTAAGTCCGCCTGCCGTTTCCTGTCTGCTGTCTGTCTCATCATTATCTGCATATTTCATAAGCCAGCTTATGTTTCTTTCATTTGTGAGGTATCGGTAACAGGCATCCTCATCAAAGGGACGCGCCAGACTGTAATCCGGTGTCCGGACCTGCGGATAGCAGTGCTTCAGATATGCCGTAAGCCCGGGTAAAAAGGACTCCCTTGGGCTGCCGTCCGAGAAGCTGATGCTCACACCGCCTCCAAAATAGCATTTCTGCTGAAACAGCACAATCTGCCCGCACTTATCGCGATACATCAGCCGTTCCTTGCGTGATGGATATTCCTGCTCATACTCCTCTGCAAAAGCGGCGTAAAACGACATTCCATAATTATAGTAGCCTAATCCCTCCGTACAGGCGCCGTCCGACTCCATTCCGTCGAGATAACACTGCAGTGCATCGCAGACCCGTTTCAGGCAGTTTTCCTGCCAATGTTCCGGTAATTGTCCAAGATCATTCTTCCCCTTATATTTTTCGTGATATTTTTTGTTAAGACGCTCCATATTGATGACGGTCATACCGATAGAGCCTGCGCACACAGCCGACCAGTTGCAGCGGTCGTTTTCCCACCAGCTATAGGGCGCCCAAGAGGCGGCAAACGGCAGCAATACCCTTCTGCTGACCTCTCTCACAACGCACTCTGTAACATGAGCCGAAAGCCGGCTGCTTAATCGCAGGACAATCTCCGATAGTGCCTGCGCCGTCTCCGCTGCAAACAAATCGATTGTAAGCCTTGTTTCTGCCAAATCGATTTTTTCAAAATCAATATGCGCCGGAAGCGCCCAAAATTCTTCCCTGCAGATATTCAGCAGAATTTCTTCAAGCGATCTGATATAATCTGTTTCGTCTGTGTTTTCATCTGCCAGTCCATGCTTTGCAAGCTCACTGCTCCATAGCGCCAGAATAGCGTATACGGTAAGATACTTCCTTCTTCCGAAGTACGCATTCTCATACACGAGCCGGTTGCCTGTCGTGCGGAACAAAAAGAAATCCTCACTGGTAAGCTCCGGCATCGGCGTCAGGCGGAGCTTCCGCTCTGCCTGCCTGATTTCCATGTACAGCTTTCTGATATATGCTTTTTCTTCTTTTTTCATGGTAATCTGCCCCCATTCTCTGACATTGCGGCTTGTCCCAATGCCAGCGTACTTTATTTCAGATAAAATCCGGCAAGCTTCATGCTCTCGTCATATGTGACGGTATATGTGACGCTTGTGTTGGCATAAGATACATTGACCTGTACCATCGCATAGATGCTGCCGCTCTGTCTTACCTCTGTCATATACATTGTCCCAAAAGCAAGCAGTTCCCCGAAATCCGTGCCCATCTGGTCCTTTACATACTGAAGCGTCGATGCATTGAGCACCTGCTTCATCTCATCATCCATGTACTCCACAACTGCTTTATAATCATTATTGCTGTAAAGCGTTATAATTTCCTCTGTCTGCGCCCTGACCTGCTCCTCCTGAAACACAGTGCTTTCGCTGATGTCACTCATCTTTGGCATTTTCACATATGCCGCTGCTGCCAGTACCACGACAATCAGAAGCACAATCCCCCAAATTTTTAATGTCTTTTCACGCTTTGCAGCCTTCCGCTCTGCCTTGTCGAAATTGTCATTGTACCGGTTGGCATAATCCCATGGAATCCCCATGCGGTTGAGAACCTCTGTCAAAGCTTCTCCCTCTGCCACTTGACTGTTGATATCCGCCAAAAGCTGCCGTTTGATTTCTTTTTTCTTTGATGTCCTGCACTTTAGCAGTTTCCCCACTTCTTTTACATATTTTTCTGCTGTCATTTTTCTTTCCTCCAATCTGTTTCAATCCTTTGTCTTGTCTGCGGCAAAATACGCTGCCCTGTTGTCTTGTGTAAGCTCCCCTGTATCACTGTTTGGATTGATGAATATTTTTCTATGCAGCGGTTTGTCAATGTATCTGCCGGAAGCTCTTTTACTGCAGTGCGGTGTATTTATATTATACACATCTTCTTTTCGCTTGTTAAGATAAATCGTTCATGATTATGACGCCGGCTGCTGTTCAGCCAAAATAAAAGTACTATGCTTCGATTCCTAAAGCATAGTACTCCTGCAAAGCCTGTCACAATATGTATCAGTCAGTCTTCATATCCGCCAAAATTCTCCTCGAGCCTGCTGCCTGTATTCTTTAACCGGAACCGTGACAACTGGCGCTTTAATTCGCCTGCAAGATTTGACAGCTCCTGGCTGGACGCTGCAAACTCCTCACTTGCTGCCGAGTTTGTCGAAGTAACAGCAGTTACCTCATTTAATGCATTATTAATCTGAGCTGCCGTCGCTGCCTGCTCCTTTGACAGTACGGAAACATCTTTGCTCAATTCCATAATCCGGTCTATGGAATCAGAAATCAGCTTCAAAGCCTTCTGCGTATCCTGTGCCAGAACAAATCCCTTTTCGACCTTCTGGATAGAATCAGAAATCAAATCTTCGATTTGACCGGAAGACTCTGCAGAATGCGCTGCAAGACTGCGGACCTCTTCTGCAACCACGGCAAAGCCTTTGCCCTGCTCTCCTGCCCTGGAGGCTTCCACTGCTGCATTCAGCGCAAGAATATTGGTATTAAAGGCAATATCTCTGACTACCTTAATCACCTTGCTGATATTTGCAGAAGCATCTGTAATTTCCTGCATTGCGACAACAAGCTCCTCCATCTTTTCATTTCCGGCTGCTGCGTTTTTTCCTGTATCTGATATAATCTGGTCAACCTCATCTACGTAGTCCGCATTCACCTGTGATTTGTCAGAAATATCAGAAACGGATGCCGATATTTTTTCAATCGCACCTGCCTGCTGTGCGGCGCCCTGCGCAAGGTTCTGACTTGCTGCTGCGATCTGCTCGCTTCCGGAATGAATCTGGCCTGCAATATTTTTAACCTTGAGGAACATCTGATTGTTATCCGCAATCATCTTTACCAACGCGTTTCCAACCATATCTTCCTCGGATTTTGCTGCCACATCAAGGCAAAGGTTTCCCCCGGCGACCTGATTGATTGTATCCGCCTGATATTTGAAGTTATCAATCATATCACAAAAGCTGTTCTGAAGCGCTGCAATTTCTGTCGCCCCGTCAGACCGCGCAAGCTCCGTATCGATTTTTCCTACAGATACCTCCTTTGCAACACCGGAAAGCCTGATTATCGGATTGCACAGCCAATTTCCAAAGCCCCGTCCGACAAAAATCATGACCGCCAGCACTATGATATCTACGAGGAGCACCTCTTTTATCAATCTGGAAAACATCTGCTCCATCTCGGTTTTTGTCTGCTGCGTTTCCTGCTGCATCTCATCGACATAATTTCCGGTAGATACCACCCAGCCCCATGGCGTAAAAATTTCAGAATAAGCAATCTTTGGAGCAACAGTAACTCCATCTGACTTTGTAAAATAAAATTCATTAAAACCGCCTGCTTCTGCTCCTTCCACCGCACTCATGATTTTCTGAATGATCATAACTCCGTTCTGATCTTCCAAATTATAACGGTTTGTCCCCTCCTGCTCTGTCAGAATCGGATGCATAACAAGATTATAATCCGTATCATCAATCCAGAAATATCCGCTGCCGTCATCACGGTAACGCATAATACGGATTATTTCCTTTGCCTCCTCTTTTGCCTCTTTTTCTGTCAAAATTCCGGCCTGCACCTTGTCATATTCGGCCTGAAGAACTGCAATGGCTGTCTCCACCTGGGATTTGATTTCCGTCTGATATCCCTCATTCATCGCATCCTCATACTTTCCTACCGCCTGAGTGGAAGAATGTCTCAGGCTGAATATGGAAAGCGCACTGATTATTACGGAAATAACAATCACACTCAGAACAAAAAATAAGGTAAGAATTGTTTTTATGCTTCGTTTCGCTTTCATATGTGTCACTCCCCTCTTAAAACGTTACAGTACATTGTATACAAAAAAACTTTTCTTCTCCATTATAGCCATATCCTTCCAATTATTCAATCAATTTTTGACAATACCATTGAGGTCCGGCAACTGTTCAGCCCTTTATGCATTCCTATCCGGACGAAAACGGCAGATAGTATCCCTCCGGGTGCCATTGGTTTCGAATGGGAATTTCCTAATACGATGAATCAAGGCTTCCGAATGAGGACGGAGCCGGCTCGAGTCGGCATCCATGCCTCCGTCTCGCCTAAATTTGCGTCCATGCAAATTTGCTCCAGGATATCTATCATCGTATAAGGAAATATCACCATTCTCCACCGGGCAGCCTGCAGGATACTATCTGCCGTTTTCTGTTCAGTGAAATCATAAAACGGAACAATTGTCAATGCACAGAAGGGCGACAGCCCTACGCCGGAACAGGCTGGCGGAGAATGCTGACATTTTCTTATGGGTGATTCGATACATCAGCGAAAGTCCGCACGGATGCGGATTTAGGACGAAACGCGTCCATGGACGGCGCGTAGAGTCCGGTCGCGGACGGTTTTAAAAGCTTTTGGTATCACCCATTAGAAAATTCGCATTCGGAGTCCAACCGCCTGTACCGGAATAGGACTGCCGACCTTCGTCCGCATGCCAACATACAGAATGCTGAACTGTTACAGGTTCGGCACTTGTATGTTGAGCATTCTGTACGAGTGTATCAGCCTTCGGCAGAAGCAGCCTGATAATGCAGCGTGATTTCCGCCGGCTCAAGCCCTTGTGCATATGCTTTTATTCTGCATTCGCCTGCATTTCCGTCTGACTGCACTACTGCAAAAGCCTTTCCGCCGAAAGCATGAATTCCGCTTCCCTTTGCACTTTCGTGGTTTTGGGGATTACCATTGTCAATGCCGACAATTGAGGCCGCGCCTTCTGCCGTAAGCCAGATTTGGTTCTCTGCCTGAGGACACAGATTTCCATCCTGATCCGTAATCTCTATCTCTATCTGCCCGATATCCAGTCCATCAGCAGTCATTGTGTCCCGGTAACAGCTTAAGCGAATCGCATGCGGATTCCCTGCCGTTCTCACCGTCTCCCTTACTGCCTCCCTGCCGTCCACATATCCCACAAGCTCAATGCACCCCGGCTCATAAGGTACATCCCAGCTTAGAAACAAATCGTCCGTATTAGCAGGAATTGGTGTTTTATCAAAATGCCCGTATTCCTGCGTCATGCCATAGGCAGGATAGGAATACGATTTTTTTCCATACGATTTGCCGTTTAATATCAGCTCTGCGCTGTCGCAGCTTGTATACCCAAGCACCGGAATAATTCTCCCCGGCTCTGCTTCTATATTCCAATGAGGAAGCAGATGCACCATCGGCGTATCCCTTTTCCAGATGCTCTGGTAAAAGTAAAAGCTGTCCTTCGGGAAACCGCAAGTGTCCAGCACACCGGCGCTTGAGGAACGCGCCGGCCAATGAGACTCACCCAGATAGTCAATTCCGGTCCACATAAAATCGCCCGCGACATAGTCATGTGTCATGGTAAAACGAAGCAGCCTGCCTGCGTCTACGGGAGCGCTGTAATAAGGACGTTTCCACCACCCGGCTTTTTCCTCCATCGTAAACGCATACTTGCTGCGGATTCCCCCCAAACCGCCGTTCTCCGTTCCGATCATGCACCATTGGGGATATGTCCTTTTATCTTCATCATAAAAGGTTTCTGCGCGCTCTCTCCACCTTCCCACATAATTGTAGCCCACAACGTCCAGTTCATTCAGAAATTCCGGTTTCGCAGCCTTTGGTTCTGCTGCAATCTGATCGTTTGCCTGTGTGACTGCCCTGAGCGGATCAAGGGATTTGCAAATGCCCTTTAGCTTTCTCGCTGTCTGATATCCGTCCCCGGCTGTCTGGTCCGGCACCTCATTGCCGATACTCCACAATATGATGCCCGGGTGGTTTCTGTCACGCAGCACCATTGCACGCAGGTCTTCCTCATGGCACAGATCAAACCACTTGGAGTAGCCGTGGCTTTCATGAGTGTTGCTGCCAAGCTCCTTCCCCTTGAGATAGCGCCATTCATCAAATGCTTCATCCATTACCAGAAAGCCCATCCGGTCACACAAATCCAAAAGCGCCGTGTCGGGCGGATTATGCGCCATGCGAATGGCATTGACGCCCATTTCCTTAAGCTTTTCAAGCCGTCTCTCCCATATTGGAGCCGGGACTGCGGCGCCCATGCATCCGCCGTCATGATGAATACAGACTCCGTTCAGTTTCACCTGTCTGTTGTTCAGCAGAAATCCCTTGTCCTTGTCAAACAGGGCAGTTCTGATGCCAAATGACGTATGTACTTCGTCTGTCAGAATATCATTCTCATAGACTCTCGTTACCGCCTTATAAAGCGCCGGCATGTCCGTATCCCAAAGAACGGGCGCTTCGACAGTACCATGTTGAATTACAGTCGTAGTTTCTCCCTTTCTCAAATCATTGAGCGCAAGGCACACTGTTCCATCCGGCGACAGAATTTCAGTCTCTACGCGAAGCAGTCCGCTCTGTCTTTTGACTGTCAGTTCCGTCTCAATCTTAAGCTCCGCCTTTTCTTCACTGATATCCACAGCCTGCACCCACACGCCATAGGGTGCGACACAAATATCTGCCACGCCCAGCAGCCATACATTTCTGGTAATACCCGAGCCGGAGTACCATCGTGAACCGGGCTGCGCAGAGTTATCCACTCGTACGTCCATCACATTATCCCTTCCATCCTGATTCAAGTATTCTGTAATGTCATACGAAAAAGGGGTATAGCCATACACATGCTGTCCCAGATAATGTCCGTTTATCCACACCTTTGAGAGCATATAGACACCCTCAAAACAGATATGGACTCTGCCTTGTCCGAGCGCCTGCGGATTGATGTCAAAAAGCTTGCGGTACCAGCCGATTCCCGTCTCTGCATAACCTCCCGAACCGCAGGAGAGGGCATGCTCGTCCAACGGATAATCCAGGCTCCAGTCATGCGGCAGCTTCACCGGGCGAAAACCCTCCAATCCCCTGCTGCCTGCCTCCTTTTCTTCATCGCCATGGTAAAAAAACCAGTTTAAATTAAAATTTTCCTTTTTTCGTACCTGATTTCCACTTAAATACATATCTTCCTCATACCTCCTCAAGCTAATAGCCCGTTACATGAATATGCCCTTCATACGATAAAGAAAGCTGACCTTACAGTCAGCTTTCTTTATCATCACATCTGCCGGATGCCTTTATCTGGTAGCTTTCCATGCATCGTACTGTGCATAAAATTCATCATAGATTTCCTGTAGACCGGAATCATAACACTTTTGAATCATTTCGTCAAGTGTTGTATCTACATCATCCACAAGACCAAGCTCCAGCATTGGAACATAATCTGTCAATACGGCTGTTACTGCAGATACATAGGACTTGACACTTGTGTCATCAAACACAAAGTTAATGGTCGGGTTCATCTGTACTCTCTTTTCCCATTCATCTGTGACAGCCTTTTCACGCTCCGGTGTACCTGCCTCATTTAAATCACCATTCTTAATCGCCCATGATGCAGAAATGGAGAATGCTGCAAAGTCTGCTGCCTTATCTGTCTCCGTATACTGACCCTGATCGTCAATCGTATAGTGCTCACCCTCTATGCCAAGAACCAGAAGTCTGTTCAGATAAGAATCAAACTTAATCAAATCAAGAACCATTGCTGCGCGCTCAGGATTTTTAGAGCCTGCTGCAATTGCCATATCGTTATTAGAGTATGCCTCTGCACCTACCAAATGATCTGTTGTAAGATCATAAGCCATACATTCAACACCCTCTGTCTGTTCAGCCTGCTCCATATAAGTGAATACGGAACCGTTCCATGCAATGGAAGCGCCTTGTAAGTTTCCGAATGCGTCATCATCAGTAACTGTATTGGTCAGGGCGCTGCGGCTCCAGCAGCCTGCGTCTGCCATTTCCTTCATATCCTTAGCATACTCCCGGAAAGAATCATACTCATATGCCAGCTTGATATCTTCCTTGTCGGGAATTTCACCCTTGTATTCATACATCATATCCAAATAGCTGCTGTCCAGTGCAAGGAACGTGTCTGTCTGCTGGCGGTATACATCCCACAGCTCATTATTATCTCCGGAAGCTGCCAATGCATAGATTCCGCTCTCAGGTGTTTCCTTCTCAGCAATCGTCAGCATATACTGCTTATAGTCATCCCACGTCTTTAATTCGCTCATGCCGTACTTTTCCATCAAATCCTGGCGCACGGCAACTATCTTGCCCATAGGCTGCGCCTGATTGGACGGAACAGCGATTGTTTTGCCGGAGATTGTTGTCTCGTCCCAACTGTCTCCTGCCTGATACTTGCTGGCAAGCGGCATATAGCTTGCGACAAAGCTGTCTGTCAGCTCATAGAAGGAGCCTTTTGCCGCCTCATTATACATATAGCACCATGGAGCAGTGAATATCAGGTCTACCTGCTCACTGCCCGCCAATACCAGCGAATACATCGTCTGATAATCACTCCAGCTCATGAAGGTTACTGCCAGCTTTGTATTAAAAGGCTGCAGGTAATCGTTTACAAGTCCAAGCACCTTATCCCAGTCGTTGGGCGTGTCGCCGATCAGATACATATTAACCGTATATTCTTCACTTAAATCTGTATAAGCGTACAGCTCCGGAGACGCTGTGATAGTTCCCTCTCCGACCGCTGAAGGAAGCTGGTCCAGTGTTACAGTGGAAGCCGTGTCTGAGGCAGCGGCGTTATCTGCTGTCGTCTGGCTCTGCGCTGCCGTGGTATCCTTCGATGAGGTTTCTGTGTCTGATGAGCTTCCGCATCCTGCAAGCAGGGAAGCACTCATGCACACGCTTAAGATAGTTGCGAGAAATTTTTTCTTTTTCATGATTTCCTCTCCTTTATAAATAATTTATCGGTAACTATTCAGTACCTTCATAGTTACATTTATTGTTAACCTTTTACTGCACCAATCGTAAGGCCTTTTACAAAATAGCGCTGTACGAACGGATACAGAAGCACAATCGGTCCGGTTGCGATAACGGTCATTGCCATCTTCATGCTTTCCAATGGAATAGACGGAAGCGCGATGCCGGATTTCTCCGCAACGATTCTCATTGCCTCCGCACTTCCCAAAATTCTCTGCAGATAATACTGTAATGTGAACATATTTTCATCTGTAATATACAGCATGCAGTTATACCAATCGTTCCAGTAAGCAAGCGCCGCGAAAAGGCTGAGCGTTGCAAGCAGCGGCTTGCTGAGCGGAAGTATCAGGCGCATGAAAATTACAAAGTCATTTGCTCCGTCAATCTTTGCCGATTCTGTAATGGCACTCGGAATACCGTTCATGAAGGACTTGGCAATAATCATATTCCAAACGGAAAACATCAGCGGCAGTAAAATGCCGATATAAGAATTTTTAAAATGCAGATACCGCACGCAGAGCATGTACCATGGTACCAGTCCGCCGTTAAACAGCGTCGTGAAGAAGAAGAAAAACGAGAACTTGTTGCGCCATGGAAAATCTTTACGGGATAATACATAACCTGTCATGGTTGCGATGAATACGGAAAACAGTGTGCCGACTGCCGTTACTCCAATCGTCGTCCCATACGCCTTCAAAATCGAAACCGGATTCTTCAGGCACAGCAGATAGCTTTGTATGCTCAAATTCGTTGGAATCAGCGGATAGCCGTTTCGAATCAGGGAAGCCTCATCTGTAAAAGAAGCTACGATAATCAGGTAAAACGGTATCACGCAGATTAAAGCAAAGAGTCCGATTAATATATAGCTGATGACATTGACCGCCATCTGATCCTTGGGCAGTTTTTTGTGATGTGCTGTAATTGCTGCCATATTCTGCACCTCCTTAATATAACGCATAATCCGGGTCTACCTTCTTAACCAGCTTATTGCAGACAGTGATGGTCAGGAAGCAGAGTACCGACTGATACAAGCCTGCTGCTGCGGAAACGCCGATATCACTGTTGTTAATCAGCAGACGGAATACATAAGTATCGATAACATCCGTCACCGGCTGAAGCAGCGCACTGCTCTTTACCGTCTGATAGAATAGTCCGAAATCTCCACGGAAAATGTTGCCGATTCCCATTAATACCAGAATCATCATCGTCGGCATCAATGACGGAATCGTAATATACCGAATCCTCTGCCAGACGCTTGCTCCATCAATGCTTGCCGCCTCAAACATCTCCTGGTCAAGCCCTGTGATTGCCGCCAGATATACCACGGAGCCATAGCCTGTCTGTTTCCAGATTTTCAGGAATATCAGGACAATCGGCCATGCCCACGTCGTATTATACAAATCAAACGGCTCTGCGCCGAAAAGCGCCAGGATATGGTTAAATACACCTTTTTCATAATTAAAGATATTGTACATAATGGCTCCCGCAACTACCCAGCTGATAAAGTAGGGCAGGAACATAAAGGACTGAGCTACCTTCTTAAACCTTTTTCCCAATAATTCATTCAAAAGTATCGCGCTTCCCATCTCAAAGATGACGCCGAGAATCAGGAATGCAATGTTGTACAGCAGCGTATTTCTGGTAACCTGTCCCAGCTTGCCTGCCACCAGCAGCGCCTTGAAGTTATCGAGTCCATTCCATGGAGAGCCGTAAATGCCGCCTGAATACTGGTAATTCTTAAAGGCAAGAACGATACCCGTCATTGGTATGTACGAAAAAATAACAACATAGATCACTGCAGGCGCCAGCATTGCCAAGAGCATCCAGTGCTTTCTTACTGTCTTCCAAAAAGGTACTTTGTATTTCTTTTTTTCTACTTCCTCTTTCATATTTTCTCCCTTTCCATAAGATTGTGTTGCGATTCTCTACTTGTTGTCGCCATATGCGCTCATAACCCTGGTAAACTGCAGGCACTTGTCTCCTGCAATCCTTGACGCACCAAGAATATAGTGATCCGGAAGAAAATCCGCGCCAACCTCCGGCTCCCAGTAAAATACACCCAATCCCTGACCATCAGGAACTGCTTTGATAGCACGCACTGCACCTGCCAGAAGCTCATAGGATTCCTCCTCCTCGCTCTCTACTCCGCCGATTTCACTCAGCATCAACGGTTTCCCATACTTAGCCGCAAGAGCGCTCATATCCTTCTGCAGCTTTGCCTCATCATGCACAATCTGCGCCCAATAAGGATAGTAAGAGAAGCCCATAATGTCTGTCTTTCCGCCGTTTTCAAAGAAGATGTCAAAAAAAACTGTACACATCTCATAATCATTGCCGCCGGCTATATGTGTCACGACCTTGCAGTCCGGACAACAGGACTTGACTGCATCATAGCCTGTGTTGAGCATTGCGACAAGCTGCTTTGGTTCGTCTGCACTGCTTCCCACAGGAAGAAGGATTCCCGTATTAATCTCATTTCCTACCTGTACCCAGTCCGGGTAAATGTCATTTGCGGTAAGAAGGGTGAGAACCTCCCTGGTATGTTCTTCCACTTTTCTCTGCAGGCCTTCAAAATCCTCCTTCTCCCATTCCTGAGGAATGTCCTGATAGATCGGGTCTGCAAAATGGTCGCTGTAATGAAAGTCTATCATCAGCCCTAAATCCAGCTTCTTCACACGCTTAGCCATCTCCAGAACACTTGCCTTATCGCAGAAGCCAAGCATGCAGTCCTCACCGCCGAACATTCTTCCCTGTGCTTTCTTCTCGTACTTATGCCAATAAGCTTCCCTGGGAGGATTGACAAAAACGCGTAAACGTACTGCTGTTGCTCCCATTTCCTTGAGTGCTTCGATTGGGTCTGTACGATTCCCGTTTTTGTTAATCCAGTAGATTCCCTGTGATTCCAACTGGCTGACCCACCCAAGGTCCACGCCGTAAATAAAATCTTTCCCCATTTTCTCCTCTCCTTTTTATTTGTTTTGTGCATATTGCTGTTTTGTCTTTACTTGAATTGTAATATTGTATATAATAATTATATTTCTACTATAAATGAGCAAATTTGAAATTTTACCAAAGCTGCCTCAAATAGCATAAAACTAAAGACATCAGGCCTCTGTGGGTGTATACTGTATCTGCTAAGAAAACAATAACCTACAAAGGATGATGTCTTATAGAAAACAGT